>NZ_JBHYJC010000038.1:0-73139 GCF_042749045.1 Streptomyces sp. NPDC059008 | reverse complement strand
GCGCGCGAAGAAGCGAACACCCGCGCTGCGCGCGGGTGTTGCGCTCACGCTCCGCGTGAGCGGATGCGGTTCGCTCCGCTCACCGCCAGGCGGCACGCGCTGCGCGCGCACCGCTAACTGCAGTGCGGGCGCCTCGCGTTGCGAGGCGCGGCCGGCCTCCGGCCGGCCGGTGGCTTCCGCTGCGCTCCAGCCACTAGTGACGCTTCGCGTCACTAGGCGGGCTACGGCCTCGGGGGGTGTACGCGGTTGACGGGCCGCCAGGAGCAAGAAGGGGGAAGGGGTTGACAAGTAGTCGGGAGGGGGTGAGGCATCAGTTGAATTTCTGGCCATCGACCCGCTTGAAACGGCATCCGATGCTGTTGTCCGGGTCATCCTCGGGTATCTGAAGAAGGATCAGTCGGCCATCTCCCTGCAGCAGCATCAACGGCTCGAAGGTGTTGCCTCTCTTCACCTCGAAAGTCTGCTTGCCCTGGAAAGTCTCCAGCCACCAGGTTCCCTTGCCGTTCTCCCTGCCGGTGATACGGGTCTTGCTCACGCTGTAGCCCGTCGCCCACCGCTTCCACCGCGCCGAACCGTCCTTCTTCAGTACAAGAGAGGAGTCGCACGATTCGCCGGCGTGCCAGCGGCCCACGAGGTCGGAGCGGCTGACGTCTTGCGCTTCCGGTTCCATGAAGCATCCGGTGAGGAGACCGGTGCCGAAGCAGAGTAGGACTGTGGCGGTCAAGCGTTGGTTCATTTGTGCCCTCGTTTCGTGGTGGCGGGCAGGATATGCCGCGGTGAGGGTCGTATCGCCTTCAGGGCCCGGCAAGGGGAATATTCTTGGCGCTCTCTCTAGTATGCTTCATTTATAGGTGGAGATAAGTTATGGAGTCAGACGGTGCCGCCTCTGAGCACGAAGAAGCCGCTGCTGATCATGCTTGCTTCCCGCGTCGGAGGACGCGACCCGCTCAACCGCGGAGGCTTCTCTCCGGCTGGCGGTACAGGTTTCTCGCTTCCCAGCAAGTTGAGACCACTCCGGTCGCCTAGACGAGGAGCAGACCAGGATGGCAGCGTCCGAACTCCGTCCCCACCAGCGAGAAGCCGTGGATGCAGTACTACGCGTCCTCGAATTGCCCGCACGATCGACCGTGCATGAGCGAGGCCTGCGGACGCAGGTGGTCATGGCGACCGGCTCCGGCAAGACCCTCGTTGCTGTGCGCAGCGCGGAAGAGCTCCGGGCGGGTCGTGTGCTGGTGCTCGTACCCTCGCTGGACCTGCTCGCTCAGACCGAGGCCGCGTGGCGCGAGGGCGGCCGTACGGGCCTAATGATCGGGGTCTCGTCCCTGCGAGGCGAGGACGTGGCCTTCCCGAACACCACGGACGTGGAAGAGCTGGTCGACTGGGTGCGGCCGTTCGACAAGGTGACCGTGTTCGCCACGTATGCCTCCCTCGGGCTCGGCACGCTGGAGCGGGCTCACAAGGCCGGTCTCCCGGGCTGGGACCTGATCGTGGTAGATGAGGCGCACCGGACTTCGGGTCGGCTGGGTAAGCCGTGGGCGGTCGTCCACGACAACACCCGCATCCCGTCCCTGCGGCGGCTGTACATGACCGCCACGCCCCGGCTGTGGCAGCTGGACGAGGACCAGGAGCAGGGCGCGCCGGGCGAGCTGGTGGCGAGCATGGAGGACGACCCGGACGGGCCGTTCGGGGCCCGCTGCTACACCCTCACGCTGTCCGAGGCGATCGACCGGGGGATCTGCGCGCCGTACCAGGTGGTGTGCGTGGACATCACCGACCCCCAGCTCCAGGCTGCTCAGCTCCTGGGTGCTGAGGGCCGATCAGACCAGGTGCGTGGGTCCCGGCTCGCCGCGCTCCAGGCCGCGCTGCTGAAGGCGTCCTCGGAGGAGAACTTCCGGCGCACGCTGGTCTTCCACCACGCGGTGAAGGAGGCCGAGGCTTTCGCGGCCGGCCTTCCCGACGTCGCCGCGCAGCTGCACGCCGGTGACTCGGAGCTGTACCCGAAGACGATTTGGGCGGACTGGCTGTGCGGTGAGCACAAGCCCAACCACCGGCGGCGGGTCCTCGGGGAGTTCGCCGACGGCATCGCCACGGACGGCACGGTCGTGGAGAAGGGGTTCCTGGGCTCGGTGAAGGTGCTGGGCGAGGGCGTCGACACGAAGAACTGCGACTCCGTGTACTGGGCGGATGTGCGCGGCTCGATGCCCGATCTGGTCCAGGCGGTGGGCCGGGCGCTGCGGATGGAGCCGGGTGAGGGCAAGGTCGCTTCGCTCGTGGTGCCCGTTCTGCTGGGGCCGGGCGAGACGGCGGACAACATGCTCACGTCCCGGGCATTCGGAGGCCTGGCGAAGCTGCTGGAGGCGCTCAGAGCGCACGACGCCCGGGTGGTGGAGGCATTGGCCGAGCAGCAGGCCCCGAGCGCCTACAAACCCGTCCAGAAAGGCGCACAGGGCCAGCAGAGCCGGGGGGAGGGGAACGGATCCGGTGGTCCGTCGGCACCCGCCCGGGAGCTGCTGAAGTTCTCCACGCCGCGTGACCCGGCGCAACTGGCCGCGTTCATCAACCTCCGAGTCCTCAACCCTGAGCACGAGCACTGGCGGCGCGGCGTGGAAGCCGCCGTCATCTACGCCCGCGAGCACGGGCACCTGAAGGTGCCGTTCACGTACCGCGTGCCCGAGGACCAGGAGGCGGAGGCCAAGGGGTGGCCGGCCTCGCTCAGGAACTTCCCGTTGGGGCAGTGGATCGCCGACGCCCGGAGGTTCTACGCCCGCGGGGGCATGGACGAGGACCGCATCGAGCAGCTCGACAGGCTCGGCATGGTCTGGTCCCACTTCGGCGTCGCCTGGGAAGAGGGCCTGACCATCGCGCGCGGATGGGCCGCCGAACACGGCCACCTCCTGGCCCCGTTGGACGCCACGTTCCAGGGCGCGGCGGTGGGCGTCTGGTTGAAGAACGCGCGGGCCGCCGCGCGGAAGGCCGTGGAGATCGAGCAGCGGCGGGCCGAGGGGCTGCCTGTGCAGTCGTCGGCCGGCGCCCTGTCGGCCGAGCGGCGCGAGCAGCTGGAGGACATCGACCCGTCATGGTGCCCGGCCTGGCCGGTGGACTGGCAGCGTGCCTTCCACCTCGTCCGGCTCCACCTGGAAGCCGGCGGCGAGCTACCGACCGAGCCCGGTGTCGTCGTGCACCAGGGCGAGGACCTCGGACGGTGGGTGCGCTCGGTCCGGCTCGGGTGGGACAACCTCACCACCGTGCAGCAGTGGATGTGTGAGCAGGTCCTCGGGATCGAGCCCGCGGCCGAGGACGAGAAGCCGCAGCCGCGCCGTACGCAGGCTGACAAGTGGGCGCTGAACTACGAGGCCGCCAAGCAGTTCTACGAGCGCGAGGGGCACCTGAGGGTGCCGAGGAAGCACGTCGAACGGATCGTCGGCGAGGACCAGGAGGAGCGGGAGCTCCGGCTCGGGGCGTGGATCGGGAACCAGCGCAGCCGGGCCGCGACGCTGTCCACGAAGCGGATGGAGCAGCTGTCCGAGATCGGGATGCGATGGACGTAGCCGTGTAGGCGAGCGCAGCAGCGGGGCCGGGCAGGATGAACCTGGCCGGCCCCGCTGCGGTCGTCAGTCGCCGACCCCTTCTTCCGGGGGTACGTCTGCAGGCCGCGCCTCACCGGGTTCTGCAGGGGGCATGGGGACGAGTCTGTCTGTATCGGACAGCTCAAGTGGCCGGTGAATGCCCTCGATCGGAGGGGAGTCGTTGTCGGTGACGATGATCTGCAGGCGGTCGATGTGTTCGGTGGCAGTGCGTAGGAGGCTGGCGTACATCTTGCGCAGGCGTTCAAGGTCGACGCCTTCGTGGCCGACGTTGCTACTGATGCCGTCGATGATCAGGATGTTAGGCAGTGGGATGTCGCCATCGTTCAGTGCTACGTGTTGGTGTGCAAGGACGTGGGCGACGTTGACCAGTACCTCGACGCCTTGCGATTGCAGGTCGGCGAAGGGACGGCCATCTACGACAGGCAGGTACGTCTTTTTGTTGATGTAGGAGCCTGGCTGATCGTCGAAGCGGGGTGCGTCGAAGCTGCGGAGCACGGCTTCGAAGGCGTCGTCTAGTTTCCTCAGGCGTTCGCTGACAGCTTGGTTGCTGTGGCGGGTGGCGTCGATTTTACTGTTGAGGTCTTCTTGCTCGCGTTCCAGTTCCGCCACCCGTTCGGCCTGTCCTGCCAGCCGGTCGTGCAGGGCCAGGCCGTCGTCCAGGCGGGCGAGGTGCTCCTCGAGTCGGGCCTGTTGGGCCGCAGCGCTTCGGATACGGTCTGCCTGGTCGGTGATGTAGGTGGAGGTCGCACGGTCCAGTTGGGCGCCAAGGTCTGTCCGGTGTTCGGTCTGGGCAGCAAGTGCTGTCTGGAGCTGAGCGAGCCGGCGGGTGCTCCGGGCGATGAGTTCTTCTGTCTCGGTTACTTGCTCGATGACCCTGTCCTGCTCTGCAGCGAGGGACGAGGGCGCCGGCAGGTCGGGTGGGGTCTGGAGGCAGAGGCGGCAAGTGTGCTCGTCCCCCCTGTCCGGTACGCCGGCTCCGCAGCGGGGGCAGGTGTGGAACTCGAAGTCGTTGAGGAGTCGCTCGGCGACCAGGGCGCGCGTCAGTCGACGGCTCTGGGCGATGAGCTGTCCGTGCAGTTCCCGGAGGTTGGTGACGGAGACGGCTTCAGCCTCGGTGGCACCCGCGATCCGGGCGATCTCCGCTTCCGACTCGGCGATCCGCTCGCGGAGCGTGAGGGTGTTCGGCCCGGCAAGGTTGATGTTGCCGGTGAGATGGATGTCAGCTTGGCGAGCGTGAGTGAGCTCCCGCTCGGTCTCCTGCCTCTCGATTTCCAGCTCGGCGCGGGATGCAAAGGCGGTGGTCTGGAGGATCCGTTCGAGGGTGTTCGCATCTGCGGTGAGCGCTGCCAGCTCTGTGGTGACTTCGCGTAGACGGTCGCGCAGGCCGGCTGCCTCGGGGTCGTACAGGCCGTAAAGGATCTCGAAGACGTACTTGCGCTTGATGTTCTTGGAGTAGTTGTCCGGGGTTCCGAAGACGGAGGAGTCGATCTCCTTCTGCCTAAGGACGCAGTACATGAGGTAGTCACTGATGGTGACAGGAACCAGGGGGCTCCTGTCGTCGTTGGGAGCACGCGGAACGCTCAGGCGGGGCAGCTTCAGTACGTCGCGCCACCAATCACGGAAGGTCGCGTCGTACCCGGCTTGGAGCTGGCTGGCGGGCAGCCGCCAGACTTCCCGGCGGCCTGCGACCTCGGCGATCTCCACCATGGCGTTCGGGGTGGTGACCAGGGGACGAACGATGCGGAATCGGCGATCTCCGACCAGCACGGTGCCGGCGATCGTCCGTCCTCGAAGCTCGGGGACGACACTCACGTCGGCACCGAGCAGGGCCCGAAGGCAGCTGACGGTCGCGGTCTTCCCGCCGCTCATAGAACCGATGATCGCGTTCATGCCGGGTTCGAAGCGGATCGTGCGGCTGGTGCCGACCAGGGTGATCTCTTCGATGCGCAGTCTCATAGATGGGTCCCCCAGTCCGCCTCGACGATGTCGGGGAACGTCTCGTAGATCAGGTTCTTCAAGGTGATGCCGGTCAGGTTGAAGTGCCGGCGCAACAGCACTGCCCGGTCGCGCACCGGGCGCCAGCTCTCGCTTTCAGCAAGAGCACACGCCACGTCATGCCCAGCCGCAGTGGTGCAGTAGGTCGCAATGGCGTCCTCGTGTTTGGGCTCGATGAGTCCTTTGCCTGTGAGGGTGCCGAGCAGCGCGTAGTAGGCGGGGTCCCATGGCCCGTACTTGTATCGGATCATGCTCTGCTCGATCGTCCCCGTCAGCCACGGGTTCTCGCCGGCATCGACGTTGGGCCGCCGAACAGCCATGAGCCGGTCGAAGCGGTCGGGGTAGCGCAGCAGGAAGTCGAGCTTGGCCAGCTTCATGCGGCCCTCGATGCCCTTGCTCGTCTTGGCTCGGGAGAAGACGTCGATGAGTAGCAGCAGGCGGGCTTGGGCATCGGCCGAGGGTGGCCGTGCTGGCGGCACGGCGGTAATGGGCGCGGTGGTGTTAGGAGGCATCCCGGTCGCTCCCCCAGTCGAACTTGCACTCGTCCGAGATCGCGCATGCCCTGCCCATCAGGAGCACCCCGTCCTGGGCGTAGAGGGGATGGCGGTCGTACGTGCTGGGGTTGGCGTCGAGGAGCCGCTGTAGCTCATCGAAGATGGCATCAGCGGGCTGGGGCTGCCCCTTGTGGGATCTGCCGGTGCGGCGAGCCAACAGCAGGAGACGCTGGTCGAGGTCTGTCTCGATAGCCTGGTCGACCGGCCAGGCTCCCAGGGCCAGCTCTTTGAAACGGTGGCGCTCAGCGTGGGCTCGGAGCATCTGCGCCTCCTCGATGACTTCCCTGGACGCAGCACCCGCCCGGAGCTTGCGGACAAGCGCAGTCTCGGGACCATGCAGTTGCTGGGAAAGGTCTTCCAGCAACACATGGTCGGGACGGATCAGACGCTGCCGTACGTCGGCGACGGCCGCTGCGGTGATGCGTTTGTTCAAAACAGCCGGGGGCGGACTGTCGAGAACCAAGAGCTCTGTCCACCGGGCTACCGGCAGGCCTTGAGTCGCATCGCGAGTGCGCCGGAGCAACTCGATGTAGAGGGCGTCGATCGTCGCCATGGTGAGCCCCGGGCCGAGATCGGCCAGCACCCGCGTATTGCGCAGCTCGATGTCACCGCGCCGTGGCAGCGGCCTGATGCGGACCAAGGGAAGGAAATCGGTGAGGGCGTCCTCTTTAACTTTCAGGTGCGTCGCAACCCGCTTGAGGCATCCCGCGTTGTCTCCGCCTTGCCCTTGGGCCAAGGCAACGACCGCCTCGTCTGCTGGGTCGAGATGACCCTCGATGCCAGCGGTCAGCTGATAGGTCAGACCGGTGCCCGCCACGGTTGCGTGCGTACGCCACATGCTCTTGAGGGGCCCGCTCTTGAACACGTCTGTGAGCGTCCAGGGCTCGACGGCATCCCTCGTTTTGATCTGCTGGAAATCCCAGAACACACCGTCGGCGCACCGGGGGTCGCCTCTGCGGGCGACGGTTACGTCCTCGATGTGCTCACAGGTCACGTGGATGACCGTTCCGCCTGCGAGCATCTCCAGGACTGCTTGCACGGAGATGTGTATCTGGTATTCGAACCGCCGTACCGTGACCGACCCTGAGTCATCCGGTGCTTCAGTCTCAATTGGATCAGCCATCGGCCCCCCATCTCGTTACTCCCCGAGCACGCAGCGTAGGGGGTCTGTGATCTCCAGTCGACAGCCGGGGAGGTCCAGTCCCTTTGGCTGACCGCCTGGTGCTTGCAGCCGCCGCAGAGCTGCGGGTGAAAGTCCTTCGGGTGCCCAGTCCGACTTCTGTGACGCCTCCCACCGTGCGTCGGTGAACTTCGCCCCGCAGCCGGTGCAGACGGGACGGCAGGCCTCACGCTCGGCTGCCTTCTTCGCCGCCTGCTCCTGCACCGCGCGCTGTACCTGTGCCTTGTGCTCCTTCTGGGCAAGCCCGGCCTCTTCCCGGGCACGGGCGTCGGCTGCCTCGCGACGGGGGTTGCCGATCGCCTCCCGCAGGGGCTCTATGTGGTCGCGGCCAGGGCGGAGGAACGCCGAGTGGGCCTGGCCGGCACGGTGGCCAAGGCCGCGGTTCAGCCCGGAGTGCACCCGGGAGCTCTACGACGCCTGCGGAAGGCCGTCCAGCAGATCGCCAGCCCCGTACGCGGACACGGCTGTACCGGATGACGATGGTGCTGTCAGTCGTATGCCGATTCCGGTCAGTTGGGTGCCGAAGGGCTGGGATACCTGGGAGCAGGACGGCAGGCCGTGCGGTCCAGTACTCGGCGGAGGGGGCCGCACATGTCGGGAAGCCATGGCGAGGATCCCGGAGACGCTCCGATGGCCGTGTTCCCGCTGGCGTCGGGGCGTGCGGCGGCGATGCCCCGGTTGCTGGACCTCGACAAGCGTGGAGAGCTGACGACCGCGCATGTGCGCCTGGTGGCACAGGCGTTGGGGAAGTCGGAGCGGACGGTGTGGCGGTGGCTGGCCGCTGCCCGGGAGGATCACCGCCTCGCCCGGGTGGAGTCGTCCCATTTCACGGTCACCACGGAGGTCCGGCGGCTGCTGGCGCTGTGGGGCGGGAACGCCTCACGGGTCCACGCCGAGCTGGTGCAGCGGGCGGCCGAGGATCCGGACGCGACCGCGGTGCCGTCGCTCTCCACGTTGCACCGGGCGATCCGCCGGGACCTGACCCGCGGGGAACGTGCCGGTCTCAAGAGCGGGGAAGCGGCGCGGCGCGCGCACGACGTGTTCGGGCAGCGGCCGGCCACCCACCGCAACGCCGTGTGGGAGGGCGATCACAAGCACGTGCCCGTCGAGGTGGACGTGGAGGGTGAGCTGGCCAGGCCGTGGGTGACCTGGTTTATCGACTGCGCCACCAAGGCGATCACCGGGGTCGCGGTCACCGCGCACGCTCCGAGCCGCGACGCGGTGCTGGCGTCCTTGCGCATCGCGATCACCCGCACCGAGCCGTTCGGTCCGGTGGGCGGGCTGCCCGGTCAGATCCGGGTCGACCGCGGCAAGGAGTTCCTGTGCCGGGCGGTCACCGCGGCGATGGGCGCGCTCGCCGTTCCCGTGACCGACCTGCCCGCCTACACCCCTCACTTGAAGGGCACGATCGAGGCGCTGAACGACGCGGTGGAGGAGATGTTCCTCGTCTCTCTCCCCCGCTACACCGGCCGGCAGAAGCTCACCGGCGGTCGGCTCGCCGACCCCGGCGCCCCGCCCCTGACGTATGAGGCGTTCGTGGGGCTGCTGCTGGACTGGGTGACTTGGTGGAACACTCGCCATCGCCCGTCCGCGCTGAATGGGAAAACCCCCCTCCAGGCGTGGCAGGCCGACGCGACGCCGCTCACGGATGTGTCCCCAGGGCAGTTGGCGACGTTCGCCTTGGAGGACGACGGGCGTACGTACACCATCAGCACCAGCGGGGTGCGGTGGCACCGCCGCGATTACCTCGCCCCGTGGATGAACGGCCGGACCGGCACCAAGGTCTCGGTACGGCACCTGCCCCATCACGACGACACCATCGAAGTCTTCGACGCCGCGACCGGCCACCACCTCGGATCGGCGTTCCTGGCCGCTGCGGCGAGCCGGGAACAGATCCGTTCCGTCCAGGCCGCCCGGACCGCGGCCGCCCGCCGGCTCAAAGCCGATCTGAAGGCCGCGGAGAAACTGCGCCGCCAGCGCTTCGAAGCCTCCACCACGGCTGCCCCGCCCATGCCTCTCACCTCCCCGACCTCCGCGCAGGCCGAAGAGGAACTGGGCGCAGCAGCACAGACGGACCGCCGTGCGCTGGCCCGTCCCGATCTCGTTCCGCACGGCCCCGCGCCCGATACCTGGGCCCGCCCGAGGCCCCCGCGCACACCTACTCCTGATGAGGACCAAGCTGATGATCGCTGATCTGGACTACGGGCTGCTGCCCGACGAGAGCGAAGACCACTTCCTGGGCTTGGAGCAGGCCCAGTTGGTCGGCACCGACACGCTGCTGACCACGCGGGACAACATCGAGGCCGTCATCGAGGCGAAAGCCATGATGTGCGTCTACGGGCCGGCCGGATCCGGCAAAACGATGTCGGTGAACTCAGCACTGCGGCATCTCGCCCCGGACATCACCCATCGCCTGGAGCTGCGGGCCGGTCCGACTCCCCGGGACATCCGCCACGGTCTCTTCCAGGCGCTGGGGCTGCCGGGTGAGCCGCCGACCCGCCCGATCGAGTTCGACACCCTCCTCAAGGAGGCGCTCGCCGAGGAGTTCCGGGTCCTGGTCTGTGACGAGGCGCAGTGGATGAAGAAGACCGGGTTCGAGTTCTGGCGCCATCTGTGGGACGACAAACGCACCAACATCGCGGTGATCTTCGCCGGGGGTGACGGCTGCTACAAGGTCCTGCGCCGTGAGCCGATGCTGGCCTCCCGGATCTTCATCTGGCAGGAGTTCACCCGGATGTCCAAGGACGAAGTGAGGGAGACGATTCCCGCCTTCCACCCCGTCTGGGCGGACGTGGACACCGCGTTGATCGACGCGATCGACAAGCAGGCCGCCCACGGCAGCTTCCGCAACTGGGCCAACATCACCACCCACATCCTCGCCGGCATGAAGAAACTGAATCTCAAACAGGTCGACGAAGACCTCGTGCGCTGGGTCTACAGCAAGATCGGCGGCATGTAGTGACAGCCGGCGGTCCACCACCAGTCACCGTCATCCACGACAAGGACGACCACCCCGCCTGGACGGCCGCCGCGCATGCCGCACACGAACCCGCCCTGGGACGTCTGACCGTCGACCCCAGCCCCGCCAACGGAGCGCCCGCCGCCCTCGCCCACGACCTCCTCTATGCCCTGGGCAAACGACTCCCCCAAGGCGGAGAAAAGTACGGGACGTGGGCCGATTCCCAGCGCCCCGCTTGGGATGCCGTCGCCACCTGGGTGCTCACCCATCGCATTGGGCACCTCATCGTCTGCCGCACCGACCGCCTCACACACGCCCGCCAGAGACAACTACTCGCCCTGCGGGAACGGTGCGGTATACGCCTCACCCTCCTGTGGCACCGGCAGGTCACCCCTGCCCTGAGAACGCTCCTCGAAGAAACCCCACACCGCCTCATCGACATCCTCCCCCACGCCCGTATCGCCCTAGACCGGACGGAACACTCACCGACCGGTACCCCAAGCGCCGGACAGCAGCGGCCCACCGAACCTGCTTCTCATCGCCGGGACGGCGGGCAGTGGATCACCTCCCCGGCACCGTCGGACGGCGTGGTGACAAACCGCCCGAAACGCGCCCGGTGCCAGGGCGCACCCGAACTCGCCCCCACGACGCCCGGCGCACAGCCCGAGCGAGGACATGACCGCATACCGGCAAACGGCCTCGCCGCCCGGCTGACCACGGTGGCACACCCCCTGCACGCCACAGCCCTGACCATCCACGCGGTCACCGGGGCAGACATCAACCAGCTCGCGCTCATCCGCGGCATCGACATCAACGAAACAGTGACCACCGTCAAAATCCACGACAGCACAGCCCACCGCCGATGCCGGATCTACCCACTCCCCACCTGGACACACCGCCTCGCACGCGCCGCCGGCATTCACGGACAGCTCAAGGACCGCGCCCCGGACAGCCCGCTATTCCCCCTCATCACAGTCCAGGACGGCGAACAACTCCGCCTCACCGCAACAGGAATCCACTACACACTCGGTCCCCATCGGTAGAAAGCGACGATGCCCGCCCGGCCTCAACCTTCGGCACCCAATCCCCTGCTACCACAGCCCTGACCAGCGACAACACACCCCGCGCCATACCGACCGGCAACCAACTGACCAGCATCATCACCAAAAACGACAGAGCCAGATCGGCATCCATGACAGCAGTCGAGCCACCCAGGACAACTCACTGAACAGCAGAGAGCCCACCACTTACCCACTGACATCACAACACCGAACCACCACTGACAAAAACCTGCAGATCATCAGCCAGGTCTCCTTCCGGCGGAGCTCTCCCGCCTCGCCCTGGGGCTCGGACCAGGGGGACAGCACCGGGATGCCCGCGGCGTCTGTTCTCCGCTCCGTCGGCTTATCGCTGATGCTCGCCCAGGGGCTCGTAGCCTGCGTCAGCCAGCGCTGTCTGGAGAATGCCGAAACTGGCAGGCAGGGGCAGGCGACGTGGGAGAACTGACGCGACGGACTGCAGGTGTCGGCCTGGTCGGCTGGCCGCTTCGAGAGGCGGACGTGGGACAGATAGAGCAGGGTTTGGAGCGCGCATTGGCGCACCCGGCCCGTTCCCTCAAGCACCGAGGCCCGCCTGCGTTTCCTGCTGGCAGCGTATCGGGGTTCCACCCGGCAGGTGGCCGCCGTGCTGGGGCTTTCGCAGCGCACCGTGCAGCGGTGGATGACGAAGAAGCCAGGAGCGCGTCGTCCCCCGGGTCCGGCGCAGGTTCGGGCGATCGAGGAAGCAGTCCTGGCTCGGTGGCAGCCCCGGGTACGGGCCCGTCGGCGTGCCCGGGCTGAGGCGGAGGGCTTCGTCTTCCATACCAGGGCGCGGTTCGGGTTTGCTGCTGCGGCAGGTTCCTCGGACGATCCGCGGGTGCGGTGGATCACCCAGATCTGCCGGGAGAGGTGGCTCGGGAGCTGTTCGCCGCCCGGGATGCCGGCGCGGGCGAGCAGCAGCAGACGGTGATCCTCGCCCGCGCGCTCGGGCACGCCCACTTCCGCGAATGGGACCGCCGGGCCCACGGCCTGCACATCGCCTTCAGAGACGCCGAGTTCGCCGACTTCTCGATCGGCTGAGCCTGCCCCTTGAGCGACCGCAACAGGGTGTTCAGCGTCGCGAGGGCCTGACGCGACTGCACGGCACCGCTTCGTACTGCTCGGCTTCCTGCCGCTCGCACCAGTCCCACTCCACACGGCCGACCGGGCCTTTGCGGCGGGCGGCTGGGGCGGGCGCAGCCTGGCCGTCTCCGCCACGCGCAGCAGGTGCGCACGGTCACCTGGCGCGGCAAGCAGCTCCTGGTCCTCGCCGGAGACGAGACGGGTGAAGCAGACAGCGGCCCGCAGGAAGACGCTGGCCCAGGGCGGTACGGGGTGGGCGGCGCAGCCGTCGGTGTAGCGGGTGCGGTCGTGCAGGGCGAGCGTGGCCGCGGCATCGTCGTAGTCGCGAGGGCGTGCGGTGGCGAGTTGCTGGAGGGAGGCGCCGGTGAACAGTGCGGCGGCGATGGCCGCGGCCAGGCGAGGATGTGCGGTCGCTGTGTGGAGGCGGTGGGCGACTCGCTGGGCGGTGGGCGCAGTGAGAGGCACGGGCGGTGGGCGGTGCCGCCAGGCGATCGAGGGCGGGGTGCACGGGTCGGTGCAGGGGCGGGGGCTGTCGTAGGAGATGAGGCGTTCCAGTGCGGGCAGGGTGAGCCACCGACCGGCCGGCCCGGCGGGCTCGTCCGCAGGCGGGGGTTCGGTGACCGGCGTGCCGTAGTAGTGGCGGCGGGCTGCCTCGAAGTCGGCGGTGACGGAGTAGTCGACCGTCCGCAGGACCTGGTGCAAGGCGGCGGGAAAGTGCGGGCGGTGGCAGACCAAGGTCAGGTGGATACCGGTGACGGCACTCAGCTGCAGAAGGCGCATCGTGCGGCGGGCGGTGAGTCGGTGGGCACGCAGGACAGTCAGCCGTGTGACGGGCAGGGCGGTCATCCAGGCGGCAGCGGCTTCCCATGCGGGCTGACGGCCGGCCGGGAAGCGGCCCGGGAGCAGGGGCGGTTTTCCCAGGCGGCGAGAAGGTCGTGGGCGAGGCCGGTCCCGCTGGTGGTACCCGGGCCGGGATGCAGAGTGACCCGGCCGAACGACGGGTGGTGGGCAGCCAGGGCGGTGTGGGTGTGGAGCGCGTCGTCATGGCGGTCGATGACCACAGCGATAGGCCGGGGCGCAGCGAGAGGCATGGGCGTGGCGGTGTGGTGGTCAGGCGAGCGGCTGAAGGCCCAGCGCAGCAGCTCCTGGTCCACGCGGGGACGGCCGGTGCGGGTGTGGGCGGTCAGCTGGGCCGAGGCGCGGAAGTTGCCGTGCGCGGCGTGGCTGTCGGCGAAGGTGATGTCCTCGGGGTCGGCGTCAACCCAGAGCGGGTGGAACAGCGGGATGACGTCGAGGACCTCGCTGGGGGTGAGGCGGGTGAAGTGCTGCCAGATGAAGATCCGGGAGGAGAGCATCGGTTCGCGGCGCAGCACGGTGTGGCAGCCCTCACCGCCGACGAAGGTGATCGCGAGCTGGGTGGAAGGCTCGTCCCACAAGTAGCGGAAGTACTCGAACGCCTCCCCGCTGAGCCACTGGGCCTCGTCCACCAGGAAGGTGCGAGGGCGTTCAGCCAGAGCGGTTTTCAGCAGACGGTCGAACTCGCTGGGGTGGCGCGGCGGTTCCCCGGCCAGGTCGAGCGCGGTGAACAGTTCGTAGCGCACCGCGCGGGCGGTGGGCCGAGCCCGGAAGGTGATCTTGCGGACGTCCTCGCCGGGTTCAAGTTCGCGCAGGCAGGTATTGACGGCGAGGGTCTTGCCGAAGCCAGCGCCGCCGTGAATGCACATCATGGCGCGGGCGGCGACAGTGTCGCCGATGTTCTCCCGGGCGGTGAGCAAAGCGCGGGTCGTGACCACAGGGGCGTCGGGCAGGTCGACGTACTGGTAGGTGGCCGCAGTCACGAGGCGTCTCCGTCTTCAGCGTTCTGTGCGGTCAGGTCAGGCGCGACGTCGGAGACAGGTTCGGCCGGGACGGGAGCAGGCTGGCCGGGCGCGGTCCGTGTGGCGAGGGAGGGCGGAGTGCGCCAGTCGGCCGGGGGCGCGGCGGGCGGAATGAGGTCCGGCAACGCCAGCTTCGACAGGCTGGTACCGGCACTCCGGGCGAGCTCGGCCTCGGCCTGCACACCGGTCAGTGCGCCGCGGTGAAGATCCCCGACGAGCGCGCGTTCGCCACCAAGGGGACCTCGCGAAGACCATCATCAAGCGAGCCCTGGCTTCGCCGCTTCCCATCGCCTGGGTGACCGCGGACTCGGCCTACGGCCAGGAGTGGCGGTTGCGCCGCATGCTGGAGGAAGCCGGCGTCGACTATGTCCTGGCCGTGCCGAAGTCCCAGCACGTGCACGCCATCAGCCGCATCGACTTCGCCTTCGCTCAGGCGCCCGACGACGCCTGGGAACGCCACTCCTGCGGAGCCGGCGCGAAAGGGCCGCGGATCTACGGCTGGGCCGCTGCCCGGCTGCCCGCGATCGACGACTTCGACGGCGACCAGCCCACCCACGACCGGTGGGTACTGGCCCGCCGCAGGCTGGCCCGCCCGAACGAGATCGCGTACTACCTCGCCTACGCACCAGCTCGCACGACGGTCACCGAACTGGTGCGGATCGCCGGGACGCGCTGGGCGATCGAGGAGGCGGTCCAGGCCGCGAAGAACGAGTGCGGCCTGGACCAGTACGAAGTCCGCCGGATCCCGCGCCATCCGAAGCCACCTGCGGCGCCGGGGAATCCGTTCCGTCATTCCACAGCCGTCCGATCAGATCGGCCACCGCCTACGGCGAGGCCGCCACGGCGGCCGCCCGCCGGGCTTCGACGCCGAGGTCTACAGGCATCGACGCCGAGCAGTGCATCAACCGCCTCAAGCAGCAGAAATGCCTATCGGGCAAACACATCGGCTTCCGCATCGCACGCAAGGGCATCGGCTCCAGTGGCTCGGCCGCCGACGGTGGGTCATCGAAACTAGACTGACCGTAGCCTCTGCTGCTACAAACGCATCCATCAGCTGACCATGCAGGACATGCTCTTACTGGCGGGCGAGTTCATGGTCGAGTCGCGTGGTGAGGGTGCTCAGTGCCGCGTCCACCGAGGCGCGGCCGGTCCAGACGTCTTCGATGGCCTTGCGCAACATCGTCTTGGCGCGCTGGGCGTGCGGGCCGTTCGACTCGGGGACTGCGTAGCGCAGCGCGTCCAGGAACGGCAGGAGGTTCGGGTCGGCGCTCAGGCCTTCGCGCCCCAACAGCGCCCGCACATCCGCGGCCCGGCTGGTCATCGAACCGGCCTCCATCTGCAATGCGCTCATCCTGGACACCGCCACCCGCCGCTCCGCACCGCCTCTTGCCCCAGCCGTCAAAACCGGCTCCGCGTTTAGCCAGCGCAGGAACTCCCAGGCCTCACGCGGATGTCTGCTGCGCGCGTTCACGCCCAGCAGGAATCCGTTGAGGAGCGTGCCGCGGTCATCGCGGACCCGGCCAGGTATGGGCGCCACCCCGACGTCGCGGTAGTCCGCGCCCATCTCGTCCTTCAGCCTCGCCCTCCACCAGCCTGCATAGATCACCATCGCCACCTGCCCGGCCGGAAACGCCCTCGTCAGCGAGGTACTGGCGGTCGCGGCGCCGCGGACGATGAGCCGACGCTGCAGGCCGAGCACGTCCCGTCCGGCCACCGAGCCGATGGCGGACCGTCGGCCGTCAGGGCTGAGGAAAGCGCCGCCGCGCGCCGCCAGCAGCGCCAGCGCCTGATCCGCTGCCGCCAATTGGCTGCCCCACGACAGCCCCAACCCCTGCACCAGCGGGTTGCCATACCGGTCCTGCCTCGCGGTGCGGTACGCCGCGTCCTCCAGCTCCCGCCAGGTGCGCGGCGGCTGATCGATGCCGGCTTCCCGCAGCAGCCGCCGGTTGTAGTAGAGGGCGTAGGTCTGCACCTCCGTCGGATAGCCGTAGACCGTGCCGTCGGCCGATGCCGCCGCCACCGCAGCGGGAGAGAAGTCCCGGCGGATCAGCCGCGCAGCCTCCCGCGGCGCCGGACGCAGCACACCGGCCCGCACCAGCTGCCCAGTCCACAGGCCATACGGGTGGATGATGTCGGCGAGCTGGCCCGCGGCCTGCCGCACCATGAACGTCGTCAGCAGATAGGCGAAGGGCACGGCAGCAGTGCGCACCTGGACACGCCGATGGGTGGCGTTCCAAGCATCGACGGAGGCCTGCAGCGCCGACTTAACGGGCTCGCCCGTGTAGTGCGTCAACATGGTCAACATCACCTGCCCGCCCGAGCGGTCGCCAGGCGGCGTGCATCCCGCGGCGGCCAGCACAGCGGCGCCGAGCGCGCCCGCTGCCCCGGCCGTGACCGTACGCCGCTTCATCGCCTCTCCTCTCACTCCAGCACTGCAAAAGGTCCACTCCGTCACAGATCCGTTGGTCGGTTGGCTTCACCGACAACCCGTGACAGCAGTTGTTGACGACTGCGGGAGTCGCCGGTCCCACAGGGTTGTCGATGCCGACGGGTTCGGGGAGTACTTGCGCCGACGGCGGTCTGCCGCCGAGGAAGCGGGGGCGACCACGCTCCCGCCCCCATAGCCAGCGCCTTCGCCAGCGCATGCGACGGGAGGAGTCGGCCCGGCGCCGGTCATTGCCAGCGACCCACGACGGCTACTTCACGGCCTACCGGCACTTGGCGCAGGAGGACCTCGACGTGGTCTTCCAACCTCCCGCCCGCCGAGATCCTCGTCCGCCGGGCCGCCGCCTACCGCGCGTACTGGGAGAACCAGCCGCTGCGCCGCGCGGCCCAACGGACCCGACGCCCGGCTCTACCGGCGCCTGCAGTTCGGCCAGCTCGCCCAGTTCGACATCCTCGACACCCGCCAGTACCGCTCCGCACGGGCTGTGCGCAGGGCCCCGAGTTGTTCGGGGGTGGCCGCGTCCGCAAGGTGCGCAGGCCCGAGATACTTGCCGCTCGCGTCACAGATGTCGATCTCGTGATCGTGGTGCGGCATATAGCGCACTGTGACGCTACCGCCAGCCTGGCCGGTCATCCATGGGGGCGATGTAGTGCGCCCGCGCCACCGCACGCCGTGGCTGGTCAGCTTCCGCGGGCGGCCATCGTCCTCAAGGGTGAACGTCCACAGGTCGGCGGCGGGGACGTCCGTGACGGGAGTCGGGTCGGCCTGCCATGCCTCAAGCGGAGTCCGGCCCCGCAACGGCGCGGGGCGGTGCTCGGTGTTCCACCACAGCGTCCAGGCCAGCAGGCGGGCGGTGAAGTCCTCGACGCCGAGCAGCACCTCGTCCTTCGGCCGGGAGGGGCGTTTGCCGGGGCGCGGCTGGCGGGCGTAGCCGGGCAGCGCGGCCAGGAACATGCTCTCCACCGCCCGGTTCAGGCCCTCCACGGTGCCCTTGAGGTGAGGGGTGTAGGCGGGCAGGTCCTCCACCATCACGTCCAGCAGATCGAACGCGGCGGTCACCGTCCGGGACAGGAAGTCCTTGCCGCGGTCGACACGCACCTTCTCGGGCAGGCCGCCGAACGGGCCGTAAGGGTCCTCGCGCAAGACCGCGGAGCGCAGCGCGGCCAGTACCGACTCCCGCGACGGACGCACCGGCGTCACCGCGACACCGGTGATCGCGTTTGTCGCGCATCGGTGAACCAGGTGACCCACGGCCTGCGGGGCTTGCCATCGACCTCGACCAGCACCGGCGCCTGGACGTGATCGGTCTCCCACACCTGACTGCGCCAGCCCCGCGGCCGGGCCAGAAACACATCATGCTTACGAGCCGCCCCCTCACCACCGGCGAGCCCGGCCCGCTCCCCCGGCGACAAATCCCGCTGGACCGCCCGGTGCAGCATCGTCAGCGACGGAGGAGGCACCCCTCCCCCCCCTGGCCGCGCGAGCGGTAGCGGAATTGGGGTAACCCAGCCCTGGTCGCGGCGATTGATGTGGTCACGGTGATGGGCGGCGAGCCTGTTGTGCGTTCTTGTTCACGGTGAGAGTGCAGCTCTGTTCCGGGGTGCAGACGGCCTCGGCTATAGACTTACATTCACCGTAGGTACTTGGAGAGCTTTTAAGCGGTTTGACGGCACCATCATTCGCAGTCGGCTGATCGTAGACCGCGACAGCCGATGGCACATCCTCGCAGTTCTCCGGCTGCTCGTCCCCTTGAGCAAAGTTCTCCACCCACTCCGAAAGGGTATTAAGTCCTCCAAAGTCTTGCGGGAGTTCGATGGTAGCCACACTAGACGTCTCCCCACTTTCGGTGTCGGTTATCGACGCCCGCCATCCCTTGGAGTCAACCTTAGCCACTTTAATATTGTACTTCACCCCCTCCTTCCAAGGATAGTCGATCCAGCACTGCACCCCGCTACCTTCATGGCTGAAATTAGAACAATTCGCTTCGGGAGCAGCATCACGCCATCCCGATGCCTCCCAGATGGAGAAATTGAGAGCCTTTTCATCAGCACTCTTTCGCTGCAGTCCGACGTAGCCGCCATCCCCTCCATTGGAATAGCTCCACTCGTGCGCCCAGTAGGTGTGCCCATTGTAGCCGGGATCCTTTGTGACGGTGGTGGACATTTCAAAATCATTGTAGCCCTCCGCCGATTCCGGCCACTCCCGATAAATGATCGCCATGCCGCCCGCCACTATCGCGCTACGTAACCCTGCAGGAATTTGCGCGCTCCGCCCTTCTCCCGTCGCCCCTCTCTCCACTGAAACCCTTCCAGCCGCTATCACAGAAGGCGACATCGACAGACCGCCGAACAACAAACCACCGACAGCCAATACCCCAACTGCCGCACGAGTAACAAATCTCAGACTTTTACCCTTGCATAAAATCATGACCATTTCTCCATTTCGACGAAAAGGCCCAATCGACGGATGCTCTGTCAAGTAAACAGATCCGATACGTAATCGGAGGTAGCACTCCGTGGCGACGAGGGTGATCCCGACCCGGGTAAATTGGGTGACCCAGGCCCCTAGTATTCGTACGGCGCCGACCTGTTCCTCGGCTGCCTGGCCGTGCCCGCAAGACCGAGATAGCGGCCGGTAACCACGTGGTAGCCCCCCTGCCGTATCACCACCCCCGCCCAACCAGCCGTTCCACCAAAGGTTTGGCGGATCTTTGCGCGGCTTATGCGATGACTTGATCGATGCACACACCCAGCACATTAGCCTTATCTTTGCATTTACAGGTCCCCCGGACAACCCTGCATCGAAGCAATTCCATATTGGGAACCAGGCATCCTGGGATTAATTGAACTCGACATCATTGATAGCGACATAGAGCACACCCTTTGACACACTTTCTTCCGCTCTATGTCCAGCGCCCACCAGGCCGTCGACAAGGTGGCGCGGCTCGTGCATCATCCTCCTAGTGTCCTGAGTCGGGAATTCGGTTCAGATATCCGGCGAGGCCTTCGAGGACCTCGTCTGCGGTTAGTCCAGGTGAAGAGCTTGGGGTCTTCGTTCCAGGTCTTGATCCAGTTGCGGATGTCCTTCTCCAGAGCCTGGACGTTCTTGTGAACCCCTCGCCTTATATGTTTGTCGGTCAGCAGGGCGAACCACGCTCGACCTGGTTGAGCCAGGAGCTGCTGGTTCGGGAGGTGCTGGCGCTTCCGCCGGCACGGCTGCCCCTGACCCGGCGCCGTGGTAAGCCACTACGGTGACGGCGCAGCGCCGACGTCCTCGTGACGCTGTACGGCCCGCACACGTGGACTCAGCCACCCGCTTCGGCAGACGTCACAGACACTCAAAAAGCACTAGCCAAAGTCGAACTCCGCGTAATCGATGTCGGTGAACTCCACCGTCAGCCCGTCAGCCCGGCGGCCGCGGTCCTTGAAGTAGATCTCCTGCAGACCTTCGGCGGCGATGTCCTGCAGCTGCTGCTCGGTGGCGCCCGCGGATTGGGCGTCGAAGAGCCGCGCGGCGTACGGCGGGGGCAGGTGCTGGGTGATCAGCCGAATCCGCCCGTCATCGGTGGTGCCGGGAGCAGCGGTGAAACCGAAGCGCGCCCTGGTCTCGATGGTGATCCCGGTGCGCTGGGCCGCGCGCTGCTGGGCCTGTTGCCGCACCCTTGGCTGCCACCGCTTGCGAACTTCACGCTCTATGCGGGCGGCGAGTTCGCGGCGGGGTCGGCGGATCTGGTCTTTGACATACCGCTCCACCGTGCGCTGAGAGACACCCAGCAGTTGCGCCACTGCCCTGGTGGAGCCCTTGAGCTGCTTGACCAGGTAGCGCATCTGCGCGCCTGCGCTCTTGGGGATCGGGCGGGTGGCGGTGGCCTCCGCAGCCTTTTCCAGGCTGTCGCCGATGATGCCCACGTCGGTCCCCTACTCTCCGTCGAGCATGGCGTCGGTGCCCTTGATGTGCCGGGCGGGGTTGATCTGCTGGTCCTCGATCATCGAGGCGAGCCACAGGAAGTCCTGGGTACCTTCGTGCTTGACCATGCCGGGCGAGACGCCGAGCCGGAACCCGCCGGGCAGGGGCTTGCCCTCGGGGGTGCGGGGCAGGAAGTCGAGCGGCGACGGGCCATGGGACAGGTAGACGGCACAGTCGGACAGGATCGCGACGGGGAAGTGGCCTGCGGCGGCGAGCTTGGTCATCTTGCGGTGCATGTTGGTGCGGGCCTTGCCGATCAGCTCGGCGCGGATGTGGGGGCTCCACGTCGGCCGCTCCAGCGCCGGCCAGCGCTCACCGAACTTGTGCTTGACGCTCTGGGGGCGTTCGCGCAGCTTGCCGATGCCGCCCTTGACGGTGGACTTGATGGCCGACAACACCGCGGCCTGGCCCGGGTCGACGTCCTTATGGCCGGCCATCGCGGCGAGGAAGTCTTCGTCGGTCATGCCGGTGATGACGCCGAGATCAGCCATGGTCGCCATGTAGGCGTCGCGCAGGTGGGTGTACCAGGGGTCGAGGTAGGCGCCGTGCTCGCGGCGGACGTAGGCCTCGGTCGGGCGGGCCTGGGCGCCGAGTTCGACGGCGTAGGCGACGGTCGAGGTCGAATACCAGGCGGGCCCGGTGGGGCGGGTGCCCTTCGGTGTGAACGGGGAGGGCAGCCGTGGGTCGAGGTCGAGGTGGGAGAGGTCGACCAGCCAGGAGCCGGGAAGCTTCGGGTCGAAGGCCGGATGTTGGACGTGGGTGGCGGGGCCGGTGCCGACGTTGAGGCGGTTGGCGGCCGCGGCGAACGCCATGTTGACGTCGATGCCGACCGCGTGGGTGTAGCCCTGGGTGCACTCCTGATCGGTCAGGGGCCGGAACCAGTCGTACGCCTCTTCGTCCAGGACCTCGGCCGGGGTGCGCTCGTGAAAGCGGGGGTAGAGGGCGGCTGCCACCGGGTGTTCCATTGGTGCCTCCGGCGGCGCCGGGTCCACCGCCTCGGTCAGCGAGCCTGGCACCGGCCCGGACACCCAGGCGCCGGTGGCCTCGTCCTTGACCGCGCGGGTCGGCGGGCGCAGCGCGGTCATCAGCTCCAGCCCGCACACGGCGGTCGAGCCGCGCGGGGTGATGACCCGGGTCGCGTACGAGCCCAGAACCTGGGCGAGTTCGGCCGGCGGCAGCTGGTCGGCGCTCCCCCAGGATCGGTTGTCGAGCGCACCCCAGGGCAACACCGCGAGCTGCACGCACCGGCGCCGGCCTCCTTCGGCCGGGCGGTAGATACGCGCCCAAGGACCAAAGCCGCGACGAGTCAGCTGCCACTTCGTGCGGGTGAGCTGCTTGATGACCTTGTGGTCCTCCGCCAGCCGCAGGCCCCGCCGGTCCTCCAAGTCCGCTGGCAAGCCGAGCCGTTCGGCTGCCGCCGTGGTCAGCACGATCAGCGGGTCGGAGTCCTTACCGCTGCGGTGCAGGCGGGGCGCGCCTAGCTTCGCCTCGGACAGCGTCCAGTCCACGAGCGCCGGAAGGGTCTTGGCCGGGCAGTCCAGGACCAGGCCGCCGACGCAGTATGCCGACACCTGCCCGTCCTCGTAGTCCACGACCGCCAGCGGGCCGTTCTCGAACCGCGCGTCGGTGCCGGCCGGGCCGGTCGGCTTCGTCGCCGCCTTCCGCACGGCCGGCCGCCGCGACGTCGACGACGGCTTGGCGGCACGCGCCGGACGCGATGCGGCCGCCGGGGCGGCGCTCGGCTCAGCGTTCCTTTCTGCGGTCACGGCCGCTGCCTCGCGCACTGAGAGGGACGGAGTTCGCGCCTCTGCTCGGGCGGGCGCGCCAGAGTCCGGCAGCTGCGCAGCATCGGCGTCGGCGGGCTTGGGATACTTCTCCGCCCACCCGTCCAGCAGCCGTTGGTACGCCTGGCGGCGCGGCGGCCGCGGCTCCGAGCGGCCGGCCTCCCAGTTCTTCACCGTCTGCGTCGACGTCCGCAGCGCCTCTGCGAGCCGGGCCTGAGAGACACGGGCCGCTTCGCGCAGCCGCGTCCGCTCTGCCGGGGGCGGCATCTCCGGCTCACCCTCCAGCAGTGCGTCCACCGCCGCGAACAGCTCATCTTCGGTCGGCACGCCTCACCTCCATCCCAAACACTACCGCAACTTACCCATGAATTTGCCCATGAGTTTGCAGTTGAGTTTTATGATCGCGTTGCTGTGATCAGAAGGAGGGGAGGTGTGGTGACCAAGCTGGACGTCGGCTCAGTCGTGCTGCCCGAACAGGAGAGCCGCGACGTGTTGCACCAGGTGATCCTTCCGGCGAGCCACCGAAAGCGCTGTGCGCCAGGCCCGGCCAGTCGTCGTCATTGTCGGAGGCCAGCCGGGTGCCGGCGCGTTGCGCACCGCGGCGGTCCATCTCTCCGCCGCCGACCGGGAGCTTCCCTCACCGTCCGCAGCCGTGATCAGCCCAAGCGAATCGTGCTCCACCTGACCGAACCGGTCACGCCCGTCCCTCCCTTCAGCGCCGCACAGGACGCCTTGCAGCGGTGGACCTGCCCGAACCGCGCGGGTGAGCTCCCGTCGCGGGAGCAGACAGACGACGTCAACTCCCCCTAGTACTCCAGTTGCACTTTGCTATTGCCGCTGGTCAAAGGCTTGTTTTCGAGTGTAGTGAGCTGACTGGTCGTCATGTTGCGGGAGTTCGTGATGCCGGGTACGGCGTTGGTAGTGACAGCGTTTGGCGGTGGCCTGGTGGCTGCGCCGGAAGCGGGACCATCTCAGGGCGTGCTGTGTGCGTGGCGGTGACCTGTTCCATGGCGGCAAGCTGCCATGAGCTTGCGGATCTCCGCCAGGCTGAGCGGGACGGGGAAAGATCCGTTTCTGCGGCCCCCCTTTCAGCAGTGCTGGCGGCGGCCATGGCGGCGAGGAAGGCGTGGGCGAGCATCGCGAGGGTGATGTGCCGGTACCAGCCCGGGTAGCGCCGGACTTCGCACTGGTCGAGGCCGCATTCGTTCTTCGCGCTCTGGAAGCTGCACTCGATTGCCCAGCGGCTGCCGGCGACGGTGACCAGTTGGTTCACGGTGGTCCCCGTGACCGCGTATGCCAGGTAGTAGGCGATCTCGTCCGGGCAGGCGATGCTGCGGCGGGCCAGTACCCACCTGCGGTGCGAGGGCCCGTCACCCTCGAAGGACGTGACGGCCGGCAGCATCGCGGCCGTCCAGTCGTAGACGCGTGGGCCCTTGGCGCCGTCGCCGCAGGAGAGCCGTTCCCAGGAGTCGTCAGGTGCGTCGGAGATGAGCTGGTCGATGCGCCAGCACCCGGCCAGGGACTTGACCTGCTGCGACTTCGGCACGGCGACGACGTAGCCGACTCCGGCTTCCTCGAGCATTCGGCGGAAATGCCAGTCCTGGCCGTAGAGCGCATCCGCGGTCACCCACGCGATGGGCAGCGGTGAGGCCAGTGCCCGGGTGACCAGGCGTCGGGCGAGCTCGGGCTTGGTGGCGAACGCCAGGCCGTCGGGCACCCCTGCCGCCCGGCACCGTTGCCGGTCGGACGTCCAGGACTTCGGCAGGTACAGCTGCCGGTCGACCAGGGTCCGGCCCCGCCTCGAGGCATAGGCCGCGAACACAGCGACCTGGCAGTTCTCCGTACGTCCCGCCGTGCCCGAGTACTGCCGCTGCACGCCGGCCGAAGTGGTGCCCTTCTTGAGGAAGCCTGTCTCGTCGACGATCAGGACACCGTCGGGCTCCCCGAGTCGTTCGGCCACATATTCCTGCAGGTCGTCACGGACCTCGTCCGGATCCCACCGGGCCCGGTTCAGTAGGTGCTGCAGACCGGCCGGCACGTCATGGCCGACGTACTCAGCCAGCTGCCAGCCATTCTTCCGGCCGACAGGACCGAGCAGCCCACGCACGTAGTCCCGCATCCGCCGCCGCAGATCGACCCGGCCGAACCGGTGACCGATCCGCAGCAGCACCTCCTCCAGCTCCGAAGCCCAGACATCGGGCCGCACATCATCTTGCGCGATCAGCACAACAGCGATCACATGCCGCCGGTCACGAACTCCCGCAACATGACGACCAGTCAGCTCACTACACTCGAAAACAAGCCTTTGACCAGCGGCAATAGCAAAGTGCAACTGGAGTACTAGCCGACCCTGGCCTCCCTGGGCTGGTTCGGCGTGGATTGCGTCCCAGCGGGGCCGGTGTTCACCTTCCTTGTCGCGAAATGCTCAGCGGAGGACAGCCCCGCCGTCTCTGCCTCCTCGATTACATGTTGATCCAAACGGGTTATCGATCGAAGAAGAGCTTTCGCGTGATCCCGGCGATGGGTGATGATTGGAGGGTGCCAGAAACGGCTACAGGCCGTTACTTACAGATTCTCCGGTCAACGCCGACACCTTGCATTGAGTCGGCGCGACCTTCTCACATTTGAAACCATCTAGAAGGAGACAGATGTGCGCTAGATTTTCTACTGAATTAATAAAATGTATTTTTTCGATGGCCCCGTGGCCCTGGGGCACAACTACCACGGAATGACTTTTTAATCCTATCGACCGCCGTGTTGCAACGGTATTGAGAACTGTTGCGATTATTCTCGCCTACTCATCTTCAGGCCAGGGTGCTCGGGGGTAGCCCTAGCCGAAGCTTCGCCGCCACAAGGCTCCAACAGCAACCACTCGCTCACGACGCATGCGCTACGACATCGAGGTCCACGCACGACTCGCGACCGACCAGCGCCCGGGGTAGCGACCTCCAGCGTCATCGAGATCGAATAGACACACTGCAGCGCAGCCTTCGGGCTCTCGCTGCGACCAGACAAGCCAAGGAACGACCAGTGCGGGAGGACGCAGTGTCGTCTCGCATCTAGCGGTCGAGCTTCCCTTGCGGCCTGTTGCCACTTCGCTGTCTTCTTCCGAACGGCTCACGTCGTCGCGTCAATGCCCTCCGTGAACCTTCTGCTCCCGCCCGTCATCAGAGTGCTGATAGATCAGCGCGGCTTGGCTTCTCTGAAGACTGTCGGTGCAGGCCATCGCGCCCTAAGCGTGGCGCCGGGCTATGGGACAGGGTGCGTTCGGTGTGTGCGGTTTGAGTGGCAGGGCGCCTGTCGCACCTACACGTCGCTACGCCTTAGCTACGCGTACGGAAAGTGATCACGCCTGGCCTCTTGGCTGAAGCCTGCCATGTTACAGCCGGGCCGATCGTCTCACTGTATTTCAGAGAGGTAGTCGATGACTGTCGAGACCTGCCCGTCAAAGGCCGTGAAGGCAAAGGAACAAGCACAGGGAAAGGAGCAGCTCAGTCTCAGCACAGCTGCGGCACGGAACCTTGCGACCACCACCAAGTCCGAACCTCAAATGCAAGGAATCAGCTCTCGGTGGCTGCTGCGGAAGCTGCCGTGGGTCAACGTCCCTGGCGGTGCGTATCGGGTGAACCGACGTCTGTCGTTCACGGTCGGGGACGGAAAAGTGACCTTCGACAAGAGCGGGTCCAAGGTTCGCGTCATCCCCGCGGAGCTTGCCGAACTGCCTTTGCTGCGCGGGTTCGGCGACCCCACGGCGCTGGGTGCGCTGGCCGACAAGTTCGTCCAGAAGGAATACGACCCCGGTGAAATCATCGTGCAGCAGGGCCGGAAAGCCGATCACGTCTTCCTGGTCGCGCACGGCAAGGTGGAACAGGTCAAACCCGCGAAGTACGAAGGCGAGGTCATAGTGGGCCGGCTGTCCGACGGCGACAGCTTCGGTGGCAACGTGCTCGCGGGGGCAAACGACAAGTGGGAATTCACGGCCCGTGCGGTGACCGCGACGACGGTACTGGTGCTGCCGCAAAGAGCGTATAGGGCGGTCGCTGACCAGTACGAGGCTCTACGGTCGCACGTGCAGCAGCTCAGCGCCAACACTCAGAAGCAGACGAACAAGGCCGGTGAGGCCGAGATCGAGTTCCTCTCCAGCCACGACGGTGAACCGACCCTGCCGACCGCCTTCGTGGACTACGAGCTCAACCCGCGCGAATACGAGTTGAGCGTAGCGCAGACCGTTCTGAAGGTGCATACCCGGGTCGCCGACCTCTACAACCAACCGATGAACCAGACGCAACAGCAGTTGCGGCTGACCATCGAGGCATTGCGTGAGCGTCAGGAGATGGAATTGCTAACCAATCCAGACTTTGGGCTGCTCCACAACACCGACTTCAACCAGCGCATCCCGGCTCACTCCGGCCCGCCCACCCCAGACGACCTCGACGACCTGATCAGCATGCGCCGCGGAACCAAGTACATGTTCGCCCACCCACGCACCATCGCCGCCTTCGGCAAGGAGTGCAACAAGCGGGGCATCTACTTTGGCAGCGTCGACGTCGACGGCCACCACATTCCCGCCTGGCGGGGTGTGCCGATCCTGCCATGCGGCAAGATCCCGATCTCTGAACACCACACCTCGTCGATCATCGCTATGCGCACCGGCGAGGACAACGAGGGCGTCATCGGCCTGCACCAGACAGGTCTGCCCGACGAGGTCGAGCCCGGACTCAACGCGCGGTTCATGGGAATCGACGAGAAGGCCATGATCTCCTACCTCGTCAGCGCCTACTACTCCGCTGCCGTGCTCGTCCCGGACGCGATCGGCCTGCTTGAGAACGTCGAAGTACGCCCGCGTGACTGAGCACCCGGGTCCGGCGAGTGAAGAAGGGCCAAGACCGTGTCGTTACTGTCCTTGGAGTTCGCCGCCCCAGCCGCCCATGAGGTGGCGGACCTGCTGGGCGCCTTACTCTCCGATCCGGCACATGCCGGGAAACGAGATCCGTTCACCGCGTCGGCGGAGCCGTCGGCCGAGTGGCCCGCATCGTCGGCGCAGGAAGTGGCGTGGCTTCCCGCTGGCCCGACCGGCTTGGGTACAGCAGCGGCAAGGGCCCTCATTCAGCCGCCCGAAGGCCACAGTCAGCCCGCACCCGCGGCCCCGCCCCGCGCTGGCGACCCGATTCCGGGTCTGTACTGCCCGCCAGCCGTACCGGCCGACCCGGCCAAGGTCGCCGAGGTGGACCGGCGACTCGAAGCCTGGGTCCGTGAGCTCACTCTGTTCCCCCCTGAATGGGCGGAGGACTTCGCCGGATTCCAGGTCGGCCGTGCGGTCGTCCTGCAACACCCGACGGCGGCCAACCTGGAGCGCCTCGTCGTCGCGGGCAAACTGCTGGTCGCGGAGAACGTCGTCGACGACTGCTACTGCGAGGACTACGGCGGGTCCCCCATCGGGCTGGGCAGTCGGCTCGCCATCGCGCAGAGCGCCTTGGACCCCCTGCACACTGCGAACGGCTACCAACAGCAGTGGCACCAGGGACTGGGAGCGGACGCTCCGCTGCGCTCCTACGCCGAGGCGATGCGAGCCTTCCGGGACGTCGCCACACCCAGTCAGGCCACCCGGTTCATCCACGACATGGCGCGCCTGCACCTGGGGTACCTCGCCGAGGGCGCCTGGGCACAGACCCGCACCACCCCGCCGGCGTGGCAATACCTGGTGATGCGGCAGTTCAACAGCTTCCGCCCCTGTCTGTCCCTCGTGGACGCCGTGGACGGCTACGAACTGCCCGAGCCGCTCTACTCCCGCCCCGAAGTCCAGCGCATCACCGCGCTGGCCTGCAACGCCACCACCCTCGTCAACGACCTGTACTCCTTCACCAAGGAAATGGCCAACGACGAGTACCACCTGAACCTCCCCGTGGTGATCGCCGCGGAGGAGCGCAGCGGCCTCAAGTACGCCTACCTGAAGGCCGTCGACATCCACAACGAGATCATGCACGCATTCGAGGACGAATCGGCCGCCCTCGCCGCCGAGGACCCGGTCCTGGCCCGTTACGCCACCGGGCTCGCCGCCTGGGTCGCCGGTAACCACGAATGGCATCACACCAACACCTACCGCTACTTCCTGCCCAACTACTGGTGAGAGAGAAGGAAACCGCATGAGCACCACAACCCACCGCGTCCGCACGGCATTAGCCCCCGCCAGCAACCCCTACCAGGAGTCAGTGGCTGACTACTGGAACCACGAGATGAACCCTGTCAATCTTCGGCTGGGCGACGTCGACGGCTTGTACCATCACCACTTCGGCATCGGCGATGTCGACTGGTCGGTTTTGCATGGCCCCGAGGACACCCGCGACAAGCGCATCATCGCCGAACTGCATCGCCTGGAGTGCGCCCAGGCCGACTTCCTCACAGACCACCTCGGCACCATCGCCCCCGACGACCGTCTCCTGGACTCCGGCTGCGGCCGCGGCGGCGGCAGCCTGGTCGCCAACAAGCGGTTCAACTGCCACGTCGACGGGGTCTCCATCTCCGAGACCCAGGTGGCCTTCGCCGCCTCGCAGGCCAAGAAGCGCGGCGTGAACGACAAGGTGCGCTTCCATCTCAAGGACATGCTCGAAACCGGCTTCGAGACCGGCCGGTTCCGCGGCATCTGGAACAACGAGTCCACGATGTACGTCGACCTGTCGACACTGTTCGCCGAATACGCCCGCCTCCTCACATGCGGTGGCCGTTACGTCACCATCACTGGCTGCTACAACGACACCTACGGACTGCCCTCCCGCGAGGTCTCGACAATCAACGCCCACTACATATGTGACATCCACCCCCGCTCCGCCTATTTCAAGGAGATGGCGAAAAACCGGCTCGCGCCGATCAACGTGGTGGACCTCACTGCGGCGACCATCCCGTACTGGGAACTGCGTGCCAAGTCCTCCCTGGCCACCGGTATCGAGGACACGTTCCTGACCGCATACAAGAACGGCAGCTTCCAGTACCTGCTGATCGCCGCCGACCGGATCTGACCCCGCCGATTGCTTGCGGGAAAGACCTCGGATACACCGATATAGATCCCGTACTCCGCTAATAGGTCCAGACAGACGGGGCGACCCGCTGAGTGATTCCACGCCAAGGGAGTGGTTTCCAGACCTGCTCCACAAAGAGATAGCGCAACCTCTCCGTCACGAAGTCCTGCGATCCAGCCTCCGCCCCGGACAGCACAATCGACGCATCCGAACTGCGACCGACGGTGCTGTCCGGGGACATACGGCTGGATCCGGTGCCGGGCGGGTCCACAGGAGAAGCGCACGCGCACACGGCAGAAGCTCCCAGGCGATCGCCCGTCGCCCGGCATCGGGTGCTCGGTGCGGAGGCAGGGGCACTACCGTCGCGCCGCGCCGGGTTCCGGCGTCCCGACTGGAGGCGGTGAAAGGGAACCAATGCGGAGGGAGTCGATCCTGCCGTCATATGGATCGTGGCGTAGCACCGCCAGCCGGTGCCTCGCATGCCTCGATGGGTCGCGCTCGGTCATCATGCAGGTCTCCTGGAAACCAGAGACCCACCTGTCAACAATGTCCGTCAGTTTTAGAGCCCGGCACCTCAGGCACGGTGATGACTCTCTGGGTGAGCCAGACGGCCAGGGCCGGGCGGTCGATCTTGACGCTGTGCCGTCTGTCGACAGGGAGCCATCCGGGAAAGGCGACTGGCTGCGGGGTGGGCCAAGCCAGGTGGCGTGCAAGTGCGTGGATCTGGTCAGCGGGTGCTCGCTGGTACTCAGCGTCGGGGACGACGAGGTAGAGCTCGCCCCCTCCCGGTGGACAGATCAGGGCGCACTGCGACAGGCCGAACTGGTGGTTGTAGGTGAACTCCTGCTGGTCAGGGTAGAGCGTGCCCTGGGCTGTCGAGATCAGGTGCTTGCGGCGGCACAGGAACCACAGCATGCCGTCGTCATCGAGGTAGCCGATGTCACCCATGCGGTGCCACAGCGAGCCGCCGGGGTCACGGAGTTTGGCCTGTGAGGTCACTTCGGGTAGTTCGGCGTACTCGCTCGAGACCCGCGGTCCGGTCACGATGATCTCTCCGATCTGTCCCGGGGGCAGCAGGTCCGCGTCATCGAACTCCCCTGGCGCGTTGGTGTGGAGAGGCAGCACAGCAATGCGGGCGTCCTGTGCCATGCCAACCGGGACACCCAGACCATGCCGGGCAGCAACGCCAGCCCGCGTGGCAAGGTCCCGGGCCTCCATCACCGCCAGCGGGATCGGTGCCTCAGTACTGGCGTAGTGCACATCGATGTGAGCCGTGGGCAGGGCCTGGACAAGGTTCTCGACGACTCGCGCGCTGGAAGGCGCACCGGACGTCGTGGCGATGCCTACCGCCGGCATGGCCAGCCGGTGCTCGGCGCAGTAATCCACCATGCGGCGCCAGAAGGTGAGGGAGGCGAAGGTGTAGTCGCAGCCCAGGTCGGTCATCTGCCGGTGGGCGGCCGCGATATCAGCCCGTCCGGGTTGCGCATCACCCATCTGCGGCAGGATCAGGGCCCGGCCCAGTGCCGCATCCATCAGACCGAGGAACGGCAGCACCACGAACTCCGTCACCAACCTATGTGCGCCGTACAGAATGCGCTGCTGGTCGAGGTAGGAGGCGACGAGAGCGCAGCTCCACACCACCGGCTTGGGAGCTCCCGTGGTCCCGCTGGTATGGATGATCAGGCATGGATGGCTTGGTTCGACCACTGCCGGCGCCGGCAGTGGTGGGCCGTCGAGCAGCTCAGTGGCCGCAACGGAGCCGGCCTCGTCGGCGTTCTCGGTCAGCCACAATCTGACCCGCAACCGCCCCATGCCGCGGCCGACCACGTCAGACGGCAGCCCAGGATCGAATAACGCGGGCACCGCTCCCAGGAACAGACACGCATACACCACGGTCATGAACCTGGCGTCCGCCCGCATCGTGACAGCCACCCGGTCACCCGGGCCGACACCACACAGACGAAGCGCGCCCGCACAGCGCTTGACACCGTCGAGGAAACCGCCCACCAGGACACGCCGCTTCTCTGCGGCAGCAATGAGCATCAGCTCCCCTTGGCCGCGGGCCAGCAACGCCTTGATCAGAGGATTGGTCACACCCAGACCCTTCGATGAGTGGCGGCCCCGCACGCTCCCGTTGCGACCCTCTGCCCAATGTGGAACGGATCACCAATCGATCACGACGGCCTACTGCCGGGGCGACAGGTCGTATACGCGTCGGAGCGTTTCTTCGCCTGGTTCGATCGTGGACGCCCGGCAGGGTGCGGCTTGCCGACGGGCGGACGGTCCGCTGGTCCACGCCTGGCACCTGCGCGTGTCAGCCACGAACCGTAGTGGCGTATGAACCGCGGTGGACGCAGAAGAGCCGGCCTTCTGGCCCTTGTGGGTGACCATCGCGGAGCCTTGGGCACTGTAGTCGTCGGGGTCCTGGTGCCGATGCTCCAGCTGATGCCGTTGCAGCGGGCCGCACAGGGTGCCGTCGCTGTTGCCGCAGGGCGCGCGGTACAAGCGGAGCCGGCCAAGGCAGGCCCTCCCAGGTCTGGGAGATCTGAACGGTGATCCGTAGGGGCGGTAGCGGCCTCGACCGGCCTGTTGGGGCAGCGCGGGCCAATTCGGATCCGTACCTCCTGCCAGTACCTCCTGATCGGCGGCCACATCGCGACTACGGCCGAAGCGGACGACGGACACCCACGCCGACAGGGCCTCGACAATGACTCTAGTCTCATATAGAGAACAACGCACTGAATGTCCATATTCGTGGCTAAGGTCCTGCACGACGCAGGTCGAAAGACCAGTAAGCCAAGGCCCTTCAGCGCGCCGCGCACTGTCGTATTTCCCGGAGGCTGGTGGGACGTACGGGCCATACCGACCAGGCCGGAGCGATCCTCCGTGTCTGCCGCGTGGAGTGCCTTCGGTCGGCTAACCCTTGTCCGGCCCGAAAGACGACCTTTCAGGTCTGTTGCCGTGACGGCACCTTCTCACCACCTTCCCGGGTACAGCCCCTCGCGTTCCTCAGGCGACGCCCAGCCCAGTAGAAAGCCGCAACACCGTATGCGATCAGGTATGTCCACCGTCCGCAGCCGGACCTATGTCCCACGGGTCCGATGGAGCCGTCCCGCCGTTGTCTTCACCGCAGCCATGGGGATGCTGACACCCGAAATCGGCGAGGCCTACGCCGCCGGCGAGCGGGAGAGTGTAAAAACCGCTCCCAGAACCTGCTCCCTCGCCGGGACGTCACCAACGTGCGTATACCGGGTCGATACCCGTCCACCTGAGGAGATCTTCGCCAAGGGCTTCTCCGTGCCAGGGCCTGGTACAAACAGCAATCTGCTCGACCACGTCAACGGCCGCAGCACCCTGCAGTCATCCAGCGGGCTGAAGGGTACGACCAACTTCGTCTCTACTTCCACTTCTGTGGAATACGCCATGAACTATGCGGGCCGGCTCAGGGCCGGTGGAAGTGAGGGCTGGGTCTACGTCATCCAGCCCGATCGCAACTTCTACAACGTCCGCGCGAGTCTGGAGCGAGCAGTCAACAACACTCAGCCCGGTGTCGCCCAGGCCGCCAAAGACACGATCAAATACTTCGGCTCGCAGGAGGAGTGGGCCGCACTCGGTCCCATTCGCCCCGAGCTCGTGCAATACGCGGTACCCGTCAAGATGGTCAACAAGCTCCCGGAGCCGGATTGGAACCGGCTGGTCTCCAACGAGAACTACCGCCCGGGAACCGACACGCAAGCCTCCTCCACCCCCTACAAGATCACCCGTTCGACAGAGGCGACACCGCCAGCAGCCGGGCTCCCGCCGTGCACCCCGGGGACCGGACGGGTACGGCGCTCCGCTGAGCTCTGCGAACCCGCGGCCAGACCCACGGGCCACAACGTGCAAGAGGAGGAGCTGGCGCAGACGCACCGCGAACGCCTGGCGAGTAACGGCTCGGACATCGAGTATGCCTACTCCCTCAAAGAACTGGAGAGCAACCCCAAGGCCCTGCTGTCCCCCTTGCGCGAGACCAACGACGTCGTCGCCGACGTACTCGGCAAGAGACTCAGCGCACAGGAATTCGAAGGGTTCTCGGCCCGGGTCAGCACGGCCCTCAGCCGCGACCTGAAGGCCGTTGAGCGCTTGAGCACCGACACGAGCCTGCTGGCCCGGTTTGGCAGACAGGCCGGAAGAGCTGGCGAGGTCGGTATGAAGCTCGTCCCGTACGTGGGCATCGCCGCAAGCGGCTATGCGATCTCCGAGGACGCCAAGGCCGGAGACTACGTCAACCTCGGCTTCGACAGCATCGCCGAGGGACTGCAGGTCGCCACCGCAGCCCAACCCGAACTCGTCGTCATCACCGAACCGATACTGCTCACTGAACAACTGGCGCAGTACGTGTACAACGAGCTGGCCGGCCGAGCCGCCGAAGTTGCCCGACTCAACCACGACCGCGGAGTATGGGACAAGGCGCCCCAGGACCTGCGTGCCGCCCGCGACCCGCTATGGCGCAACCACCTGGTCGAAGTCGCCAAGAGCATCGTCATCCCCAGCATCGACAAGAAGCTGGGCGCTGCGTTCGCCGCCGACAAGGCAACGCTTGACCAATGGGCCGCTGCCCAGAGCAAGGCACTCACCGCCGTGGCGGGCAAGGCACGCGCAGCAGCCGCATCCCAGGCCGAGAAGAATCAAGTCACAGCCCGGGAACGCACACTTCGGCAACACCTCGCCCAGGAGGTGCTCGACGCACGCACACGCCGTGCCGAGGTGTACCGGAAGCACGCACAGCAAACCGCCCAGCACGTCCTGGACTCGGCACTGAGGCCTGTAGACGGCCACCAGAGCGCCTTCGACGCCTTTAACGAACGTTTCATCGACAAGACCGCTAAGCCATACCTCGAAAAGCTCCTCAGCCGAATCTCTCAAGAAGAGTTCAAGGCCAGTGGCGCCCGGGCGTGGAGTCAGGCCGAGCTGGCCAGGCGCCAGGCGCGCTGGAAGCAAATGACGCAGCAGAAATTGGCAGAAGTGCGGCAAGTTCTGTCTCAAGAAGGTCGGCTGACACTGCCTGCCGTCGAGATAAACCTGGGACTCCACCTCAACACCCCGAGGCTCAAACCATGACAGACACCAAGCCCCAGAGGCACTGAACGTCCGGCTGGGCATGGGCTTGGAGGCTTAGCGCCCCGGAGCCTCCAAGCCCATGCCCAGCCGGCTTCCCTTCGAGTGCTGCCGCAGCTGGGAAGCCGCGCCCTTCCGCCATGTGCCGACACAGGTGCTGGAACATGGCGGAACCGTGTGGATGCGGGTGGTGCGGCAAGTACGGACTGGACCAGGTCGGGCAGTGCAGTGAGGAAGCCGTCCGGGCTCGGACCCCTGGCCTGCCCACGTGCATTGGAACCCGTCCGGACGCGCTCCCGACGAACGCGTTCACACATCCATACTGCCCGCACCTTGCTCGCCGGGAGCGGAATGCTCCTGGAGCTTGATCCCGAAATCATCACATACATCGGTGAACGGTCCGAGACAATTCGGGGACTGTGCCGCTGAATCGAAAAGCAATTTGGGCGGCTCCCTTACCAGTTTCCAAGTTTCCCTTCTGGGTAGCGCCACTCCGGATGCACATATTACCCCCGCGGGGGACCCTGCGGTTCAGTCACCTCACCTCACTCCCGGAGCAGTCACATTCGTCCGCAGCAGGGCGCCTGGATAGCTGACGTTCGAATTTGCTCCTGCAGCAGCCTGGCGGTTCTCTCGAAAGAGTTCCTGCCAGGGCTTGTTACAGACGTAGGCGATTCCGATCAGCGAATCCCCCGAATTGACCACCGCCAGGCCACTGGAAGCTGACTGCCGCTGAATTTCGTCAGGCCATGCGTAAAGGACAGGGTGCCGATTGAGCGGGGTCGCCGTCGGGTCCGGCCAAGCGCGTGCGCCAGCACGCGGGATGCCGCGCAGTCCCAGCGAGGCCGCGCAGGCGGGCCATGCACCCCAGCCTTGGCGACCCAGTACCCGTGCGGCGACCTGGATCTGCTGCCAGGTCTGCCAAGCAAACTGCAGCCCGCCGGACAGCCCGTTGCCGGCTTCGGCCCCCCAGTCGCCACCGCTTTCACACCGAGCCAGGCGGTCCCAAGTGGCGCTGCTCACGGCCTCGGCCGATTGCTCGGACACCATGTTCAGGGAGCCCATCGCGAGCACGACAGCGACCGCGGTGACGCCCCGGGTGGCCCGGGCGCTCAGCACCTTACTCCAGGGCGCCCGATCCGCTATTTTCTGCCCTTCCTCCTCCAAGGATGTTTGCATTTTCAGCAACTCCTTCGATTTTCGTAACTGCGGAGCTTCCATGCGCATGCTCCCATCGATTTCCATCCGTACCACCACTTCGCCGATACCGACCTTTCGGTCGCCTCTGAAACTAGCGGCCCGAGTCGGGACGGTAGGCGATTTTATAGAAAATTGCAAGATTATGGATCTTCGAATTTGGCGAGCAGGAGTCAACCACGGGAAAGGTGCGCGGTAGCGCCCTCACGGGGCACCTTCCTCCTAGCTTTCGAAGGAGGCGGGAATCCTCCATGGCGCACAAATCAAACGAACAGGTAATCTCGTGTCTGCGCTTACCAACCACGGCACATCGCCAAACCGATTGGCTTGAGGATGTTGCACCGAGCACATCACGGCGACGCTGAATCCGTGGCATTCCAGCACCCTGCGTATTCCTGGACTGGTAAAGGTAATGTGGGACCTACACGCGGCTACCGTATCTCCCCGGGACCGCCACTGATCGGTCCGGCCAAGCGCCGTACTCTTGAAGACTGTGATCTCGTCATCCCGGCGGGCCTGCCGCGGCCATCCGTACTTGACTTTCCCCAGATCCCGGGCCAGTCATCCTTCAGGCCGCCCGCCGAGCTGAGAGGTACGACCGCAGACGGAGGAATAAATCGGCCTATTGGTCGACTACTCGCCGTGTTCACCATGAATACGATGGCACGAAGAGCAAGAAAGCCGCGCGTCACTGCCATCAGTACCCCGCAGCGCGGATAGGCGCAGAAACAGACGAGGTCCCCGTGAAATCCCCGAACCAGCCGTCCCGCCGCTTCCGCGGCGACGTCTTCCTTGTGGTCGCCTTCGCGACGGTCGCAGCCCTCATCCTCGGCGGGATGCTGTGGGCCAAGAATAACGCCACCGAGATCAAGAAATGGCGGGGCGGGAACGCCTGGTACCTCACGTACGAGGCCGCCTCTGTCCGCAGCGAAGCCCAGGCTGCCACCGTCAGCTACCAGTACAACCCTGACAGCTTCAAGCCGGACTACAAGAACGAACGGCTGGCCCGGACCAAGCTGCCCTGGAGCACCAAGGTGGTTGTCAACACCGGCAAAGAGGCCCGCGTGGCAGTGACCCCGACCGGGGACGGCCTCGCCTCCTGCCGAATCCTGCTGGATGGCGTCCGCGTCGTCGCCTCGGCAAAGTCCCCTGGCCCCGGGAAGCCCGCCGTCTGCAACGTAGTCACCAGCAGCACCCCGGAGAGTTGGCCCCGCTGACGACGCAGCGACGCTGAATCGGTACCTGCAAGACCACTTCTCCAACACGCTATGTGCGTGCCTGGCCCAACCTTCATCTACACCGTGGTCTGGGAGACACACTCGAAGCCTCCCCGGCGTTCGACCACAGCTACCTCAACACGCCCTCAGTCTCATGCTCTCCGACCGAGACCCATGAATGGGCCGCCCGCAATGGCCGCGTCGTGGAGGTGGCACCGGTCGGCAGCGACCTCGACTTCCGCACGACCGAGCTCCCAAACACGGATCGGTTCGACGACAGGCACACGATCGTTGCTCGCCGGCGGGAGTTCATCGCCCCATGCGACCAGAAGCTGCCGAACCTCCCCACGCCGACCTCTGCCTCGTCCTTGAAGGGCTGCTGCCTGCTCAGAAGTCGATGGGTAAATTCTCGTGGGCGAGGTGGACGCGGCGGCTTGCGAGTTGCCGGCCATGGGAGTTCTTCCTGCACTGTTACATGACCGGGGTGCCAGGTCGACAGATGATGTGCGCAGCTCAATCCGGCGCCACAGAACAGGGAAATCATGCCCGTGTGCATCGTCTAACCATGGTGACAGCGCTGGCACGCCGTCCTGGCGATCACATGATGCACGAGCTCACATAGTCGTTACTTCCCCATGCCAGCACCCAAGGCCGGTACCACCATCCCATGCGCGCAGGGCTCTTACGACTGCACCTTTGCCAACCTCTCTTGGAAACAAGTTATCGCCGGATTAGATGCTGCCCCAAACGGGTGATGGATGCTGGCGCAGCTTCCGCGCGAGCACAGCGACAAGTGATGCTGAAGGGGCGCAAACGACGGACTGCAGGCCGTTACAGCACCTCCGGGCAAGAGCCCTTACTCGCCCCGGAGAGCTGGTCCCACATTGCCACTTTCTAGGAGAAATCAAATGAGCAGCAACCTCCTCACAAGCCTGTTGGAGATCTTCGCTGAAATACTCAAATTTACCTTTTGATGGGCTTTTGACATCACCGGGTCCGCTCCTCCACATGCCGGAGGGGCGGCACCCTCCAAGCACCATCTCCCCTGGTCAACCGCCTGGCGGTCTGCTCCTTCAATGGCCACCGTACGGCCTACGGAAGCCAGACCTCTCGGCAACGTAGTCCAGTGCCGTCTACCTATCGATTGAGGATCTCGCGCCCCAGGTGACGCGCAGACGAGTTGCCGGCACTCGTGCGTGACGTCTGACATCTCCGCTCGTGCCATGCGTAGCTCGTCGGCCACCTGCCCATCCGGTGCTCGTTGAGCTCGCCCCATCATGGCGCCCGCACAGATCGCCGTCGTCCCTTACCCTCAGCGCGCAAGCTCAGAGTCCTTGCGCGGGACGGATTCCCAAGCAGTTTGGCTCGCCACCCGCAGGTTTCGCATCCCTCACGGTGCCGATCTACCTGCATGGGCACCGACCGGCTCATCTACCGCCGCGACCAGGCATCCGCCCCGCGAAGGTGGAAGAGCAGGAGGCGGGTCACAGTCAGGGTTCAGACGACGCCGATCGCACCAGACCTGACGAGTCAGCACTTCACAGCCCCTCCCACAAGCCCGAGCTGAAGCTAGCTGGGAACGAACCACGGAAGGCAATATTCCGCCTTCGGACTGCTGCGGCAGTATCACGCACCTGGCGGGCCAGCAGGCTGTCGATACGGTGCGCTTCCAAGTCTTGGACCTCTTCCCAGAATGTTGCGGTCCGGCTGACCAGCAGAGCTATCAGGTGGTCACGAGACCTCAGGAACTCCCCTGCCGCCAGGCCCTCCACAGCATCCGCAAGCAGCTCGGGCCAAGTCTCGGCCGGCACCCGCATGCCCCACGGTGCGCACTGCAGGTTCCTCGCTGAGGGGAACAGTCTGCACAAATCCTCGCGGTGCCGAGCAACATAGCGGCTGAGGCAAGCTCGCAAGGCAGGCGTGTACTGCGGTGGGCTGCCGCGGGGTACTGCTTCATCAACTACTTGGCGGTGTGCCGCGGCTGTCCGCGCGACCGGGCGGGGCTTGTCGAGCCAGGTCATCACGTGGAACAGGGCATCCAAGAGCTGTTGAGTTCGGGACAGCGACTTCACGGGGTTCCAGTTGTCCTCCTTACGCCCCAGCGGCACTTCGGCAACTCTCAGCCCCGCCCGCAAGGCATTCGCCGTCAGCCAGACATCGATACCATGGAGGCGCACGCTGTCCGTGGCTTCCCAAGCACTCATCTGCTGCAGAAGTGCGTGATTGAAGGCGAATTCGCCACCGATCGGCTGCGCAAGGTGCGCCCCAAAGACGGCAGCGATAAGCGGACGCATCAGCTGGTTCGTGATGCTCGCCTCATACCTGCCGCAAACATAAGCAGGCAGAGCTATAGCCGGTCTGTTGCAGGACACCGCCGAGGCCAGCAGCCGAATCCACTCGGGTTTGGGATTGCATAAGTTTCCCCCCATTATCACCAGCTGGCGTGCGCCGAGCTGGAGAGCCCTTCCAGCAAGAGCAAGAATGTTGGTACCCTTCCCATTGCCAGCACTGTCGGAGCACACCGTCAACTTCTCGGCCTGTAGCCTTGTCGCGGCAAATCGTTCAACCGTACCGTCCACACTACCGTTATCCGCCAGCATGACCACGTTGTTGCCTGCCGGAAAGGCCTCAAGCAGACCTTTATCTGCAGCTTCGGCGACCCCGGCAATCGTAGAGACATCGTTACGTGCCGAAATTCCCACTAGGTTCGTCCCGCAAGACCCCAAGCGTCCAAACTCGGCCGTCGACTGCCAGCTGGCGAATGCCATCGAATTCCCCTTCACATTTATGCCCCGTTCCTTACTGGTCCTCGGCAAGCCGACTCGAGGCTGCAGCGAGGCCAGCGTGCCTCCTCTCAAACCGATTTGCCCCGTAACCAAAGGCAATCCCACCTGTGTATCTGGCCAATCGCGAAGACGCTGACGTACCGCTATTTGGAGGTCATCTCATTCGCCAGACCCGGCAGGGTGTCGGTCGTGGTGGCATCGTTGAGCGGCTTGTGCCGGACAATTTGTGGGAATTGTTCCAGCGGGTGGTGCCTGAGGTCGCCTCGCGGCCTCCGGGTGGTGGCCCGGCCCGGCATGGTGACCAGGAGGTGCTGGCTGCGATCGCGTTCGTGGCCGTGTCAGGCTGCGCGTGGCAGCAGTTGCCGGCGGCATCGTTCGGGCTATCGGGGCGACGGCCCACCGGCGTTTCTCCGAGTGGACGAGAGCCAAGACCTGGGCCAAGCTCCACAGCCTGTCCTCGACGAGCTCGGCGCCCGCGGCGAGTTGGACTGATCCCGGTGTGCGATCGAATCGATAGACCTGCGGGCCCTGTCAAAGGAGCGTAAGCGGTCCGACTCCTGTCGGCCGAGGCAAATACGACTCGAAGATCGGTTCGATCACCGAGCGGACTGGACTGCCTCTACTCGTCGGGATCCCGGGAGTGAACCCGTGCGACAGCCAGGCCCTGATCCCTGGTCAAAGGCATACCGCCGAGCCCGTCCCACCAAGGACCCCGTCGATGCAGACCGGACAAAGGTGCCCGGCGACCAGGGCTACAGCTACTCTCACCTGCTGCGATGGTTACGCAAGCGGCATCACCCACCACATCGGCCTGGAGGGCCAGCCAGAGCCTGTCGCCTTGGGCGTCTGGCCCCTCCGCTCGTCGCGGTGGGGCCAGGGCCGAGATCTTCATGAACTCCCCAGCATCAGGGCGCGGAGATATCGGGTTCCTAACAGGCGAAAGCGAACTGCACGCAGAGATTCCGCTCCTCTGACCGAAAGCGGCTTCCTTCTACTGCCTCTTCGCCGCCTCCTGAACCCACAGCATCAGCGACTTCTTGAGGGCATCACGCTCCATTCGCAGCTTATGATTTAACTTGCGCATCCGCTGCAGTTGTGCCCGCTCGTCAGACCTGGTCGCCTCCTTCTCTTGGGAGCCCCATGTGGTCAACACGCCCTCCCTGTTGTCCCGGTACTGGGCAACCTCCGCGATCGGGCTCCCGGTGTCACGGACGGTACCGGCCTCACCGTATCGAGACTTCCCTTGGTGGTTCTTGCCTGAATGTGCGTAAAAACTCCCTCCTGCCGTACATCTCAACACCGGGAGGTGCTGTACAAGATTTACTTTCAGGCCTAGAGAGGTATCGGCATTTATGGCAGCGGATATCAGTCCATCGTAGGCAACTTTGAAATCAGTGGCCAGTGATGCGTCAACCTGCACGCCTACCTTGAATACTCCAGTAAGGAGTTCTTCACCCTCTTCGACCCGGTCATCGCCCTCGTCCAGGATGCGATTGAGCTCTGCCGCGGCGGTCGCACTAAGATCGATGTAGTTTTCGCTTCCACCGCCGATCTCGACGTAGAGAATCTTACTGCCAGCCTCCTTGTGCAGGTGCATCGAACCGTTATCGAAGCTGCCCAGTACCAACGACTTGCCGTTGATCTTGGCCTTGACATCTCCCGTTTCGATGTTGACGTGGAGGTCGGTGATCATCGCCTTCGTAGAACCGACATCAAGTGCAACATTGCCACCCAGTTGCACTTCTCCACCGATTAATTTGCGCTCAACATGGGCTATCTTCCCTCCGTCGATCTTCAGCGACACCAGGCCGCTGAGATCGAGGCCCTCGCTCAGCGCTAGCGACGTCTTTCCTGCGACGATGGAGGACTCATTTTTCATCTTGCCAGCTGAAATAGTGTCGAGGGGCTGCAGGGGGGCAGCCATGGCTATCGTACTCGCTGCTGCTATGGCGATAGCGACAGCGCCAGCCAAAGTAGTGCGTGGTAAAAAGCCAGGCGAACAGAAGGACTTAGCGAACTGCGAAAGCACAGGTCCTCGCTCTCTTCATACTTCTCGGAAGGAACAGCTGGACGCCTGTAGGTCACCGCGAAGAGGCTTCCGCAGCCAAGAGCCACTACTTCATTCAGGCGTACTTATCACCCATACAGAGTCAAAGTCGCGTGGGGCGCCGGTCCCGAGCTGATGAAGTCGGTGTCATCCGTGACGCCAGGGAGATCACGCAGGTTGCCGAGGATCGGGGCATCAGCCAGGGCGCGTTGACCACGCGCGCCGCCCAGAGATGGAGGTGCCCTGTGTGGACGACGGCCCGGACGGCGTGGTGACGGCCTCGCCACGCTTCCGGCAGTCACGAAGGATCTTGTAATTCGTCATGCGGGCGAAGGCGTGTTCCACGCGGGCGCGGATCTTGCGACGCTCGGCATTGTCCGCCTCGTCGCCCGACAGTAGCGGCCGCCTTGAGCATTTGCGGTGCGGGACGACAAGTCCGGTGTTGACGTAAGCGCCATCCCTCAGGGCGGTGGCATCGAGACACTGGGCGGGCAGGCCCGAGCTGCGCCAGACATGCGCGTCGGCCTTGTGCGCAGGCCGGTGAGCGGTGGCAACGACCAGCCTGGTGTCCGCATCGATGACAACCTGCGCGGTTACCGAGAGACGATAGTCGCGCGACCGGGCTCCGACGGTCCGGTCCGCATCAGGGTCGAGGTGCCGTCCACGATCCACAACCGGTCTGCAGCGTTGGCAGGTCGAGCGGCCCGCCGGGGGCGAGCAGCGGCTGCAGCCGCTGGATGACCCGACACACCGTCGCCGGCGAGACCCCGAAACAGCAGAGCGAGCTGCCGCATCGTGAGGTCCGTGCGGTAGTGGACGGCCACCAGCAGTACCGATCCGCCAGCGGCAGGCACCCCGGCCGGCCACCCCCAGGACCGTTCCCGCCCCTCTTCCGCACCACCTTCAGCAACCCCGCAACCCGCCGCATACTCGAGGGCATCGTGTTCAAGTTCCGCACCGGCCTGCCCTGGAGAGACCTGCCCGCACGGTTCAGCCCCCGGCAGACCGTCCACGGAGGCTTCGCCCGCTGGGCCGCCGATGACACCGGGAAGAGCCCCGACCCGACCGCGTTGTCACGGACAAGGGCTACACAGCCCGCACCCGCGTCTACCTCAGCTGGCGCGGGACCGACACTCGCACCCCGGAGGAACTCATCAGTGACCAGTACGACCCGCTCGGTGGCAGGTGCGGACATCCCGGACTATTTGCAGGGCGTGCCCACAGGCCCTTGGAGTGGTTGACGTCAGGCGTGTACGACGGACGCCGCGGACACTCGCCGACTGTGGCCGCGATCAACTTATGCATGGCGGCGTCGACATGATGAGGGGAGTTTCCCACCCCAGCCGGAACGGATCCGCAAAGTGGGGTGGCCCGCCTCCAGTAGGCGAACGAAGTCCTCTCCCAGAAGCCCTTCTTCACGCCCTGGCTGTATTGACCTAGAGCGTTGTTGTCTTCGGCGCCGCCATCCCGCCAGTCGGCGTGCCGAGCGCACGCGGACTCACGGGAGACTCATATTTGCCGCGCTACCTGCGCCGATTGCCCCTGCACCCCCGCTGCTTCACGGTCAGTCCACCGCAATTGAAATATTGCATGCCAACGCGATGGACCCACTCCAGAGATCACACCGCCCAAATTGAGAGCGCCAGGCTTCCGACTAGCACCGCTACTTCGCGCGGCCGCCAAGCCATCGAGTGTGAGGGGCCCAGGTTGTGCGGGCGGGTCAGAAGCCGACAAATTTGGTTCCCAGCCAGCGTTGTTCATCATATTGCTCGGCCAGCAGACGCGCGCGGTAGATGCGTGGGGTGGTTTCCAGTTCGCGTGCGATGGTCTCTGGCGGGAGCCCGGATTCGCGAGCGGCGGCCAGTTGCAAGGCACTGATAAGTTTGCGTGCAGCCCACAGTTCTGCTGCGCGCTCCTGGGAAATAGTGGCAATGGTTGTCACGCTGTCATCTGCATACGCACAACGCTGGTGCTTCAAGGTGATGTGGGCCAGCTCATGTGTGAGTGCGCAGCGTTTTTGGACGGGGTTCAGACCGATGCTGCAGTACACCTTGCCGTGCTCGGCATCCCAGGCCGCAAGGACATCATGGAGGGGGAGGTACTGGATGGGGATGCTCAGCTTCTCAAGCTCCACCTCGGGGTCGAACTTGGACACACTTGACTCCCATTCTCCGTCAGGGTGGCTCCTTCTACGGTCAAGAGCGCTCCGGACCGAGCAAAAGCCCTCAGCCCGATGGGGCATGGAGGACTCGCGGACATTCCATGCTATTTCACTTGGATTGACCAATCGAAAATTCAGGTTTCATGAGATCTCAGGACGCTCCACGCCCGTCGTGCGCAACCGGCTAAAGGTGCCTGCGTGGCTGGGACCGGCCCCGATCAGCGATGCCGGCCTCGGTTCCACGTCGCAGCGCGAGAACAACTTCGTGTTCGCTGCGTGATAGGTAGCCGGCGCGGGTGAACAGCTCGGCGTCGTCCACGGAAGGCGCCGACAACCAGTCGATGTCGGTGCGTGGTACCTCGCGGCTCAGGGTGAGTCCATCAAGGGTTGCAGCCCTCCTCTGTCCCGGTTCGCTGTCCGGGAGCCGCCGTGTCGTTCTATGACCGACGAGCCTTCGACTGCGCGCCGTCCAACCCGGAGATCAGGGTTGCCGACGAAGATAAACTCGATCCGTCGCACCACGGCGAGTCGTTCCAGACCGTCCTCGCTGCTCGTCTCCCTCGACTTCGCAAAGTGAAAGTTTCCGATCAGTATTGGATACTGGATTGCGTTCCAGTTGCCAAGCTGACGGCCCTGACGCAGGATGACACTGGCTAAAGCCCCACATTGCGAGGCCAAACCCACTGAGGAGGGGTCCGCGTCAGCCTCACATCGCAGGAGGATGACGCCATGACAAAACTGCTCAGCGCCGAGGCTTGTCGCCGTCGCCACGTCAGTGCAGGCCGCGCGACGTCACGTCGACCGCAACACGTCATGAGTGGGCGTGCCACCAGATGTCCCGCTGTCACAGAAAAGTGCCGGAGGTCAACGTGGCGCGCAGAGCATACGAGCCACTGGCACGCTCACCCCGGTTCGAGCGCCCGCTGCACGGTTCGCCCACCCCAGAACCACTGTGCAGCGCAGCACTGATACGAGCGCAGCGCTCGGCACAAAGCGGTCTGCGGATCCACACCGTTCGGTTGAGTGCCCGGTCGGCAGTACCGCACGCCGTACAACTGATCTCGCTGGAGGTTTCTGTGTCGTCTCCCTCTCCTGCCCACCGTCGTTCTTCCGGGCCGCGGCCGTCCTACGGGCGCGAGGATCTCGACCCTCGTCTCTCCGACTTGCTGGCTGCCTGGGACGAAGCCGCCCTGCGCTGGTCATCGGCGGAGGACAGACTCGCCTACTGCGGCATGGCCACACTGTGGCGTTGGTGCCGTGATGGGAGCATCCACATGCGGGTACATCGCCTGTCCCGAAAGCGCTTGCGCCTTACCCCGGAGCAACTATCCGACGCCGAAAGGCTGGGCGAGCTCATAGGCACTGTCGTCGCCGTGTCACTCCATCACTTCCGCCGCAAGGCGGTCCTCCGCACCAGTGGGTCCCGCCAACACTGTGCGAGAACACTCGTCCGCTTCCTTAGCCAGTGCCTCCAGACATTCCCGTCAGAACATCAGCTCTGGGCACGCTTAGAGTTCCCCCCCGATGTCCCTCCCACTGTTTCACTCCGCCAAGCGATGAACGTCCCCTCAACCGACCCCATGAGCTGCACCGCGGGTTTCACTGTCGCACTCAGTGCCTTCCGCTGGTCTTCCCGGAGTTGGCACTGCAGTCACTCCGACTCCGCACAGACTCAGAGCGGAGGAACAGTCGCACGCGGACAGGCCGTCGGCCCCTGGGCAGGGCATGCGGCCGGCTCGATACAACACCGAGCAACAGGGCCACCACAACCTGCTCGCACGTCCCGTCTGGATAGGTAACAAAGCAGCAGACACAGGAGATGCGCTCGATGAATCGCGGTTCCTCTCACTTCGCCTCGGGCCTTCTGCTCCGCAGGCTACTTCGGCTCTCCTCCGCACGATGCTCAACCAGGCCAGCAGTAGCGTCCGGTCCTCTCATGGCTTTTGCCCATGAGAGGTTCTCCCACCCCATCGTCTTCCTCGGACTCCCTAGCCGTATGGGGGGCTGGCTCCTGCCGGCCGGGGCCTCCCTCCCTAACACCCAACACCAACAGCGCGACAATTGGCCCCGCCTCCGACGCTGCGCTCCCACCTGGCGCCTCGCCATCAGCGCCCGCAACCACCATGCGACCGCTGTCCGAAGCACGCCGCAGGAAACGTCCGCGGGGGCGCCCTCCCATCCCGGCACCCCTCCACGTTTCAATCTTTCCAGCCGGTTCCGCCATCGGATCGACCGGCCGAAACTCCCCGTACCACGCTCCTTAGGCCCGTTGGGCTGGTTCCAGGAAACAAATCCGGAGAATCCGGAACACATATGCCGACGAACCTTCGCATTCGCCGTCCGCGCTGAACTTTCACCATTCCAGTCCGATGCGTATGAGCGGCACGCGGCCACAAGACTAAAGGACACTGCAGGCGAGGGCTTGGGCATGGAAAGCGGTCCTGAGGTATCCTCCCTTGCTTCGTGCGGGAAAACAGACAGCGCGCACGGTACTACGAGGCGACCTCCGGATTTTCCCGGGGAAGAATACTTCGGACCAGGAAAATCAAATATCTGGGTGTTGATGCTGAGGTTGCGACTGGTGGCTCGTGGATACACAGAGGAGCAGAAGATGCGTCTGATGACGGACCCGGGTCTGCGGGCCTCCCGTACCTGGGATGAGGATGTGCGGTTGTGCTGCACTCTTTTCCAGCTGGACCAGGGACTCCGGGGAATTGAAGCTACTGGATACCCAACGGATCACACCTGGAGGTTGCTGTGGACGTGACGTCAGCATGGGAAAGCAGCCAATCGACGTCCCAGCCCGTTGGCGGAGCCGAAGTGCTGGACTCTAGATGGTGGATGCGGGCTCGGTGCAAACGCCTAGGAGTTGATCTCTTCTTCGACTCCCGTCGAGAGAAGCAAGCGCTAGAGATATGTGCGCCGTGCCCAGTCCGGACTGAGTGCCTGGCTAAAGCCTTGGACGAACGCACACAGCACGGGGTGTTCGGGGGCGCGACCGCACTATGGCGCAAGCGGCTGCTGACACGTCGCCCAGATGTGACGTCGTGGTATGCCCTGCTGGTTAAGGCACGTGTGGTGCACCGCCATCAGCAGCCCGAGGCCGAGTAAAGCAGCTTGAGCATGTAGCCATCCCCGGTGCGCAGAGGCGCTGAGAAGAAGCAGCAGAGTCAGCAAACTCAGTGAGTCCTTGCCAACTTGCTGAAAGCCTAGGTCTGGCCACAGACGACGAGCCGCTGGACTCCCCTGTGGCCCGCCGGGCATTCGAGCGCGTGCTCGTGAGTCACCGCAAGATCGTCAAGGTGTCTTGCGGACCGCTTCAGTGGGCTGAGACCAACCCGGCGTGGACAGCCACTAGTCGGAATACCCGAGGTGGACGGCACCGAGCAGGCTTCCGTTGTGATCGACGTGATGCGGGGGCAATCACGACCACCGTCTGGGCTTTCCACCGCGGGCGGACAGGATCGTTGATAGTTGGCACTGTGCGCCAGTTTCGTCGTGGCCGACACTACCGAGCAGGCTCTGGCAGATGCCGGCGCCGACGCGGTGACGTTCGTGGTCACCGGCGAGGACGGCCGTACCGCTGAGGATCTGGCCTGGACCGGGTCCTGGCCGGGGAATGTCCTGACCGCGGCCCCTATCTGCATCGTGCTTGAACCTCCCCGGCCGCGGACGACCTGCGCGGCGGGCGACGCCTCGGTGCTCACCCGCCGATGTGGGGTTGTGTGTGGAGGCGGACCGGTTCGACTTCGCCGGGAAGGTCGGACTCGTGGGGGGATGGCCGTGCTACGGCCGCTTCCAAGTCGATCAGATGCGGTGCCAGCTGTCCGTCCCGCACGGTAATTGAGGAGCCGTTACCACCTCACGGTGGCACGAGGTGGAGGGTGAGGGCGTCCTTGACCATGCCGGTGATCCAGGTGGTGCCGCAGCACAGCTCGCCCAGCAGATGCCAGCCCTTGAGCGCGGGCACAGCCCACTCGCCCACGGCGCGGATCTTCGCATTCATTAGAGGCGCCGACGTCCACCGCGCCATAGTCGGCTCCTCCACAGTCCTACCCCACCAGGCAACGGACGGACGAGCAGTTCACCCGCCATGATCATCCATGGAACAGCTCTTCAGCAACGCAACGGACGGATCAGCCATGGAACTGCCCCACCTCCCGCTGGTGGAGTTCTATGTTGTAAGCGGTGGCAGCAGTCGGGATGAAGGCGGAAAGCTTTGCTTTTATACTCCCAACCTTAGCAATCTTTACATTTCGCTCTCTAAATAGCCGCTGTGTCACTACCGCTTGCGCAATTACCCCCTGCTCCATTGTTTCACCTTTGGGGCATATTCCGGTGACGATATACTGCCGCATTTCTGGTGCCGAACTCTGACACTCGGTCTCCGTGACGGTCTGGGTGATGGCGAGCCAATGAGGTCCCCCGCAGTCCGGGAAGGAGACGTCGATCACGAGGCGCTGCGGCGAGAAGTTGCCCTCAGACATCAAGAGGAGGACGAGCTTCCTGTCCCGTGCAGCGGCCGCTGCGCAGAGCACACCGTCCGGCGAAAACCTAACATGGTCTGGCTGATACCCCAAGTCGTATACCTGAGGAGAGAAAGAGCCGACTGCACCGACTGTGGAGATGAATGCGACATTGGTAGAGTGGAGGCCTATGACAGCTATCATCTGCCGTTGCTCGTTGTAAGCCAGCACACAGGGATGCGAGAGGCCAGAGTCGATCTCACTAACCTCGTAGCACGGATCATTTGGATGATGGCGACAGCAAGACCCAGGGCATTCATCCTGCTGGAGACATTCGGGGCTGAGCCGCAACAGGGAGAGCATCCCTTTCGGCACGTCGAGAAGGCACGCGTATTCCGCGTTTCCGAATTCCACAGCCTCCAATGCAGCTATGGCACTTCCCGTCCCCTTGAAGGAAAGTGTGCGTATTTCTGGCTTCTTGTCCGCAACCTCCATATTCTTCTGCTCTTTCATTCTAGTCAGATTCAACTTCTTTATAGAGACGGTGCGGAGCCTAACCCTATACTGCACCTCTCTTTCGCCCGATCGCTGCGACCCCTTGTCCACCGAATAGACATAGGACATTTTGTCACCTGCGGCACATCTAGAAACTTCGCCGCGATCGCTGGGTAACCTCTCTGGAAGTTCACGCATAGCACATTCCATTCCGGCACAGCGGCGGCCTTTCTTCAGCATTCGCCTGACCGCAGCATCGCCTACACGAGGCCACTGAAACCGACCCGCAGTACCTGGAGATTCACCCAACAATCAGGGCCCTCTCGGCAACATCATTACCGATGAGGCGCCAATTAAGTTAGCCGGCTTCCGCTCCTGCCGATCTAAATGCTCCGGCCAGGATCACCCACAAGTCTAACGGAATCACACTTCCGCATGCCAGTGAAGAATTACACAGACTCACCGAATGCGTGATTCTGAGAGACTGGCAGCACTGACGCTTTATCCGCCGACATCAAGGCGTAAAATTCCGCCAAGCGCTCCGAACGGCTTCACCCCCGCCCACGCCAAGATTTGAAATGACTTACCGAGCGTTGCAGAATTAGCAGGTATCTTTCCTCCCTGGGTTTGCAGATTTCCTGACCTTCGAACCCTTCCTTGGCCGACTCCGACGATCTCTTTCGACTTCCAATACGTGAGATTCAAGGAATAGGTGCACTGATCTTCCACGCCGATAGGTTGCTACAGGAATCAAGTAGCCACGGCTGACCCACTGCCGAATGCATGCCGGCGTGACACGAGCGACTGCCGCCGCCTCACCCGTTGTGAGAAGGCGACGTCGCGGATCACCGTTGCCGTCTCGCCTTTTCGGCTCATCAGAATGACGTTTCGGGCGGAAAGAGGACATCAGCAACTCCAAACGTGGAATGCTTGCATCGGTCGCTTTGCCAGTTGCCCCAGAGAGCGACGGCTTCTCCGCGACCGTCTGTAGCTACAGTTCCGAGATTTCTGGGCGACTGGTGACTCGCTGACACTGCGCCGACGTTTGGCGCGGGGTCGAGCCTCAAGACAAGTGGGCGCCTCCAAAACGCCCACTCGGCAGTCGTTACCGTGCACAATCTTGTACGTATAGGCGAAACGCAGGTAAGTCAACTTTCCAACCTACCCACACCCATATTTCTGCCATACCCATCAAGATCGTGCATGGTTGGGTAGCCCGTCAGCACCTTGAGCGCCAATCATGATGAGGGCGGTGGGGTTGGGTACGTGGAGAGATCATTCGCATGCGGCATGCCAGGGGCCGGCAGCCGATGTCATGACTCAACTCGTGGGCGAAAACGAGCCGTTGTGGCCTAAGCGACACTAATAGGCGCTGCTCCCATCGCATCCGCATTGGCTGGCGGACGGCGTCAGAAGGCCAGGCTGGTCTGCATTGACAGGCTCCTGGTGGCACTCGTGCACCTGCGGAACGCCGCCACTCACGGTATGGTGGCCTGCCCGTTCGGCGTGGACCAGTCGACTATCAGATGCGCAATCGGTGAAATGCGATCGCTGCTGGCTCAGCAGGACTGCACCCTGCCGTCGAACTCCGTCATCGATCACGTTGGCAAGGCGACTACACCAGAATCATTGACGGCATTCACATCCGCCGTCCGGTGCCTGGCCACCTATGCCCGGAGCAGGGCACGTTCATCTCGGGCAAGAGCAGATAGAACCGCCGTAAGATCCAGAGTTGACCCGGAGCGGCTCCTTCGTTGGAGCCCGGATCCGCCTGCTGGCTGCGCCGACATTACCCAAGGCCCGTATGTGAGGGCTCGTTAGGCTCCTGCTAGGCAGTCCGCTCACTCGGGGGAAATTCGCGGAGGCCGGCGATCCGTTGGGCATAGCAGAACCAGCTCATGCGTGGTGACACCGCCGCACCACAAGTTCCAGCAACGCACCCCGCCTGGTGCGGGGAATTGCGGGAACACCAGTGCAAGGCGCACTCCAGGCCTGTCACCACGCATCCGCGACAAGCACGGTATCGCTCATGTGAGGAACTGGGATTCTTGCTCGCCACCATGCTTGCCACCGCTGATCGGAAGTGAACACCAGGCGAGCTCAAACCATCCAACCTACCAGAGGACATGCACGAGCTCGTTGGTTCGGACTGGTTCACGAAGACCAACACGCCCTGCTTCCCAACGGCTTCCATCGTGACGGGTGAGCTGCGCTCCTGGCCGGCGCTCCAACGAGCGAGCACATGGGGTGCTCGATACTTCCCCGCCACCATGGGACGTATCAAGAGTCTCATCGACCTTGCCGGACTGTTCCCGCGGCCTGCTGACACACGGGAAGATGACACCATCCAGGCATGTCTGACCTGACAGGATTCATATCGCGCCTAGTTCCAAAGCCCCTTCCGCTGTCCGTCAAATACGGAGCGTGGAATCTTCACAGCACCTGGGTAGGCCGCTATCGACCTATTACCGATAATGACCGCACTCAACATCGACGCACAAAATAGAGCGGAAAGCAGCTTAAGTTCACTCTTCATCAATGCATCCTGTTCCATGACATCGTTCGCTCGCCGCACAGGAGCGCAGAGTCTGACCTTTGAACAATATGAGTCGAACACGTGAACTCCGACGGTCTCTGTAACTCCACCAACACGCCGTTCGCCCTCAAGCGCGAGGACGCGGCGCTCAAGGTCCTGGAAAGTCGCCGGTGATCCGGAACCACTCCGAGCTTCCTCCTATCTACGTGCGCAGAAAAGGGCATGGCTTAGAGCCCAAGCGCCTGGGCCGATGAAGAAGATCAGCAGGAAGGCCCAGCAGAACATCACGGAAGCCTCACCGCCATTTTGGATCGGCCACAGCGCGATGCCCTGGTGGACGTAGAAGTACGCATACGCCATCGAGCCGGAGTTGACCAGCGCTGCGGTCCGGGTGCCCAGGCCCAGCATCACCAGGGTGCCGCCGAACAGCTGGATCATGGCGGCGTACCAGTGCGGCCAGGAGCCGATGGGGACTGTATCTCCCTGGCCCATCGCGCCGCCGAGGACGCCGAAGAGCGAGGATGCACCGTGGCAAGCAAAGAGCAGGCCGATCACGATGCGGAATAGCGCGAGCGCGTGCGGAGTGGCTCTCTGGGTGAACGTATTCAATCGTGCGGACATCTTGGGACTCCGAGTTGGGTAATTCCGATGTGGAATTAGGTTGTGTCTTCGAAAATCTGGAGTGGTGGACGCGGTTGGGCCACTCGCCGCCATGAACTGCCGGATGCTGACTGGGAGTTCGCCTGGCCGTTGCTACATCCGCCTTCCTGGGGAAGGAAGCTGGGGAGGCCCAGAAGACCTGGACAGCCTGGCGGGGGTGTGCCTGGGTGATTCCGCCTCCACGCCAAGATGGACACGATTTCATTGGTGGGAGATGGACGGCACGTGAGCGGATGTAGGGAGTCCGCTCAGGCGAACGCCGATTCTGCCGGTGCCATCGCCTGGCCAAGTGTCGGTCGACTGCGCTGACGTCAGGCCCACCTCACACGGAGTGGAGACCTGCAGCCCGGCTGGGTAGTCGTTGCCAGCCCACGGCAGCTCTCGTCCGCAGAAACTGTGCACAGCAGAATGCTGCTGAAACATTGCTGGCCATGCGGTCGGAATGCACCGTCAATATCGTGCGAGGCGTTCGGGTACCGACCGCAGAGGTCAGGCGTGTCCCTGGACTCGCCGAGAGTTGCCGTGGGCGCTTCGCGAGAGGAGGGCACCCCGTCATGCCCTCCACCAAAGTCACCAGGATTCGAGTCGCTCCACCTACTGTTCGAACTTCAATCCCATCAACCGGCGTTCTCCGACACAAAGTCCGGACCGATCGTCAGTGTCACTGCACCCAGTCCCGCCGCGACCGATTCGGTCGTCCTGATGCCTGAGAGGCGGGCGGCGAGCACCTCGCCCTTTGGTTTGAGGGCGGCTGAATAGCTGATGACGGTCTTGTCGGTAGCCGGCGCATCGCCGGTCGCGATAACCGTGAAGCCGAGCTTCCGCAGCTGCTGGGCAGCCTCGGCGAGCCTCTTCTTCCCTGCTGCACCAGCGCCATTGAGGACGCGCACCTGGATGGAGCGCGTAGTGATGGGACGCTTGGCGGCCTCCGCGAGCTTCTTCTTGCCAGCGGCGCCGATCTCACGGTCGTTGGCGAGGTCGCTGAACACCTGGCTAGCCTGCGGATACTGCCAGACCACATTGGCCTTGTCGGTGGGGACCTCGGCCTCGCGCGAGTAGTTCGGGACGGTGAGGAAGGTGAGCCGGTCGGTGGGGATGTCCTTGACGATCGAGGCCAGGTCATAGAGTGGCTTGAGGCCGGCCAGAAACTTGTCGGTGGTGATGGACTTGGTCGCCGAGTCCAGGAAGTCGTATAGCACGGCGGGGTTGGTGAGCTTGGACTGGGCCTTGGCGGCCAGGGTCTTCATGAACTCCTGCTGGCGGCCGATGCGGCCCAGGTCGGAGCCGTCACCGACGCTGTAGCGGGTACGCACGTACCCGAGCGCCTTCTCACCCCGAACGTTCTGGCAGCCCGCCTTCATGCGCAGGTGCGCCTTCTTGTCATGGATGGCGTACTTGGGGCAGACCCTTATGCCGCCCAGTGCGTTGACCATGCCCTTGAAGCCCCGAAAGTCGACCGAGGCGAAGTGGTCGATGCGCAGACCGGTGTTCTGCTCGACGGTCTTGATGGTGCAGGCCGCCGCCTTGGAGATGTCGCCACCGTCGCCGCCAATCGAGAACGCCTCGTTGATCTTGAAGTGGTGCGGGGACGACTTCGTGCCGTTGCCGCGGGTGCAGGAGGGGATCTGCACCCAGGAGTCGCGGGGGAAGGACAGCGCGGTGGCCCACTCGCGGTCGGCGGAGATGTGCAGCACGATCAGCGTGTCCGACTGCATAGTGGTCAGGCGCTTACCGTACTTGGCGTTGGCGCCGGCGCGGCTGTCGGAGCCGACGATCAGGATGTTCTTGGAACCGGGGCTGAATTTGATTGGCCGGACACCGTCCACGCCGATGTTCGCGCCGTGGATGTTGCCGTCCAGGTGCTGATAGACCCACGCCCCAACGCCGGTCGTAGCGAGCAGCAGCACGCCGAGTGTTCCTCCCATCCAAGCGAGTATTCGGCTCAATATGCTCGGGCCTGTTGCAGCTGAAGTGCCCACCTTGGGCGCTGTCGTCATGGGATCTCCACAAGATGTTAGGCGGCACGAGAGCGCTAATCTGGGCGTGGCTAGATACGTGCTAGTCAGTAGAGACTCGCAAAACGTGGCAGCCCGATTCTCTGGGGCACTCTGACCGCTGATTGAGCTGTGCGTACCTTGTGTGATCACGGCTTATGGAGGCGACGGTGGGGCCTTGCTGGGGCTGGCGACGCGTTGCACGGAGCTAGAGGGCGGGCGAGCAAGACATTACTGAGCGGTGGTCATGTCCGACTCGTCAGCTCTACTGTTGGCATTGCTCGCTACGTACAGACTTCCGTATGGCGTCGTCTATTTGGGGGTTGGCCAAACCGACGCCTGCGACGCCTGCGTGATCGCCGAAAAGACAACCGCACAGCACCATCAGGAATTGCCGCGATCGTTATGCCAGCCCGACTGGCCATCGCCCTTACCGCAGACCGTGCACCGTTGCGAGCTGATGACTGGCCGCGGGCGAATACTGGCCAACCGACTGGACTGACACACGTACCGTAAGTCGGTATACACCTATCGGCAACTGGATTGCGGCACATGAGTCTCAGGGGCGCCTTTGCGGCTCGCCGCCACTGGCATCGGCGGCAGCACCGCGTACCGGACAATTGAGTAGAGCGACGAGGCGTGCTGCAGGTCCAGCGAGGTCTGGCAACCAGGACTCGTCCTGTCGATGCTTTGGTGTGCTGGGCGAACTGCTTACCTGTCGTCAGCCAGCAGGGAGGTTACGAAGGCGTCGAGTCGCGTGGGGGAGGCCGCCTGTCGGGCTGCAGGTCGCAAGGAGCTTCCCGGCCTTCATTCGAGTGAAGGCGCACTCGACGCGGGCGCAGACGTCGTTCACCGAGGGAGGTAGGTGCCCTCGTTACCAGCTGGAGATGGACCTACCAGCGCTCGCGGCGATGAGGGATTACCAGCCGGCCAACAGCCAGAATCATGCGGTGTCGGCTCGGGTGACGAGATGGTGCTTGGCCGGGTATCGGTAGCTCTTTCATCGCTCGGCAAATGTGGCGATTCGGAGCTAGACGAACCTTCTCAAGCAGGCTCAATGGTCGCAGACGGCCAGCGAGCGGCCGACCGTCTGCGGACTGGGGCATGGACACACCCTAGGCAATATCCAACGAAACAGTGTCAAAAATCAAAGACAGCCCCAGTGGCCCTCTGCAGTTCACATTCATTACCGAAGTCTTTCCGATACAAGACTTTACTACCTTTCCACTCCCCTTGGGCGACCACGGTCACCGGCTGATATATCTTAAGGCATACCGAACCCGAATTGGCCCGTAGTTTCCGTAAGTCCCCGTTTACTTGATTCAGTGTCGCACAAGCTTTCCCCGCATGCGGATGCGTACCCCCAGGAGGGTTGCATTCCAGCAGCACACTCTTACCCACAGGAGCATTGGGATTGAAACCCGAGAAGACACTCTTCATCAATTCCAGAGAAGTGGAGTGACGAACCCCAAATTCAGCAGTTGACTCATCGGCCATAGCGAAGGACGAAGGAATTACGGCAACAGCTACCGCGGCAGTAAAGGCGGCAGCGAACGCACATGCACGCATATGGACGCACCATTTCCATTGAATCGCCGATGAAAATCACCGACAAAATGAGGGTTGATAGTTGACCATCGTTCGCGGGCATAGCAGCTGGCAACACCTGATTTACCACTAAGGTGACAGTGTTCCAATGGAATAGATTTCCACCAGTTACCCCTTCTGAGGACGAGCCGCCATTCTGCGGCCGCCACGTCACCCACGACAAAAGGCCAGGTCAAGAGTCACGCTCACATCGGCGTTCGACGACAATGCAGCGTTGGAGATATTGCGTCTGCGGTCGTCAATCAGCCGCTGCCGCCGCTCCTGCCCCTGCTTCAGACCTGGCCATTCGGGTTGGCGGTGGCGTGGGTGACGCCCACAGCACGACAGCGGACAGCTCGCGTGCTGTGCCCCTGCTTCTTGATTACGCAGCCACCCCATGCGCCACCTAACGGTCGATCACCTCTACTCCGGCCAGGGAAGGGTGTTCACGCAGAGCACTTCAGCGTATTCAGGAATAGGGATCTTCTCGCCCCAGGTCGCCTTGATGGCCTGACAGTCAAATGCCCTCACCACGGCGTGGTGGAGTTCCGCTCTGAGTGGCCATACTTACCCCGGGCACACCACAACATAGTGAGTAAAGAGTGCGACACGCCCTATCGGGTGTCAACCCCCCGGTATCGCAAGTGGACGGGGCACGCTCCCATTGCAACGGATTAGGGAGCAGTTATGCAGTGATCGGCGAGAGCGGGAGTGGACTGGGATACGCGTCGGCCACCCGGCTGGCATCACAGTCCGGAGCCACATGTTCTCAATGAGTCATCGCAGGAAATCCAACAGAGGCTTCGCCCTCATGGACGATGAGCGCTACACACTTCAGGGATGGCCGATTCGCCGCAGGCCTGCGCAAGGCTCGACCAAGAGAGCGCATCGTACAGATGCGCGCCGACAGGATGACGAATCAGGCGCTGACTGCAGCGCAGTTTCGCGATTTTGTTGCGAGACCCCTACATGCGCGCTGCACTTCGCGACGAAGAAATCATCGCTGAACAGGTCGAGCAACTCTGCGCTGAACTTCGGAGTCGACGTCTCAGCAAAGGCAGTCACCACACGACCTGCGGTGAAGGAGGCTGGCCTCGCAGGCTGGCCCAGCTACGGCAACTGCCCTCACACTCACAGCTCCTGTGGGGGTGTGGCTGTTCCTAGCGGGCACCACGTGAGGGGTGCCGATTCTGTGCGCACTACGCCGATACTCACGAAGGTCCGCCCGCTGCTCGATGTCAGTCGACGACGCCCTTAGGTCAGCTCGACCTGGAACATCACGGCGGGCACTCCTTCGAAAGCCTCGCTGGTAGGCGTCGCCCGCTTGCCGGCTCACTGCCGCCTTCTGGCACAGCTTCCGCACCAGTCAGTCAGCAGAGGGGATAGCCAGAAGGCGTCGGCTGGTGAGTTCGTCAAGACCACCCAACCATGGCTTCGGACGCTCCCGGGACGGCCTGCCCACCACGATGCTCCTCGCGGTCGGGCACGGGAGAAGCCTCCGACCGCTGTGATCACGGCTGGCCAGCGGCGTGGATCTCTGTGGCTGGACTCCGTGCTGGAGGCGATCTGGTACAGAACGCGGGCGGCTCGGGCACCGCCCTGACCGAGTCAGGGCGGACGACTCCTGCAAGAACCGGCGCCTGCCCACACAGACACAGGACCACTCCCAGAGGGCCAGGTCAGCGACTGGCAGAACCGGTATGCGGCCGGGGATCGGCAAGGCCGACTACCGCCAGCCCTGAATTATGGATCACGTTCCAGTTGCCACACCGCTGTGGTGAGTGCAGGATGGATCCAGGCAACATCAAAATCTCCGAGGCCGGAATGAAGACCACTGGGGAATCCTGCTCATCGTGCATTCGCATGACTGACTGCCGGCCCGCGGAGATAACCGACGCAGCCAACTCCCCTCCTCGTTCCCACAACATTTAACAGGAGTGGTTTCTGTGCTCAATCCCAGTTCTCCCTTACCTCCCGCCAGTCAGCGGGGCAAGATTGCGGTGAAAATGACTGGCCAATGCGCCGCAGGGACCGCGTACAGCAGACATGTCCTCTGGCTAGGGGCCGGACATCTTCCCGAAAGGCTGCTTGCGACCCGGCTTCGAGGCCGACAGTCGGCATGTCCGCACGCCGGCAGGTCAGCCGCGGTATGTCTCACCAAGCTCGGCGCGCAGACAGCGTGGATGCAGGAAGCCGCCTACGCACCGCCAGAGAGCAGGCGGCTCTCCTCCTTAGTCGGCTCAGTTAACGAAGAGTCAGCAATGCAGAAGCGCCCACGCGGTCTGGTTAAGGACCAAGCACCTAGCACTTGCCATGGTCCTGCGCTCCAGGCACCAGAGGGGTCACCGGCAGGGCGATGTACCAGCACCAGTGAAGCCGTACCCAGAACCTCGCAGCCGGGCCCCGGCACACAGTTCTGGGATGAGCCCACGGCCAGCGCGACCGTGGACACCATGAGTAGTTGGCAACGCACAGGGCTGTGCTAGCCGACGCCCGTGCGCATTTGGCATGGAAGAAGCCGGAAGCCGTGACCACCCACCGCAGTGGTGTGTCGCGGTGGTGCACCAGACGAGCAGGGCAGCAAGGGCAAGTGGCGGAATCGGAAGACGCAGCGGACTTAAAATCCGCTACCCCGCATGGGGTGTGTGGGTTCGACTCCCACCTTGCCTACGCAGCAGGTCCTCTGTCCAATACATCGGCACGCCGGCCAGGCCGAGGGCCCGGCGTCGGGTGAGCCCTGCCAGAGTCCGATTGCCCTGCTGCTCGCAGAGAGGGCCGCCGAAGAGAGTGACAGGTAGATACCGAGGCTGGCTGACAGCGAAGGCACGCGTCCAGGCGAACTGCCGGTGGCTTTCAGTGCTGCCCCAGAGGTCTGATCCACCTTCTGCACCTTTGGGCGATACCTCGACGATCCGAGGTCAGGCTCTGTTCCGTGCGTGCGGCGGAGCCACCAGCGGCGTTCTTCTTTCTCCTGCACCGGGACGAGTCTGTGTCTCCCCCGGTCTGAACACCTCCTTAAGGCCTGACCATGGAATCGTCTTCATGCCTGGTCTGCGGCGACAGCAACACCGCACGGCTCTGTCCGGCGTGTCTGGCCCGGCTCCAGCTTGCTCTCAACACGCTTCCTTCTCTCTACGTCCGCCTCCACCTCGAACTCCCTTCGCTTCCCGCGCGGCGCCCATGGGAGACTCAGCCGGTGCGCGTTGCCTGGAGGTATCGCCGTCCGCTACCCCCTCTACGTCTATCCCTCCTCTCCCACGCTGACGTCTGCGTCGATACGGTCTACGCCTGGGCGGCTGCCGCTCTGCCGCAATGTCTGCCTGCTCGGCCTGTGCGTCGCGGACAACTACTGCAGCATCTGTGCCTGTCGCTTGCCGCTGAACTGCCCAGTGCCGTTGCAACCTCAGACGACGGATCTCTCGCCAACGACACCTGGGTCGCCTACCACCGGGCTCTGCTGCTTTTGGGGTGCGAGGAGCCTGCCCAGAACCTTGCAGCCCCTTGTCCTTCCTGCGACCTGCGGTCGCTCACCGCCTTGCCTGACGGCTCAACCATTTGTCGCTCCTGCCACGCCAGTTGGTCATCCCCACCTTCAACCTGACTCTGCCAGAATGCCGAAACCTTCCACATGTCAAGTACCACGCATCGAGTTCGTTCGGCCAGCGTCTTCCGGGGAACACGACTCTAGGAATGACGCACTTACAGAAAAGTCATGCCCAGCCACTCCAATCCAGCCTGGCAACCTGCACAAAGTCCCACCCCATTCTACCGACTTCGGCGATCCGCAATATAGGCTGCTGATCACTGCCGAAGCCACTCTTGGGGTTTTTCTGTCCCTCTCCTACATCCAACACTCGGCTCACTGCCGCTCATCGCTTCGCTCCTACGTACCGACGTGGTACTTCATATCCAAATAGCGAAGACCATGCCCTCAGGTCAACTACTGACGGCGGATGCTCCGGTATCCGACACTGCAGGCCACATCCGCAACAGGGCGCTAGTTCACCATTAGCACAGCTTAAAGGAGCCCTTCAATGAAATGGAACCTCCGGCTTGTCGCCGCGAAAAGGGACATCTGGAAAGCGTCCGAGGTGCAGCAGATCCTGTCAATTCATGGCCTCGAGATCTCTTCCCGGAAGATGTCTGGACTATGGTCAGGGAATCCAGTCTCACTCAAGCTGGATGACCTCGACGTCATCTGCGTTGCGCTCAATTGCCAGATCGGCGACCTGCTGACCCCCGAGCCGGAGAAGGTCCTCCACCTACGCCAGGAGGAGCAGACGGAGCGAGCCTCGATCCGCACAGGGGCACCCACGGCAACTGCGGTCTCCAAGCACTGGGACGGTTGGTTGCCACCGCCGGAGTGAGTCATGCACGGTCCCAGCATGATCCAGCACACCCGATCAGGGATCCGCCCTCCTTCGCAGTGCGGACGAAACGCTGCACTCGCCGAGGATCACTGTTTCTTGCGAAACAGTGCAACAATCCTGTCCCAAATTCGGGAGACCTACGCGGTGGAGCTTCACAGGTCAGCACCGAATGATCTATCTGCAATGCCTTCGGCCAATCTGGCCGCATCGAAGCCCAGGGGGCGCTGAGCGAGCCGCATTGGTCGACATCGCGGCAACGTGCACTTCGGCGATCGTCAACTCATTCCCGCCATTGCACTCGGCGCTGAGCGCGCGGCCCGCGGTGATCGCCACGAGGCCGTCCTCGCTGAGCTTGGTGCACAGGATAGTAGCGATGTTGTAGAGGTTGGCGACCGCCGTGAGCCGACACCTCCGCAGGCTTGGGCTTGGGTGATCTGGCCGTGGGCCTTCGATGCGTGCGGGCCCAAATCTAGAGGGCAATCACTCACCAGGGATCTGTTGAACTCTCCTCCGAGGAGACACGTCGCAGTATGAGGAACCTGGTGGAGCTCGGATACCGGTGGACCCCAAAGAGCAGCCACGAAGATATGGTCAGCCCGCTCCCCCTTCGCCGGCGAAGAAGTGCCCGGTGCACGATTGGTCGCCGGGAGGGGCAGCGTAGGGTACGAGGTCAACACGCGCGCACTGTCTAATCTGCACCCATCTCACGTGACTTACGCCGCACAGCGTGACAGGGAAGTCGTCGTCACGTCCGGAATAATCCCGTGCGGGTGAACGAAACGAACCTCAATCGATCGTCGAAGGTGTAATTTCAAGGGAGTGTAGAAGGGCGCGGAGAATAGTCTCGCTGGCCGCCACACCCCGCTCCCGGAGCGCGGTGACGTTCGCGGCCCGCCAGCCGGTGTCGGCCAGTTCGCCGTGGCCCGGCCGCCACCCGCGGTCCGCGGCCAGCAGCAGGTCGGTGTCGAGCAGCGAGTCACCGGCCGCGACGATCCTGGTGGCGCCCGTGCGGCGGGCCACCTCGGCCACCGCGGCGCTCTTGGTGAGCGGCCGTGGAACGGCGTAGATCTTGCTGCCCTGGAAGGAGACCATCCAGCCTCGCGGCTCCGCCCAGTCCGCCAGGTCCTTCACCCAGGTCTCCGGCAACAGGGACCGTTCTACGACGAGATAGACAAAGAGGTCCTCCGCGGTGTGCTCGCTGCGCAACCAGGCCGGGTCGGCGGTGCGGAAGAGGTGTGCGCGGATCTCGTCGAGCGGCACGCACTGGGTGGCGAGCCGGGCGGCGACGGTGCGCTGCCAGTCCGGGTCGGACTCGCCCCGGACGAGCAGGTGGCCACCGTTGGCGCAGACCGCGAACTCCTTTGGTGGGCCGGGCAGTTGGATGCGTAGGTACTGCTCGCGGCTGCGGGTGGTGGCCGGTACGAAGGTGGTGCGGGCGGCCAGCTCGGCGAGCAGCACGGCGGCCGTCTCGGTCAGGTAGGTCAGCGGCTGACCCTTGTAGATCTCGACGCACAGCAGCCGGGGGGCCTCCGCGTCTGGCCCAGTGAGGTGCAGCGCGGCGGCCGAGTAGATCAGGGTGCGGTCGAGGTCGCTGGCGACCAGCGGTGCGGACGTGGTCATCAGCAGGCCACCTCCTTGCCGTCCGCGCCGGTGGCCCCGCGGGGGTACCTCGGGTGGACCAATCCGATGCAGGTGTAGGGGAGTTCGTCGACCTCCTCGACGGACACGCCGCGCTGTTCAGCCAGCAGGCGGACGTGGTCGAGGTCTCTGCCGATGCCGCGCCGGACAAGGATCCGCCAGGGGACACGGCGCAGTAGAATCCGGGTGGTCTCGCTGACGCCGGGTTTGACGAGGTTGATGTCGTGGATCCCGTACTCCGTGCAGATCTGCTCGGCGGCGGCCCAGCCGGCCCAGGTCGGGGTGCGGTCGGCGGAGGCCAGTTCCCGCACGTCGGCGGCGACCGCGTCGGAGACCTCGTCGAAGCGGGCAGTGATGGTGTCCAGGAACTCCGCCGACAGGTTGTCGTTGGCCAGTTCGCGGTAGAACTTGGCGCCGTGAAAGTCGTCCGGCCCGACCAGGTCGGCGCGCAGGACTGTACGGGAGACCAAGCCGGAGACGGCGGAATTCAGGCAGGCGGACGGGATGAGGAAGTCGTCCCGGGTACCGTAGGTCGTCACACAACCGCCGGGGTCGGCGAGCACCGCGATCCGAGGGTCGAAGCCACGGCACTCCGTGAAGTCGGCCAGCGTGCCGGCGAGTTCGCAGGTGGCGGCGCCCTTGCCCGTCCAGCCGTCGACGAAGACCACGTCCGCCGGTTCGTGGTGGGCGGTCAGCCAGCGCAAGGCGGTGGTGTCGACGCCCCGGCCGCGGACGATGGAGACGGCGTAGTGTGGCAGGCCCAGGCCGCGGGTATGCGCGGCCCAGCGACGCATCAGGATGCCGACGGGGATACCAGCCTGGGCGAGGGAGACCAGGACCGGGCGAGGTCCCCGCTCGGCAAGGATGATCTCGGTGACCGTCCCGACGGCCCTGGCGACGCGGTCGGCCGAAGCACGCAGCGCGTCATGGACCAGCTGCATGTACTCCTCACCAGTGGGCAGGTACTCCACTGGCAGTAACCCCGCGTGGTCAGCGCCGCGCCGGATCGCCTCCTCGTTTTCCTCGATGGATACCTCCGGCATGGCGTCGGACAGGTCTTTAAAGAGCCAGCCGACCTCGTCGGAGGCGTAGGAGGAGAAGGCGGGGCCGCGCAATGGGCTGGGAAGCGCGCCGCGTGCCAGATGCCGAGTTTCTTCTTCCGTACGATCCATGGCTATGTCCTTCTGGTATTTGATACCGCTACCCATTGATTGTTCTTGCCATAGTTGACCGTCATCGTTCGTGCCGGCGGCAGACTCGGGACCTGTGGGGTCTTGGCCCGGGATCCCTTCCATCCCCGCCGGGGGTGCCACACGGCGCTCACGGAATTAGCAGACAACTGGACCGGAACAACATGGTTCATCGAGTGCGGCCGGCCCGCATAGATCTCGACGCACAGCAGCCGGGAGCGGCTGCGGCATCGGAGTCGGTGAGGCGGAGCTCGGCGGCGGAGTAGTCCAGGGTGTGGTCGAGGTCGCCGGCGACCGGTGTTGCGGACGTGGTCATCAGCGGGCCGGCGCCTTGCTGTCCGCGCCGGAGGCGCTGCGGGTGAAGTGGGGGTGGATCAATCCGACACAGGTGTAGGGGAGTTCGTCGACCTCCTCGAAGGGTACGCCGCGCTGTTCGGCCAGCAGGCGGACGTGGTCGAGGTCGCTGCCGGCCTCGCGCCGGACAAGGATCCGCCAGGGGACACGTCGGAGCAGGGTGCGGGTGGTCTCGTTGACGCCGGGCTTGACGAGGTTGATGTCCCGCATGCCGTATTCCGTGCGGATCCTCTCGACGGCCGCCCAGCCCGCCCAGGTCGGGGTGCGGTCGGCGGTGGCCAGTTCCCGCGCGTCGGCGGCGACCTCGTCGGCGACCTCGTCGAAGCGGGCAGTAACGGTGTCCAGGAACTCCGCGGTCAGGTCGCTGCCGACCAGTTCGCGATAGAACTTGGCGCCGTGGAAGTCGTTCGGCCCGACCAGGTCGGCGCGCAGGACTGTGCGTGAGACCAGTCCGGAGATGGTGGAGTCGAGGCAGGCGGTCGGGATGAGGAATTCGTCGCGGGTTCCGTAGGTGTCAACGCAGCCGCCGGGGTCGGCGAGCACCACGAGCCGCGGATCGAATGCAGGGTAGTCGGCCAGGGCACGGGTGAGTTCGCGGGCAATGAGACCCTTGCCCGTCCAATTGTCGACGAAGACCACATCCGCCGGGTCGTGGTGGGCGGCGAGCCAGCGTAGGGCGGTGGTGTCGATGCCCCGGTCGTGGACGATGGAGACGGCGTAGTGCGGCAGGTCCAGACCGTGGGCGTGCTGGGCCCAGCGGCGCATCAGGATGCCGGCGGGGGTGCCGGCTCGAGCGATGGAGACCAGGACGGGGCGGGGGCCCCGCTCGGCGAGGACGGTCTCGGTGACCGTGCCGACGGCGCGGGCGATCCGGCCGGCGGAGGTGCGTAGCGCGGTGTGGACCAGCTCTTGGTACTCCTCGTTGGGCTGGTACTCGACCGGCAGCAACTCCGCGTCATGGGCGCCGCCCTGGACAGCCTCCTCAAACTCTTCGATGGATGCCTCCAGAGTGATGTCGGACAGGTCCTGGAGCAGCCAGCCGACCTCGTCGGGGGCGTAGGAGGAGAAGGCGGGACCGCGCAGCGGGCAGGGAAGCGCGCCACGCGGGGTGTGAGTGGGGACGACGGCTAGCAGCAGCCGGTCGGTGTGGCCGGCAAGCCGGTCCAGAAGGCCGCCAGGGGCGTGCAGTTCGGGTCGGTCGCCAGCGGAGTCGACGACCGCGACGATGGCGTCGAAGCGACGATTCAGGTCGCTGCCGGGGGCAACGTTGTAGGCATAGCGCTCCCCCGGGCCGTCCGTGGGACGGTCGTGGGCGGGGAACGCCAGCCGGGTGCGGATGGCATAGCCCGGGTCGTCCACGGCGAGCACTGGCGAGCGGGTGGTGGTCGAGAAGTGGACGGTCGCGCCGGTGCCGACGACGTGCGTGCGCAGGGCTCCGGCCAGGCGCAGCGGGACGTACATCAGCTCCTCGTTGCCGAGGACGAGAGTGCGGCGGGCACCGTTGAGGCGCACGGCGATCCGCTCAGCCATGGCGGGTAAGTGTTCCTCCAGAAGCGCGCGGTGGGCAGGGGTGAAACCGTGCCGTCCGCCATCGGGTAGCCCAGCGGGCCAGCCGAGGTCAATACGCTCCGTCTCCGGACGTATCGCCCCGCCGCCTTCGGAGGCCGTCGGCGGCTCCTCGTGGACCGCGACCAGTTGCTGGCCGCGGTCCAGGACGTCGTCGGGGAGGTGGATACCACCAGCAGCAAGGGTGATTAGCTCGAGCCGGGCGCCCAAGCCAGCAACGAACTCGTCCAACCGCGTGCGGTCTTCCTCGTTGCGCAGGTCAGCCAGTGCGACGATGACATATCGCTCGCGCGAGTAACGAGCATGGAGTACCCGGATGGTGTTCAGGACCGTGCGCCCGGTGGAAATCTCATCGTCAACAAGGACCAGGGGGCCATCCCCTGCCAGCAGGGTCGGGTCCTCGGGAAGCAGGAAGTGCGAGGTGGCGTGGCAGTGCTCCTCCTCGAAGCCCGCCGCATGCGGCACACTTGGCACTGATCGACGGGTGGAGTGGAAATACGGGGCTAATGCCAGCCCGTCAGCGACGGAGTGCCCCAACCCGGTGCCGTCCTCAGCGTAGCCGAGGACTACCGCACGGGCAGCGTCGTCCTCACCAAGGATCGTGCGCACCCGACGGCCCAGCCTGACGCCGACGCCATGGGCCACGTCCGGACTCTGTGGTACGTGCTTGCCGAGCACATTGGAGACCAGCAGGTGAGCACGCTTGGGATTGCGCCGCAGCGCCAGCCCGAGCAATTCCGACAGCTCCTCCCCGCCATTCAACGCGATCCCAAGCCGTCCAGTGACCCACTCTCCCGTCCACACCCCGTGCCGTGGCTCCTCCGTCATGCCGTCCATGTCACTGTCCTCCTGATGGGTCATATCGCAATATCATTTGGTTGCTTTGCCATCGTTGGCGTTGTCGTTGATGCCAGCTGCAGGCTCGCTGGCAAGTATTTTTCACGAAGGTGAATTAAATGACGGGAAGCTCAATCTCAATAGAGCGGTCATTCTTGGCGGTGCCATCTCCGAATGGCGGGGGTGGTTAAAGGGATTCTCCTGCCGCCCGCTTGTCGGATTCCGGTTAGCGGGGCGTAGCGTCAGCTCGGGCATGCACTCCCAAAGCATCGACTACAGTCCTTGCCGCCTGTCGCGTCCGCAGCACCACTGAAGGATGATTTCGAAGCTTTCGCGGTCGAAGGCGGGCCAGGGAGTGGGGGTGTAGAGCTAGTCTGCGTGGGTCTGCCATGGCATGTATCCCGATGGCTGGTGCTCACCAGAGGTTCGGATGACCACGTCGAGCCAATTACGCCCGCTACGACCTGCGTTTCACGCTTTTAGATCCCCCTCGGAAAGGGCCAGACAGAAGACCAGGTAGGCAGCCGCGAGAAAGTTGCCCGGCATGATGGAAGGTCACTTAGGTCGCCACCTCTGAGGATCTACGTGATAACAGATAACGAGCGATCCATCCGGTGCATGTCGGATGGATCGGGTGGCCCGATTAGATGTTCGCGCCAGTAGGCACGGAGGTTATGCGCCACACCCAACGTCTGACCTGTAACTTGCGCCTAGCAAGAGGGCGTTGGGGGGCGGACCTCACATACGACGTGTTGCTCAGCACCTCGAACCAGGGAGCCGCCGAACCGCGTGCCGCGACCGACTCACTACGCGTCCACAGTCAACGCAATCCGCCCCAACCGCACCTCGATCCCGGGACGCAGCACCTCAATTTCAGGGCTCCCATCAGCAGTGCCGCTCAGCGACGTAGTGCTTCGCGCAACCACGGACAAGGTGAATGCCCCAGGGCGCCGTTCAAGAGATGCCGTGAGCCCGGCCTGCGGTCACCTGCGTACGCGGTGAGCTGTCAGCATCCGAAACCAGGCCCCGCTCTCCTCAGCATCTGCAGAGCCGCCCACCGAATCCACGTCACAGAGCGCCGACAGCGTCAAGGGCGGTGAGGTGGACGGGGTCGAAGTTCAGGTTGTGCACAGTCTGGAGATTCTCGGCGAGGTGGACGGGATGAGTGGCAGTTATGAGGGCGGAGGTGATGCGGGGATCGCGGAGAACCCAGGCGAGAGCGAGCTGGGCAGGGGTCTGGTCGCGCTCGCGGGCGATTCGAGACAGAACCGTCCGGGCCAGGATGGTCCGGGTAGCGGGCGAGGGGGAAGAGTCGGAGTGAGCTGCGCGAAGGGCAAGGTTGCCGTGGTGGAGGGGTGCGCAGGCGACGGTACCAATGCCGTGGTTGGCAAGGACGTCGAGGAGCCCGCCTTCGATCCATCGGTTGGACAGCGAGTAGGCGCTCTGGCAGGCGGCTGCGGGGTTACCGGATTCGGCCAGGAGCTGCACGGCGTGGCGGGTGGGGGCGGGAGCGTAGCCAGACAGGCCGGTGTAGAGAGCCTTTCCCTGGTAGACAGCCGCGATCAGGGCGCCCACGGTCTCTTCCAAGGGCGTGGCGGCGTCGTGCCGGTGGGCGTAAAGGACGTCAAGGTGGTCCAGGCCAGTTCGACGCAGTAGGGCGTCGAGCGTGGAAAGGAGGTATTTACGGGAGCCGAAGCCGTCGAGCGAGCCGGGGCCGGTAGCCAAGCCGATGCGAGCCGTGAAGATCAAGTGGGGGTGGCGGGCCTGGAGCCTGCCAAGGTGCCGGCCGGGCCCAGGGTGCAACAGGCTGCCGGGCATCGGGCAGCTGGGGGTGACGTCGAAGGCGGTGTAGCCCTGCTCGATGGCATGGTGGAGCAAGGCTCCGGGCTCGGTAGCGGGGAGTTCTCGGGTGGGGCCGAGTGCGAGGGTGAGGAGAGGCAAGCGCAGCCCGCTGCGGCCGCTGCGGCGTCGCGGCAACTGACCGTTGTCGAAGTCAGCCAGCGCAGGAAGAGGAAACGGGGGCGGATGCATGGTCGGTCTCCTATGCCAAGCGTGTGGGGAGGTTGGGATAGGGCGTGCGGGACTTGAACCCGCGACCGGAGGATTATGAGTCCCCTGCTCTGACCGGCTGAGCTAACGCCCTGGGCGGGGTGACGTCGGGTGTAGGGCGGTGAGGCCGGTACGAGTCGTATGGCCGGGGCACTGATGAAGCCGGCGACCAGGTCCGCTTGCAGCTAGGGGCAGGGCGAGCCAATAGACCCGAGCGACAACCGCCATTGCGGTGAGACGGGGCGCCGCGGCAACACCGCATCAGTGTGGAGGGTGGCGTGCCAGTAAATCGGTGCCGGAGGTGTCCGTTCGGTAGACCGTACTGACTGCTGCGCGGTCTGGTCCGGGAAGCGGGTCATGCGTCTCCTTCCGGAGGTGGGGCGAGGTCGGAGAATCGATCCACATGTCCGCAGAAGCGCCTGCGGTGTTAAGGCAGGCGGAGTTGGGGATGGCTAAGAACAAGGTCCTCGTTTCCCCGGGGCAGGCATCATGCCAGCGACAGTGCCGGTTCACCGGTCGGATCCCCGTCGGTATGGGCTGCAGGGCAAGGCGTATGAACGCCGGCTGAGGGCCGGTTCGTGCCGCGCTCGCGTCGGCCCGTTGCACGGCATCACCACGGGGCGTCACTGACTGCGGAATCGCTCCATAGCAATGGCCAAGTGTCCTCGGTCGGGTAGCCGTCCGCAGCGGCCCCGCGCCCCCCTTGGGCGAGCTGAAATCGGGTGCAGGCTTGCCGGAGCGTGTCATCCCAAGCGCTGGCGACCACAAGGCCAGGATCCCATTGCAGCGCCCTTCGATGGGCCTCCCCAGCCCACCCCCCGACAATCAACCGTAGGCGGAGCAGGAGGATCCAGCCGTTGCTCTGGCCGGGCCCGAAGTGCTCCCGCCCGGGGAAGTCGGGGACATACGCCGTGTGCACGCAGGGTGAGTTGATGCTGGGATGGCGGCGTCGGGCGACAGATATGACGTGACTTGGCTGGGGTATGGGAGGGACGCTCCGACCCCCTCCTACCAGGTTGTACCAGGTCACGGACTCGGGGCGGCCCTGGACTTGTTCCTGCGACCACGTATCGGGACAGCCGGACGACAGGTAGTGGCTCGCCCTGCGGCTCATCAGTATTCGGCGCAAACAGGCGATGTATGCCTGGCGCGCACCTGGGTGGAGGGTATGGTCCGGAGGATACAGACCGACGGCATACCTAGGCTTGGGGGCTGCGTTCAGAAAGCGGCCTACAGGCCTCCGACGCCGCGGCACGCGGCGGGGGGAATCAGTGGAACGGTCAGGCGTCACAGCACAGCCTCCCATCCCATCGACCCTATGAACCGGCGCCGTGCGCGCCGCTGAGCCTCTTCGGCAGCATTCTTCAGTTCCTCGAAAAAAGCCGCCGCCTGAGCCGAGTCCGCGGGAGGGAGGATGATCGTCTCGTTCCCGATTTCCAGGGCCGGAGGCTCGATGGCGGTCTCGAGCACCCGGACCCGGGCAGCGGGCGTTACGTTGATGTATTGCGTCACCTCAGCCACGGGGGTCCTCTCTTGTGCTGGGCGGGCCTGAACAGAGAAGCGGGCAGCCTCTACAAAGCGACACGACAGCCTGCTCTACATATAGGCCGATATCTGATACATGTAACGTAAGTCGATGAACATAGGCTGGCAAGCGGATCGCGGCACATGGGTCGCCCGTGTGCCAGGACCTCGATACGGTGACAGCAGGCGTGGCATCCCGTGCCCTGACCGCCGCGCACCCCGCCAGGAGAGACCAAGATGGACAACGACCTGCAGCAACTTGTCATGACGCGGCTGACAGAGCTCGGCGCCCCCCATCGCCCCATGAGCTACCGGGCAGCAGCCGCCCGCAGCCACGGCCTCATCAGCCATGGCACCATTGGCCGCCTTGCTCGGGGCGAGCACACCGGCATCCTCGAAGACCAGACCCTCGACGGTCTCGCCCTGGCCCTGGCTCTGCCCCGCGCCCACATCGAACGCGCCGCTGGTCTATACCGGGAGCGGCCTGCCGAGCCCTTCACTCTGCCCCCCCGCGCCAGCCGACTCACCCGGCGTGAGCGCGAGGTCGTCCTCAGCGTCGTCGACGCCCTCCTCACCGCTGCCGACCGGGGCAAGGCGCACTCGACGCCCCGCCGCTCCGCATCGCCCGCCCCCGCGCAGGAGCACTTCGACCTGGTGGCCTATACCTCCGATGGTAGTGGCGCCGTCTCCGCCGCCGACCTGGAGACTATCCGCCGCCACGAACAGGAACGCCACCGCTGACCAGCCCGCCGGCACAGCCCTCAGCGCGCTCGACGCCGCTACGCCTCCGGCCCCGCCCACGCTCCCACGAACGGGCTCATCAGTAGGCAGATTGGTTGAAGCCAGGACGGTCCGCCGCGTCTCTCCCGCAGGTCGCAGCCATTTGTGCCCTAATTCTGCCAGCACATGATCAACGGCACGTAAAGGCTGTCCGGGAGAAAGACGCCTGCTTGAACACCTACACCTACGACCCCCAGACCGAGCTTGACGACCTCGGTGTCCCTGTCCACTACCTCCCCCTGCGCGACATGCTTGCCGCCTGGGACGCAGAACGACGCAAGGTCTACTGCACCCAAGGCCTAGGTCCCATCCAGAAGCGCTGCGCACTCACTCACGAGCTCGCGCACATCGCCCTTGGCCATCACCGCTGCACCTATGGCGGGGCCACCAACGTCGCCACTCTCGCCCAGGAACGCGCCGCCGAACTATGGGCCGCCCGCCGCCTGATCACAGTCGTCCAACTCGCCATCGCGTACGACTCCGACCTACCCAAGAGCGTCCTCGCCCGCGAACTCGGCGTCACCCCCCGCATATTCCGCGCCCGCATCCTGGCCGAAGAAGAGGACGAACAACGCTGGCTCAGCCCCCGGGAAACCTTCCACTGAAAAACTCCACCAAGATCGTGACAGGACAGGCCGCGAGGGACGCGAAGCCAGCAATGCCGTCGTGCGCCCAGCACCTCGGGCCCAAGGAGCCCCTTGGCACCTTGCCGGCGCGGCCCCAGCAGTGCAGTGACCCGATCACCTTGCCGGATGCCACTTTATGGAGAGAGCGCCGCCTCCACCCTCTGGATAGATCGCGCCGTGCCGCGTGTCAAGATGTCCTGGTTTGCGGAATCTGGACACGCGGCCGACGGCGGATTTCGCGGTGTGCGCGGTGACCGGCCGTGACGGTCACTCCGATGCTTCCGGAGTCGAGGTCCAGGTGCCCAGCGACATCTCCGCGGTGATACCGGGACCGAAGCCGGCCAGCAGGCCGCGGTGGCCCTCACGGGAGGACTCCTCGTCGAACATCCTGCCCAGCGCGTCGAGGATCACCGCGCTGGCGATGTTGCCGTACTCGGTCAACGTCGCCCGGCTGAAGCGGAACGCCTCAGGCGGCACCTCCAGGAAGCGACTGAGGTCGTCCAGGATGCGCGGGCCGCCGGCGTGGACGAGGTAGAAGTCCAGGTTGCCCGCGTCCCACTGCTGCTCCTTCGCGACCGCGCGCAGGGCCGGGGCGAGCGGCTCCATGGTGCCCGGCACCCGCTTGTCCAGCAGGAAGTGGAAGCCGGTGGACCGCACCGCGTAGGAGATCCAGTCCTCGGTGTGCGGGATGAGGTACGAGCCGTTGCGCTCCAGGCGGACGCCCTTGCCGCCCTTGCCGCGGACCACGGTGGCGGCCACCGCGTCACCGAAGAGGCCGTTCGACAGCAGCGACCCCACGCCCAGGTCGGTGGGCTGATAGCACAGCGAGCAGAACTCGCAGGCCACGATGAGCACGTTGGCGTCCGGGTACGCCGTGCAGAAGTCGTGCGCCCGGTTGATCGCCGCGCCGCCCGCCGCGCAGCCGAGCTGCGCGATCGGCATCTGGCGGGTCTCCGACCTGAAGCCCAGCGTGTTGATGAGCCAGGCGGTCAGCGCCGGCATCATGAAGCCGGTGCAGGAGACGTAGACGATCAGGTCGATCTGCCGTGCCTCCAGCTCGGCCTGGTCCAGTGCCTGGCGCACCACGGCGGGGACGCGGGCCTTGGACTCCTCTTCGTAGACCTCGCTGCGGGCGTCGAGACCCAGGTGCTTGAGGACCTTGTCGATCGGCTGGATCAGATGCCGGGTGAGGACGCCGGTGTGCTCGATCAGTCGGAGCACCAGTTTCAGCTGCGTATGGTCCTTGTGCAGCCGCCGGGCCAGTTCGAGGGTGTCTTCCTGGGTGATGACGTATTCGGGGACGGCTATCGCTGGTTTGCACAGAACTGCCATGGGATTCCACTCCTTGCAGACCATGGTTCGCCCAGTTTTAAGCAGCAAAAAGCCCTACCGTCGTTGCGGTTGCCGGGCGCTGGGCGGTCGACGACCACGATCAGGCTGGTGTAGGCGTCGATCGGGGACCTGGTGAAGGGTCGGGTAGCGGTCGTTCTTCGACTGCTCGGCGGCCTAGAAGTCACACGTGGGACAAAGGATGCTGTCCACGACAGCACTGCGTCGCATCCTGGCACAGTCGCTTGAAACGACCGCAGGGCGAGCTATAGCCCGAGATGAACGACGATGCGATCCACAGCCGAACCTGGAGATATCAGACAGCAGGTCAAATGAACACCGTTCGACCCGTACGCGGCGACCAGCAGGGCTCAGTCTCGAATGCAGACTCCATGGCCGGCCAGGACTGGCGAAACCGGTCGGCACCCTCGTAGCGCAAGGGTGGTGCTCACTTGCCGAACTGCACGACGCTCACTGCTGCGAAGGATATCCAGGCCCCCTCGAACGACATAGACACATCGGACAGTGAAAGACCGACTCAACGTGCCAGCCATTACGGACAGTGCCTAATTAGCACCCGCGAAACGACGGGATCATGTACGACTTACTGAATCGCCAGACTTACACACCTACAGATCTCCACACTGGCGTCTTCCATGGAGGCGCCAGCAAGGCTGGCCATCGAGCATGGCTCAGGAGCCGTCACGCGTCGAGGGATGGGATCATGGCCGTTAAATCCGACATGGGCGCACGGTCCTGGGGACGACTGTGCCGGGGCACCCGGCCCGGATGGCCTCGTACATCACATACGATGCCGCACTCCAGCAGGAACTTCTCCACTTCGCAACGGAAAGCAGGAACCGGCGACTGAGCCACACCGCGTGCGCGATCGTCTCAGGTGGAAGCAGTAGCCCTTGTACGGAGGTGCTGAGACAGCGTCCACGAACGGACCCTTCGACGGCGATCCCAGCCGAGATCATCACAGGCCCCGCGCCAACCTGGCAGAATCATGGCTGCTGCGGCGCGCGGGGACGGGGCGACGGTGCGCTCCTGCTGCGGCAGCGGCTCCGGGAGCGTTCCCTGGTCGAGGAAGACCCGGCGCACCACCCGCTC
>NZ_JBHYJC010000037.1:0-74036 GCF_042749045.1 Streptomyces sp. NPDC059008 | reverse complement strand
AAGAACACCCAGAAGATCGTGGCGGTCGGTGACCACTCGATCGATCTGTCGCTCGCGGACCACATGGCGTTCATGCGCTACAGCGACCGCCCCGGCGTGGTCGGCACCGTCGGCCGGATCCTGGGCGAGGCGGGCATCAACATCGGCGGGATGCAGGTGTCCCGGGCCGATGTCGGTGGCGAGGCGCTGGTCGCGCTGACCGTCGACGACACGATTCCGCCGGCCGTGCTGAGCGAGATCTCCGAGGAGATCGGCGCGACATGGGCTCACACCGTTAGCCTGGTGAACTGAATCCGCAGAGCATGTGGGGGTGTTTCGGTGGCCGGACCAGCTACCGAAACACCCCCACACATCGGGAGCAGACCCAAGGGCGAGGTCGTTATGCGCCCGCCTTGCGCATGGAGCCGTCCGGGCCGATGCTGCTGAAGCCGGTGTAGGGGACCAGCGCAGCGGGAACGTCGATCGATCCGTCGCGCTGCTGATACTGCTCGATGATCGCCACGACTGTGCGGCCGATCGGGAGCCCCGACCCGTTCAGGGTGGCCAGATGCTCCTTCTTCCCCCCGCGACGGCCCCGGATCCCGGCCCTGCGCGCCTGGAACGGACCGCAGTCCGACACAGAGGAGATCTCACGGAAGCAGTCCTGGCTGGGCAGCCATACCTCCAGGTCGTATGTGCGGCGGGCAGAGAAACCTAAGTCACCTGCACGCAGTTCGACGACCCGGTGGTGCAGCCCCAGCCGCTTAAGGCACTCCTCGGCGTGCGCCAGCAGCAGCTGAAGCTGCTCCGCCGCGTCCTCCAGCAGGCACAGCCGTACGAGTTCAACCTTGGCGAACTGGTGCAGGCGGATGATTCCGCGGGTGTCACGCCCGTACGAACCGGCTTCGGAACGGAAGCACGCGGTGTGCGCGGTCAGCGCCAGCGGCAGATCGTCGGCCGGCACCGTCTCGTCCCGGTACAAATTGACCAGCGGTACCTCAGCGGTTGGCACCAGGAACAGTTCGCGGTCCGCGACATGGGTGCGGAAGAGGTCGTCGGCGAACTTGGGGAGCTGACCGGTTCCGGTCATCGTTTCCCGGGTCACCAGGTGCGGGACGCTGTACTCGACGTAGCCGTTCTCCTTGGTGTGCAGGTCGAGCAGGAACGAAGCCAGGGCTCGTTCGAGCAATGCCCCGGCCTGCCGGGCGACGGAGAAGCGCGATCCGGAAAGCTTGGTGGCCCTCCCGAGGTCGAGGATGCCTGTCGCGGTGCCGAGGTCGACATGGTCGCGCGGGGTGAATTCGAAGTGCGGGGCCTGACCCCAGCGCCGGATTTCGACTGCGGGGTCCTCCGGCCCACCGTCGGGAACCTCGTCCAGCGGAATGTTGGGGATCGTCTGCAGGATGGCGGTCAGGTCGCTTTCCCACGTGCGTCGCAGTGCCTCGGCCTTGCCGATGCGTTCCTTGAGGTCACGCGCTGACTCCACGGCGGCGACACGCTCGGCTTCGGTCATCTGCCCGCCGCGCATGCGGCGTGAGATGGCATTGAGTTCCGCTCGCAGTGTGTCGCGTGCGGCGATGGTATCGGCCCTGCCGCGGACCAAGGAGCCAAGAGTGTCAGCGTCCAGCTGGTAGCCGCGGCGTGCCAGCTGGCGGTACGCGGCGGCTTCCGGTGCCAGCAATGACTGCGGATCGTGCATGTTCGTCTCCTTCAACGGCCACGCGAGGGCGCGGGTTCACGCCGCGACGGCGTGCTGGATCAGCTGGATCAGCTCGGCCGGGTCGAGTGCGGCGAGTCCAGGCCATGTCTCGACGACCTCTTTGGGACCGCCGGACGCTAAGAACTTGTCCGTGACCAGGGCGCGGTGCTGGGCCCGCAGTGCTGGCCCGAGCCCACCGCGAGGGATGGTGTGCTCACGGGAAAAGCGGCGGCCGTCGTGCATTCGCACCACGACCCTTGCGGGGGTGGGCTTGCTGGCCTCGGTGAAGTCCTCGAGCGGTGCACCCGCGTCCCCCGCCAGGTCCACAAGCTCTTGCCCGCCAAAACGGTGCAGCCAGGGTGTGGCACGTGGTCCGGCCTGACGAAGGGCCTCACCGAAGGGCGCATCACCGGCCATCAGTGTCTGGGTCATGGCGGTGTCGTGGGACAGGCGGACTTTGGCGGCCAGCGCCCACCGGTTAGCGTCGTCCACAGCCGGAGGGTAGAAGTCCTCGATGGACAGCTGTCCAGTCAGCAGCGCCGTGGCCACCGGATAGGGGGTGGTCAGCACCAGGGCACCAACCGGAGTGCGAGGGCCATCGAGGTAGGGCTCGGCTTTGCGTGCCGCGAACATGGTGTACAGCGAACCTTCGACGACGATGTCTTGTACGTCGCCGATGTCCCATTGCCTCATCAGGGAGTGAAGATCGACGGCACTGTCGATGGCGGCGTCGATCCCGGGGCCGCCGGGGTGCAGCTTGAACGACAAGGTTTCGGTGTGCCAGCGCCTGCCGAGTCCGTCGCATACGGCCTCGGGCAGGGGCACCGAGGCGAACTGTCCAAGGAAGCCGTCCGGATGCTCGACGATGTCACCGGCCCCCGTGAGCCCGCTGAGTGCGGCATCGCAGGCGTCCAGCCCCATGCGTACGGCCACAGGCACGTGCAGGAGGCGGGCGTCGCTGGTAATGAAGCCACGCATCAGGGTCCACGGTGGTGAGCTCAGAGCCAGTGACAGCGCGTTGCTCCACTGACCCGTAGATGCCCGTTGGCTGCTGAGACGGCCGGCAACCGAACCGACCAGGTGCGTGTGCAGGGCGGTCTGGCCCCGGAACGGCCCCAGAGTGGCAGATGCCGTCACCCGCGCCGCGCACTCGTTGGCCACGATGACCGAGCGCAGCAGATCGGACCCGGACAGTTTCAGTGCGTGTGCGTACGCCAGGGGAACGGCCACCGTCGAAGGGGCCAAGTGGCCCGCATATGCGGTGTCGTCCAGATTCAGCCAGGCCCCCACACCAGCGAGCACCCGCGCCGACTGGGCGGTGTCGTCCTGAAACGGCTCGCCCAACGCTCGCACCAGGCGGCGGCCAGGCTCCTGCTGCAACCCCACTCTGATCGCCGCCAGCTGGGAGAGAATCTGGCTCGCCGCGAACTGAACCACCCTGTCGGGCACCTCGGCCAGCTCCAGTGAACTAGCCCATCCGGAAAGTCTCTCCAGCACACTCGGCGTGTCTTCAGCCGCTTCGGAGGTCGCGCCGGTCGTGATCTCGGTCACGGCGTGTCCTCCCAGCGCCGGTGAGCCGCAAAGACGGGGAGCGCCGCGGGCACGACCTCGATGGTGAACGCCTGCGTGTCGGCCGGCACCACTTCGCCGTCGTGCTCGAAGCGCAACGGAGCGCCGTCGGTGCGTTCCACCGTGATGCTGCGACCGCGCGCGTAGTGCACCGCCTCCGATTCCAAGTGGGTGCCGTTGCGCATGCGCTGCAGCGCCTCGGTGACCGGCATGTCGGCTCCGATCACACAGACATCGAGCAAGCCGTCGTCGGGAACCGATCGCGGCAGCACATCGAAGACGCCAGCGCGGTGGCGGCCGCCGCCCACGTTGACCAGTACAGTCTTGCCGTCGTGAACGACGGTGCCGTCCACCACTACCCGTCCCGCATAGGGGATGTAGCGGGCCATGACCGAGGCGATGGCCTGCTGATACCTGGCCCGTCCCGCGACCGGGACGGTGAGCGCTTCGGCTGTTGCCTCGGCGAAGAGGCCGGTGCTGGTGCCGAGAACAACCAGTCGTGACGGGTTGAGGATCCTGGCTAGGTCGAGGGTGCGGCATTCACCGCCGGCCCCTGTCAGGGCTGCTGCCACGGTCTGCTGCCACGGCAGGTCGTCCCATAAGTGCCGGTAGTTGGAGTTCCCGGTGCCTCCTGGCAGGACCAGGAGCGGGGGTATGTCGGAGCTGCCGGCGTCGATGAGGCCTGTGACGACTTCGCGCAGCGTGCCGTCACCGCCGATGGAGACGATCGCATCCGGGCGGCCACTGTCTCCGGCTGGCACACACTGCCGTGCCAATTCCGCTGCATGGCCAGGCTTTTTGGTCCAGAGCACTTCCACGGATTCGCAGTGTGTGCTGCAGGCGTCCTGCACTGCTGAGACGAAGTCAATCTGTGTCGACCCTGCTTTTGGGTTGGCGATGATCGTCACTCGTCGAAATCTTCCAGCCTGTGTCCCATTCTCGGCCAAGGGTTCTCCACAGTCTCGCAACGATGAATGGTGGATGAGCAGGCAGTGCTGCCTGCGGGCGGAGAGGGCAGGTTTTTACCTGCGTGGGCCGGGGTCCTGCGGTTGCTGGACCCCGGCCGGTCAGGCCCCTTCGGGTCCCTCTCCCGATATGCCGCAGTTCTTAGTGATGGCCTCCGGCACCGTACGCAGGTACTGTGCCCCATTTCTCTGACTGCTGTCTGACACCGTCCTGATTGCAAGGTGCCGCGAGGCTGCGGATCGGTCCCGAGCTGATACTTCGTGGCGACTCGGGATGATGTCAGGAAGGCGTCAGGAAGAGGTCAGATGGGTCGTGCATAGTTGAGACCGCGGCGGGGCCGAGAGGCCAGTCCGCACGGCGCGGCAGTGGTCAGTCTCATGCAAGAGATGGGCCACCACCCGCGCTTAGGAGAGGTACCCGAAGCGGCCCAACGGGGGCCGGGCAACACCCGGCAGGGCTCCGGCCCGCGCAGGTTCGAATCCTGCCCTCTCCGCTGCCCGATGAAGGTCTGTTGCACGGACCGGCGGCTTTCCCTGGCCCTGCGCGGGCCTGGATTCCCGCCGGTCCGTGACCCCCCACACCTTCATCGGGCATTTGCCATGCTCTGCCTGCCCTGCCACTTCGTCGGCATGACGTCAGGAACGACTGGGCCGACGTTTCATGCCGCGCAGGAGCTGCTGTAGGCGCGAGGCGTCATGTGGTTGCTCTGCCACCACGCTCTGATGCTCGGTGCCGGCACAGTGCGAAGTGCCGCGGATCGCTGTAGGGCGCTGGTGGTGCGGGCGCCGCCGTGATGCGCGGTTAGGCAGGATTCAAGAGCGGGGTGCTTCGGAGCGGGCATGTGCTGGTGGCTCCCATCCAGATAGGTCCGCTCCGGCTGTGGCAATCCTTCTGTCATCCCAAGGAAGCGGAGTTTTTCCGCCAGTTGATGGCTGCTTTCGCTGTTCAGTCAGACTTCCACGGACGGGTCACGGCTGGCTGGAAGTACGCCTTGCATGGCGCGGTCTTGATGTGTCTCGACCTTCGGCTTCGCGCCTCAGGTGGGATTGTCTTCGGTGCAATCTTAAAGCGTGGCTGAAACTTGATTTGGTTGACCACCTCCATGCTGTATGCAAATATCCTGCAGGTGACCGGCGGTCGGTCATACATGGAGGTACGGGGATGCGCTTTCACTATCAGGCCGATGACCAGGATCTTTCCTGCCCGGGAGCAGTCTGCGGCTGCGTCCGAGGAGCTCGCTGGTGAGCGCGGCGTCCAGTGCTGCACCGAACTGAGACGCACTTCACTCCTGGTCGAAGCTGACTTTCCTGTCGGCTGCGTCGGGCCATCAGCGTATGGCCGCATCGCGTGGGCATTCGCGGGCTTGAGGTGCCGGAACTCGACCAGGACCTCGTTGCGCTACCCATATCTGCTTTCGGCGTTGATGCTTGAGTCAAGTTGCACCTGACGGCCACTCAAATTTTTTATGGGGAAACTCCCTAACCGATTTCCCTTCTGAATGTGCTGATGAGGGTCTCGGGTCGACTCGCTGATCCTTTGCACGCCAACCGCGCATGAACGCCGGGCCAAGGATCCCTGCCTAGTTGGAGACCCAATGCTGTCTTTCCGGATTTTAGGGCCGATTGAGATCATTTCCCCCTTAGGGGCGGTGCGCCTCAAAGGGGTGCTCCAGCGGACGCTCTTGGCGTCTCTGTTGATCAACGTCGGAAAGCTGGTACCGACGGAGTCCTTGATCGACGAGTTATGGGCCGACAGTCCGCCGGACGGCGTGGAGAACGCACTGCACGCTCATGTCAGCCGACTGCGCCGAAGGCTCGCCTCGCTGGAGCCGGAGACGCAGGCGACCAGGCTTATCACCCACCCCTCCGGCTACCGGCTCATCGCCGAGCTCGGCGAGCTGGACGTCTCCACCTTCATGGCCGGCACCGAACGTCTCAGGAACCAGCTCAGCTCCGCTTCCAGCCCGGCGGGCGCAGTGTCTGCTGCGACCGTCCAGGAGATCCGCCGCCTCCTCGCCCTGTGGCGAGGGCCCGCGTGCGGGGGATTCCTCAGAGGCGCCAGGAGCCAGGCTGCGGCCGCTTTGTACCAGGAGACGCGGCTTGGTGCGCTGGAAATGCTCTTCGATTGCGAGCTGGAGCTTGGGCAGCACCGGCAGATCATCCCCGAGCTCAATGAACTCCTCATGAGCCACCCTTACAAGGAACGGTTCCGGCAGCAGCTGATGGTCGCCCTGTACCGGTCCGGCCGTCAGGCCGAAGCGCTGGATGTCTACCGGGCGTTGCGACACCAGCTGTCGCACGACCTTGGGCTCAAGCCTTCGCCGACCATGCGCGAATACGAGCGGGCAGTGCTTGAGCAGGATCCCGTGCTCAACGTCGTGGACCCGGCCACCCGGGGCGTTCCCCTCAGCCCCCCGCTGCAACACCAAGCGTATTAGCAGACAGCCGGCTGGAGGCCGGGCAAAGGCTGCCGCATTCGGTCCGTCGCGGTGGGATCGGCCCTGGTGTCCTTGCTGCTGCAGCCGTTCTCCGCGAACAGCAAGGACACCGTGCTCCGGCCGATGCCGGAGGGGCCTCCACGTAGTGTCGCGAGGCGGGGGACCCGCACGTCACCACGCGGAGCTGACGGGGCTCACAGCCGTTAAGCCCTGCTGGCAAGCTCGGCTAGACGCTGGGCGTGGCCCGGTATGTGCTTGGTCGCCCGCAGGTCGACCAATTCGGCCCATGTGGCACGGCTGTCGGAGATGCGACGGCCACTGCGGTCATGGACTCTCAACTGCACCGTGACGCTTCCCGTCCGCTCGGGGACCTGCCGGACGAGGTCGGCGAATTCCGCCCCGTTTCGGCGTACCGCGTCGATCCGCTGGACGTAGGTGGTGGAGCCAATCAGCTGTGCGATGTTGTCGTCGTCCATTGCTGCCTGGTTGTCGATCACTACCGGGATGCCGGCGAGGACGTCGCGGGCCGCGGTGGCCAGTATGCGGTCGCTGAGCGCGATATGGGCCAGCAGCCAGTCGACATCGGACCGCTCCAACGCGGCGAGCGGGGTCGACTCGGTGATCCTCTCCGCGGCAAGGAGTAGCTGTTGGTACGCGTCGGCCAGTGTCTTGGTGTCCATCGTTGTCCTTCGGGCTGTGCGTGATACGGAACGGGACTCAGGCGCCGGACACTGCCGCTTCGGCGAGTTTGTTGCGGCCGCGGGCCAGTACCACCAGGTCGATCAGACACAGCACGGCGACGACGGCAGTAAACAGCTGCACGGCGCCCAACAGCCCCGTCACCGCGGCCAGGAAGCCGACGCTGATCACGGGAACGCCCACACCCAGGTAGACGATCACGTAGAAGCTGGAGATGACGTCGGCGTGCCGGTCTGCTGGAGCGAAGCGGTTGATCTCGGTGATGCTGCCCAGGAAGGCGAGCCCTTGGCCCACTCCCCCGATCACTGTGGCGACCAGCAGCAGGGCGAGGGAGGACAGTCCGCCGGCGACGGCGAGCAGGACCAGGCCGACGGCCAGCAGTGCCAGGCCGGTGATCTGGAGACGGTGGGCCGGCTTGCCGTACGCGAGCAGTTGTGCCAGGCAGGAGCACCCGAGCATCAAGGTCACGGCGCCACCGCCGAGGGCGAGGTTGCTGCTTCCCGAGAGCTTGGTGACGTACGTCGGTACCAGGCTCAGGAAGAGCCCGACGACGGTGAAGGCGAGGAAGCTGGCGGTTCCGCTGGTGCCGAAGACGCCGCGCACGGAGGCAGGAATCGACGGCCGCCGGGGCTTCCACTTCGTGGCTGCACGGGCCGTCGGCAGTGTGACCATCGTGATGAATGCCGGGATGAGCAGGACGATTTCGACCACGAAGGGCAGGACATGCGGAGCCGGTGCGTACTGAGCCAGGATCCCGGCCACCAACGGTCCCGTCCCGAGCCCGCCCACCGATGCCACTGTGGAGACCAGGGCGGCTCGACGGCGGTCCCCCCGCGGTTCGAGTTCACTCAAGGCCGCGGTGAGCGCCCCGGAGGCGGCGCCGACCGCAAGTCCCTGCAGAATTCGCGCCGCGAACAGCCAGGGGGTGCTGTCGGCCAGGGCGAAGAGCAGGGAACCGAGGGCGGCGACAAACACCGCCGGCGCTAACACCTTGCGTCGCCCGATCGCGTCCGACAGCGGGCCGAAGATCAGCAAGGACGGAACCAGCGCAGCCACATAGACCGCGAAGATCAGCGTCACGACGAGCGGCGAGAAGCCGAAATCCTGCTGGTAGCCGCGGTAGAGCGGGGTAGGGAGATTGGTTCCCGTCAGCAACAGCAGGAGGGTGTAGGCGGTGGCCCAGAACCGCCCGCTGCTCTTGACGGCCCTGTGCGTCTTGGTGGGTTCTGCGACTTGCTCGGCTGTCATTTCGTCCTCACCGTTACCGAGACATGGATGGGCACTGTCGGCACCTGACGGCACCCGATCATGCCAATGACCGTCCGTCAGTCAACCAGGTGACCGGCGGTCGGTCAACGGTCATGACCGGCCGTCAGTCAGATACAGTGGGCCGGGCCGACACAACACCGGCAGCCAGGAGGGGCGGCGATGACAGCCAAAACGCGACGCAAGCGGGTTACCAAGAGCCCCGAGGACCGCAGAGACGACATCCTGCGCGCGGGCGAGAAGGTCTTCGGCACCATCGGCTTCAAGCAGGTCACCATCACAGCCATCGCCGAAGCCGCCGGCATCGGCAAAGGCACCTTTTACCTCTACTTCGACTCCAAGGACCATCTGCTCGGCGCCCTGTGGGAGCGATACGTCGACGCCATCGTCACCACCACCCAGAGCATCCTGAACGAGGGCGCAGCCTGGTGGCTGACGATCGACCGGCTCATGGCAACCCTCATCGACCACGCCGTACGCAACGCCGAACTTCACCGCATCGTCTACGGATCGGCAAACGCCAAGTCGCTTGAACTATGCAAACAGGCCAACCAGCGCGTCATCGACCTCATGTGCGTCTTCGTCACCCAAGGCGCACAGGCCGGCGCCTTCCAAGCACTCGACCCCGCCGTGGCCTTCCGCATGGTCTACCACGCCACCGACGGACTCCTCGACGACCTCATCTCACGCCAGGAAGACATCGACACCGACCAGGTGATCAAAAACGTGCTGGAGCTCGCCCACCGCGCGCTGGGCGACCCCGACATCATCACTGCACGTCCGTAAACCAAGGCTGCATCGGGCACAGCGGCGAGGTGCTCGGCGATACCGGGCCGGAGTTGCTGCGACCGATGAAGGCAGCCTCCCCGTCCAGGGCCCGGCGTCGGCGCCGAGCTCAGCGGCCAACTCGGTGCCGACGAACGCACCCTGGAGCGGCTGGAGATCACCCGCGCGACCGTGCACACAAAGCCCGGAATACGGGCGAGCGCGCGATCAACAAGATTAAACAGTTCAGAGGCGTCGCCGCCTGCTATGACAAGCGTGGGTGCGTCTTCCTCGTCACTGTCACGGCCGTCGCACTCCTCATATGGCTCCGCTCGTGATCACGGCGGCTCACTGAACAAGATCTCCGCGCGTGCGAGAAATCTTGTTGATCACGCGACGGGCGTCGTCGGACGGCGTGGGGATCCCCGCTGCCCCATGGGCAGCGGCGGCACTGCCCGAAGGGAACAGCGGTACCGGCGACTCGTACTCGACCACGGCCCGGTACGTAGCGGGGTCCATAGAGCCCCCGAGCACTGCCAGCCGCAGTGCCAGCAGATCCTCACCCTCGTGGCACCCGGCCCAGCCGGCGCAGATACGCCGGGAATGGCCGTCGGCGTCGGTTTGATGGCACTGGAACGTGCCTGTGGGCTGGTAGGGAGTGTCGGCATCGTAACGGGCGAGCTTCGCGTACTCCTCGTCCGCCCAAACCCCCGCGGGCACGTCACGGCGATAGGGGCAGCTCTCGCAAGGGCGCGGTGCCGGAGGGCGAAGCGACGAGGACATACCGTCAGTATGGCCGAGGAGCCATGATCGGGGAGTTACCGCCTAGGCAATCGGCCACGTGGACCGCCCACCGTCCGATCGCCACCGGTCCCGCCCCCGCAGGCGAAGGAGTCGGGACTCTTGCCGGATGCGGCGCCACTGGAAGCAGAGAGGAGAGATCTACGCGGCCGGTTGGAACGTCACCCGCGCGTTCTTGCATCCGCCAGCGGCTGTACGCAGGGTTTTGACCTCGGCGCGGTCGGCGGTCAGCTTCCAGCGGAGCTTGGTGGCGACCCAGTCGGTGGCGTAGGCGCAGGTGTCGTCCCTTGCTGGCGGCATCCACTCGGCCGGGTCCTTGTCGCCCTTCGAGCGGTTCGAGCCCAGGCTGACCGCGATGAGGCTGCGCTCGGCATCCAGGTCATTGGCGTAATGCTCGCGGCGTTCAGCGGTCCACTTCGAGGCGCCCGAGTCCCAGGCTTCAGCGAGCGGGACGACGTGGTCGATGTCGAGCTGGCGTGCGTTGGTGAGCATCTTGCCGTCGTAGGCGGAGCGCCACTTGCCGCCGGTGAGCCGGCAGTTCTTGCCCTGCCGGGGTTTGACCACGGCCTCGTCCAGCAGGACTTCCTTGCGGGTGTCGCAACCGTCATTGTCGGCGTCGACCCACAGCCGGAACTTGTCGCGTTCGTACCCGGCCCGGGACTCCCGGGCCACCTTCAACCGACCTATCACCTCGGTGAGGGACACCTTGCCGATCGTGCCCTCGGGGGAGGTCTCGGTCGGCGCATCCGACGGCTTCGCATCGTCGTGAGGGGTGGCGGGTGTGCACGCGACCGCGGACAGCAGCAGGACAGGGCAGGCGACGGCCACCAGGCGCGTGCGGAACATGGAACCCCCAGGTCAGTGAGCCAGTGTCAGGCTCCTTGGGTCTACCCACAGTTTTGGGGGACGTCAACCGACGAACCGTGCTTCGCGAAGCAGCGGCTCGACCGCCGGCACGGCGCGGTGCGGCGCAGGCACGTACGGGTGAAGTCCGCGGTCTCGACGAACCTCCGGCCGGCGGCAGGCGTCTGCCCGTGCATGAAGTCTCCCCAGAGCACCTGAGCGAGCCGGGTCTGGTCGTCATCGACAACACGGCAGCCGATGAGGCAACCGCCGTCCAGGCCGCCTCCGCGCTCGGCGGACTGCGGCTCTCCAGTGGCCCCTCCGCCCCTGGCACACCCCGGGCCGGGTCGGCGTCACCGTCCGCGCCGACGCCGACCTCCGCCGCGCACCCCTTGCCCGCCAAGCGGGCCGGCGGAGTAGGTGCAGGTGTTGTCCTTGCCAGGCGGCACCCAGCTCCAAAACCCCACCAGGGGACTGGCTAGTCCTGCACGACCGGACCCCCGATAGTGGACGCCATGGAAGCGATCGACGCTAAGGATGTTCCGCAGTATGTCGGCAAGCGGGTAGAGATTCGCGGCCACTACAGCGAGGGCGGTCTCAGGGAAACCGAGATGCTCCTGCTCGTGAGCGACGGCACCGGTACAGCGCAGGTCGTACTCGGAGGACCACGCCCGGTTCAGTTTGAAGACGGCGCGATGGTGCAGGTACGGGGCACGGTGATGCCGAACGCCGCGGCTCTGGGCGGGGTGGAGATCACGGCTCCTGTCGAGATTCAAGTGATCACGCCTCAAGAGCCACTCGACCCGCCTGGCCACCTCGCTGGGTTGGCCTCACCAAGCCTTGAATTCCGCTGGCTGACGATCGAATGCAGGGACCCACTTCGGGTTGCAAAGTTCTGGAGCGATGCGCTGCAGCGCCCCATGAGCCGCGACACCGAGGGGATCTCCGCGTACCTGCACAGCGGGAACCAGCCCAGCCTCTACTTCAAAGAAGGCGAAAACGTTGATGCATCAAGCCGAAATTTCCATCTCGGCTTGATGCCATTGCGAGCTCACCTCGAAGATGAGATCGAGAGGCTCTCTACGGCACCTACCCCATAGAGCACCTTTCCACCTTGCACCAGAGGGCCAGGCGCAATGGCCTTATATTTACAGCCTCCCACCGTGCCATCAGTCATGACACGCGAATCAGCACTCGCCGGCTGCGCCAAAAAGACCGACGGCACCCCTAAGGAGATACACGCGGCGGCGACTGCAAGAGATTTCTTCAAGACTTCCCCCTTGTCCTTGCACCTCAACCAATGAAGCTCCACACGGGGGCCACATTGACCATCACTCGCGCCATATTTTCCAGCCCATGACTCCCCGGCAAGCGATTTCCCTGGCATGACTCAAAAGGGAACTTGATTCAGTGGTCACATCACGTCATATCCGCTATCGCTTCCTTCGTCGCTTCGTGACTTCGTCGAGTCGATGCAGCCTCCTCGTCAGGTGCTTTGCCGCAACGGCCATACACACCTGCACCCGACTCGACGTGACTGCGCCTTGCGATTCAGCCAATTCTCACGGAATCGTGCACAGCAGACCTGCTCTGCTTATGGCCTATTACCGATACCTGGAGTCCAGGTATCGGAGGATTCGAGGCTGGCATCCCACTGCAGCCAGCGCCGCCCTACGTCGCGCTCGGGGCCCGTGAAGCCGGCAACACCCACGTCCGGGTGACATCCGCTGTCGGGGAGAACCCCCGGGCCGATGCCAGCGTCTACCCAGCCGTGAACATCTCCGAGGAGCATCTGAGCGAGCCGGGCCTGGTCGTCATCGACATCACGGCAGCCGACGAGGCAACCGCCGCCCAGGCCGCCTCCGCGCTCGGCGGACTGTGGCTCTCCAGCGGCCCCTCCGCCCCCTGGCGCACCCCCGGCCGGGCCGGCGTCACCGTCCGCGCCTACGCCGACCTCCGCCGCGCACCACTCCCCCACGGCGCCTTCGGCCCCGGCACCGACTGAGCCGTCGGCCGCGCCTCAGGAGCCACCGCCACCGCTGCGATGCCGGCGCTGCGCAGCGTGCGGGCGAGGTGTTCCACCTCCGGCAGCGTCCCTGCGTAGGCCCCGGCCAGGACCTGGTCCGTGAGGAGCGCAATGTTCGCCAGGTCAGTGCCGAGCTGCGCGCGCAGCACCCTCATGACCACGACGCGGCGGACCGGTACGTCCGTCAGGCGGAGCTTGGCCGGCCCGAGGTCAGCAAGCAGACGATCCCGCAGCTGGTGGGGAACATCGTGGCCGCAGGCGGCTGTCGCCTCTCCGCACCCCGCGCAGGTGGACTCCACATCCCAGCGCAACGTTCCGGCGACCAAGGCCTGCGTGGCCCAGCACTCCAGCTGCGCGCCGCAGTTCTCGCACTTAGCCGTATACGCGACGGATGCGACGACCGGCTCTTCCCTCATCCCGCCCCTCATCAGCTGAGGCTATGCGACCAGCGCAGCTGCAACTCGGCCGGGACCCGAGGTTTGGCGGCCCCGGTATGACTTGCCACTCCCCCGAGTGACCGCCATCCGCATCCGCCCTCGGCGGCCGCTGATCCGGCGATATCAACACACCATGATCACGACGACTGCCCGCGCGTTCGCCGCCGCGGCCCTCGCCCTGCTGCCCCTGGCCACCGCCGCCGCACCGGCGCATGCCGCCGAGACCCTCAGCCTCCACGACGCCATCGAAGCCCTCCCCCAGGCCGCCGAAGTGCGCGACGGCTACGAACGCACCAAGTTCCGCCACTGGATCGACGAGGACAAGGACGGCTGCAACACCCGCAACGAAGTCCTGATCGACGAAGCCACCACCCCACCCACCGAGGGCCCCCGCTGCAAGCTGAGCGGCGGCACCTGGCGGTCGTACTACGACGACCAGATCGTCGAAGGCCCCTCCGGCCTCGACATCGACCACATGGTCCCCCTCGCCGAAGCCTGGGACAGCGGCGCGTCCCAGTGGACTGCCGCCCGGCGCCAGGCCTACGCCAACGACCTCGGCGCCGAACGCTCCCTGGTCGCCGTCACCGCCCGCACCAACCGGCAGAAAGCCGACCAGGACCCCGCCGAGTGGATGCCGCCGGCCGACGACGCCCAGTGCACCTACCTCGCCGACTGGACAGCCACCAAACTCCGGTGGGCCCTGACCGTCGACCGGGCCGAGCGCGACACCCTCCGCGAACTCGCCACCACCTGCGAGGACACCGACGTCGAGTACGAGCCGGTGTAGCGCAAGGAGATTCGGGGTGGTGTGGCGGCCGGAGCGCACCGACGTGCGAAGGACAGTGCGCCCCGGCCTCTTCCCGCCCATCGGAGGCGGTTCTGCCGCCGACGTTATGGGCACGGCTGGCACATCGCGACGTGGCATAGGCATCCGATGGCACCGCTCTTGCGGCGTCCCGTCGGCCCGATGCAGGCCGACGGGACGCCGCTCCTCCCCTACCGGCGGAAGCGGAAGTTGACGGTCACCTGGATGGCCTTGATGCCTCCGCCCACTGCGCCGGCGCCGATGAGGGCGCCGCCCAGATACGCGTGACCCGTCAGCCCGATGACCACGCCGGCGACGATGCACAGCGTGCACAGCGCCAGCTTCGCCCAGCCGAGGGAGTTTTGCCCTGGCGAGCGAACTCCAGGGGCCTCCTCCTGCAGAGCTTCCGACGGCGCCGCCGACTGCGACTGCGGTTGGGAGCCAGCCGGATCGATGCTTGCAATAGACATGACACACCTTCGTTCGTGGCATGCAGCAGCATGCCGTGAATGGACGTGAGTGACCTTGGGCCGGCGCGGGGTTAGCCCCGCAAGCCCGGTTCGTCCGGCGGCGCCTGCCGAACATGGAGAGGTGTCTCGTGGTCGAGCGGCAGAGACCGGGTCCCCGGCCGGTTGGATTTCTTCTCGCGGTTCGTTGACGCGTTTCCGGCAGTGCTGCCGTGAGAAGCAGACCCGCCCTCGGGCGAGAGCGTTGGAGCGAGGCTGCGGCCGCTCGGACCGCTCGGGACCGGTTAGGACGTTCGGGCCCGTAGCACTCATCAAAGAGCCCATGCTGGTGCCAAGACCAGGTAACAGCCCCGGATGCGACGTCGCATGAGGCGATGCGCCGCAGGTCAGCCGCGGTGCATCCGGGCGTGCACCGCGGCGTGGGGAGAGAAGCAAGGGGCGGGCTGGTGAGTGAGGCGAAGTGGCCGCCGGTACCTCCGGAGGCGACGGGAGAGCGGCGGGAACTGCTGGAGTGGCTGCACCAAGTGCTGGCTGAGCGCAGCCCGTGAAGGTCGCTGTATGAAGCCTGCAAGGAGGCCGACACCGGCGTCCGCGGGCAGTCCCAGCCGCGTCTGGGGGTGAACAAGTCCACGGTGCGCCCCTGGATGCTCGGCGAGCGCTTGCCCACGGAGGACAGCCTTCGTCTGTTCTGCGAGGGCTACAACGCGGCGGTGAAGGGAAGCGAAGGCTACTCAGCTATCCCGGATGACGAACGGGACAGAGCCTTGGGCCTGTTGGCCAGCCTCCAGTTGCAGAATGCACCTGCGCAGCGGCTCCAGGAGGAGCGTGCCCGGTACGACGCTGTGAGCCGCACGGCAGCCGAGGTGCAGGCGGACCGGGACGGGCTGCTGGCCGAACTTGCGGACGAGCGCCGAACTGCAGCCGAACGCTGCTATGCCTTGGAGCAACGGCTGGAGACGCTGCAGGCCCGGCATCGCCGAGACCAGCGTCGCCTCCGGCAGCAGCGCCGAAAAGGGGCAGCCCAGGCCGGGCGGCGACGGCGGGAGGCCGCGGTGCATGCCGCAGCCCACGAAGAGCTCGCCCAAGCTCAGCGGCTCATCACCGAACTGCGTCACGCCCTCACCACGAGCGCCGAGGCTCACCAACAGGACCTCACCGACCGCGACACGAAACTGGCCGAGTACCGGGACGAACTGACCACCCTGCGGGACCGCCTGACCTCGCTTGAACTGGACCAGGCCGATCGCGACGCTGCGGATGCCGCCGTCAGGGAAGCCATCGCCACCGTCGACCAGGCCCACGCACAGCTGCAGCACTGCGAGCCCGATCCCGACCGGCTTGCTGGCAAAGCTCGTGAAAAGGAGGTGATCGCGCAGCTTCGGGCCGCCGACGGTGACCCGCCAGCGCTCCGGCGGATTCTGCGTACTGTTGCCACCACCTGGAGCGACAAGGACATCGACTGGCTCGTCTTCGCGCTGTGCTACATGTCCATGGACAACGACTGGGGTCCCGCTCTGGCTCGCCGCTTGGCCCGCCGCGCCCGCGTGCGCTATTGGGTGGAACCTGACATCAGCCGACTGGTACGCGGGCCCGGCTACGGGACCAGGATGTGGTGCCTGCTGCGGGGCATCCGGGTAGTCACCCTCATGAGCTGGCCAGATACCTTCTTCAAGCCCCTGAAGGAGCCGATCGGGAGCCTGCGACCCAGCAGACTGGGTGACCGCAGGATGACCGTATGGACTGTCTGCGTGTGATCGTGCACCTGCCAGCCGCAAGTGGCGGCCAGCGGGTGCGGATCGACGGCGAGATTCTCACTGCTACCGCCGCCCCTTGACGATGATCCTGGTCATCGATGCCGTGCGGGCCTCCTTCCCCGCGGAGGGGGCCCGCACGGTCTTTGCCAGACTGGGGGGCATTTAAACGCCGAGACGTCGAAGCGGAGACCATCGCGGTCGACGGTCCTATGTAGGGGCCCGCCGTGGCCAGCGGGGTGCCCAGACAGGGTGTGACCGATCTCCGGCCCATGTGGTCGACGAGGTGGCGTGCGTGTCAGGGCCTGATCACGTGCCACACCGCAGGGACGCTCAGCCCCGTTGGCAGGGCTTGGCCGGGTGGCGGCAGCAGGCCATCAGGCGCGTTACCCCGCGCTGCGGAGAAGCCCACGGCGCCGCCGGAGAACTCCGCGCGGTCGAAGGTGACCGTGCTGCCGGCGAACTCCGAGCCGTCGAAGGTGACCGTGCCGTCGGTGAACCTCGCGCGGCTGAAGGTGACCGTGCTGCCGGCGAACTCCGAGCCGTCGAAGGTGACCGTGCTGCCGGCGAACTCCGAGCCGTTGAAGTTGACCGTGCCGTCGGCAAACTCCGCGCTGATGAAGTCAAACGTGCCGCCGGTGAACCTCGCGCGGATAAAGCCGACCCTGCTGCCGGTGAACTCTGCGCTGGTGAAGGTGATCGTGCCGCCGGTGAACTCCGTGACGTCGAAGAAGATCGTGCCGCCGGTGAACTTCGTGCGGTTGAAGGTGACCGTGCCGTCAGGGAACTCCGCGCCCTTGAAGGTGACCATGCCGCCGGAGAACTCCGCGTCGTCGAAGGTGACCGTGCTGCCGGAGAACTTCGCGTCGCCGAAGGTGACCCTGCCGCTGGTGAACTCCGCGTCGATGAAGAAGATCGTGCCGCCGGTGAACTTCGCGTCGTCGAAGGTGACCGTGCTGCCGGTGAACTTCGCGTCGTCGAAGGTGACCGTGCTGCCGGAGAACTCCGCGCCGTTGAAGGTGACCGTGCCGTCAGGGAACTCCGCGCCGTTGAAGGTGACCGTGCCGCCGGAGAACTCCGCACGCGAGAAGTCTCCACCGTCAAAAATCACGTTGCTGAAGTCCAGGTCATGCCCCTGCCACGAGTGAGAGTGGCCGTAGCGGAGGCGGAGGTGGTCACGGATGAGGCGGATGACCGTGTGCCGGACCTCTCGCAGGGCCAGGTAGCCGTGGAGTGCATCCGCGTCGTCTACCGGGAGATCGGCCTTGGCGGTGTAGGGCAGGCGGAGGTAGGCGCACAGGACGTCGATGCAGGTCTGGCGCAGGGCGGGGGTAGGGGCGTCGTCGGCGAGGCCGGCCAAGGCATGCACGCCGCCGAGGCGGACCGCGGCGGACTCCTGGCCTAGCTGGGATACGGCGGTGGTGAACCGCTCGGTGTGCAGCCGGGTGGCTTCCCGCAGGGCGCCGTCCTCATCGACCCGCTGGCGGCGGTAGGCCACGACCAGAGCCACCAGGGCGCCCGCTCCGGCGACCGCCCCGAAGGACAGTTTCACCAGATCGAACAGCGTCGTGGCGCTGAGCTGGCGCTCGTGCTTCAGGCCCTGGGCGCCGAGGAGGTCCCAGCCGGCGAAGAACGCGCCGGCGGCCACGGCGATCGCGGTGGCGAAGACCGCGGGCAGGACGATCCAGACGTGCCACAGGCGCAGGCCACGCTGGCCGGTACCGGACCGGGACAGAGGAAGGTTCACACCCACCGAGACCACTCAGCCCCTCTGCCGGTTGCAGGGCCTCATCGCGGCCGGCGTCTGGACTCCGGATACGCTCCCCATATCCGGTCTTTACGGCGGATCCTGACCAGCTGTCAGTGTCACAGTTATGCCGATACCTGCGACAGCGGACGCCCCCTCGGCCGAGAAGGCGTCCGTTGCCAACCGTGTGCCTGCGATCAGGCGGGTGAGCCGATGATGCTCAGACCACGCCGGCGCCACACGGGAGGCCGCTGTGCAGGTGCCGTCATCGCGGCGATGATCACGGCCGCCCAGGTGCCGAGCGCCTCGATGTACTGCGGCTGAACCCAGGCGACGCTGGTCAGCACCACCACCCCGATCACCACAAGCCAGATCTTCCGGCGACGCGGTGAAAGCGGGTGGTCATCGGATGGGTTACGTTCGAACTGCACTTCTTGTGCCTCTTAATCTGCCGATCTACGTCGGTGGCTGAGGGAACCGCACCGCTTCAGGTGCCAACCAGGTGAGCGGTGCGGTTCCGGAGTGCCCGCGCGCTTATTGCGCGGCGGGAGTCTTGTCGGCGGGCGTCAGCCCGCGGTGGTGGTACGGCTGTATCAGCGAGTACAGGGGGCGGACGCCCCTGCCGCTCTTGGTGTGGAGCGTGTCGTACCACTCCTCACCGACGTGTTCGAGGACGTCGTGGTCTCGGAGTTCCTGAACTCCGTTACCGATCGTCTGCGTGCTGAGCCCGTACCAGTCGTGGATCTTCTTCTGAACCAGCGCGAACTCCTCCTTGCGCAGGCTGAGAGAGATCAGCAGCATCGCCTTGCCGGGGAGCGTCAGCCGGTTGTGCAGCTCGTTCTCCCAGTACTCGAAGGGCAGTTGGAAATAGCGATCCCCGCTGCCCGGGGGGATGTAGGGGGAGCCCGTCCCGTCCTCCAGGAGTTTGGTGACCTTGGTCTTGCGCTCGGCCCCCCGCTCGGTGGCGATCAGGCGGAGATCCCGCAGCGTCTTCCACGCTCGCGACACCGCCGAGCCCCCCGTCTTCTCGTCATGGAGGTCGACGCACCGGGCCCAGGTCGTCGACCAGTCGGTGGCCGAGTGGTCCGTACCTCCCGTGACAGCGGCCAACAGGAGGTAGAGATCGAGCGCCCGCTCCTTCTTGCCGCTCACCAAGCTCTTCAAGGGGCCAGCCGCCGTTGAGCCAGGCTCACCCTGCTGAAGCAGGACCCTCCGAATGGGGACTGTGCGGTTCTTCCGCTGGGAGCGCTCAAGGAGCAGTTCGATGGTTCGCGCCTGGGACATCTGCTGGTCCTCCGGCGGCTGACTGCTCCCTGATTCCGTCGTCGTCATGCCCTAATAGTGCCGCATACCTGCACATAGCGCACGGCCGATTCTCGCGCCGTGAGAGCCCGACTTGACGGTTCATCAAGCGCCATACGAATCACTAATCTAGGATGTCTCTATAAGAAACCTGTAAGACTACAAACTAAGACGAACAAATTAAGCGACTCGACGTGATCTTGGATCGTCGACGCTGGGGTGCCGCGATCTCTCTGGGCGGTCCCATGAATTTGAGAAATTTTCACCGGGTCAGCCGGAGAGACCGCGAGGGGCGTGGACCTGGTCCACGCCCCTCGCCTTCCTCGGTGCAGCGCTCAACGAGGCCCAGGCAGTGCCGTCGTGGGCGAAGCGGCACTCAGGGAGTCCCTCCCGGCCGCCAGCTCCGGCACGTACTTGTAGATCGTGGTGCGGGAGACCCCAGCAGCTTGGCGATCGAGGTGATCGTGTTCTCCGGGTCGGTCAGCAGCCCGCGGGCGTGGCGGATCTGTGAGAGTAACCGCGTGTGTTGCTCTGGCCCTTGCTCGCGGACGGGGAAGATCACCAGGGTGAGGTGGACGGCGTTGCGGCCATCTCGAGCTTCGCAATGAGGAGCCGCGCGTCGGCGACTGCGTCGTGCGGGCCGCCGAGCGGCTGGTTGCGGTACGCGCCCCGCTTGACGGACCACAGCCCGCGCCAGACCGCGTACGGCACCATCGCGTCCTCCCGGACCCGGGCCAGCCACGCGTCCGCCGCCGCGGGGTCGCCGTGGTGGCGGTGGAGCTCGCGCTCGATGACGCCGCGGTCGAAGTCCATCTTGTACGCGACCGCGGTTGTGCCGTGGAAGACGTCGGTGAGGCGGGGCAGCAGCTCGGCGAAGACGGGGGCCTGGGCGAGGCGGTCCGGGGTGATGCCGTGCACGGCTACGGCGGCCGGCTCCAGAGGGGCGTTCGGCTGCACGTACTCGTTGAAGACCACGGTGCCCCGGCGGTCGACGGCGGCGACCTGCACAGCGTACGCGTCCTCCAGCCCGGTCGTCTCCACGTCGACGGCCAGCAGCGTCTCGTCGGCGAGGAGGCGGCGGGCCCAGGCGGCGACCTGCTCGCGCTCGCGGGTCCACGACGACGGGCGCCGCAGGGAACGGATCGCGTCGTCCAGGTCGCGGTGGGCCTCCCGGCTGCCCTGAACCCGCCACAGCGGCCGTCCGCCGTCCGACTCGGCCCGCCACGGTGCCCCGGTAGACCGCGGCCTCGTACAGCGACCAGGTCGGGCGGTCGGTGTCGGCGGGCCGTACGAACTGCACCGGCTGCTCGTCGACGTCGCGGACGAACAGGTCGTCCCAGGTGGCCGGGTTCTCGGTCTGCCGGGCGGTGGTCACGGGCGCCTCTCGCGCGGGCGGCGATGCGCTCGCCGAGCTCGGCGGTGGCCGGGCTGTCGGGGATCGAGGGCAGGCGGGCGGCGATGTTGGTCAGGCCGTCGTTGATCCGTACGGACTGCACGCCGTCGGCGCAGTCGAGGAACTCGCTCCAGGTGGCGAGGGCGGTCTCGGTGTTGCCGCGCTTGAGCTGGACGTGGCCGAGGTCGGTGAGCACGATCGCCCGGGTGCGCTTGCGGTCGAGGCCGTGGATGTCGAGAGAGAGGTGGAGGTGTTCCTCGGCGGCGGTGAGGTCGCCGAGTTTGGCGTGGATCATGCCGGACTCGTGAGCCCACCGGCCGTGGCTGTAGTGGCTCGCCCAGGACTGCCCCGGCAGGGCCGGCGCGTGCTCGATCGCGGCCTGGGCGGAGGTGAGGAGCTTCGCGGCGGTGGTGTGGTCACCGCCGGCTGGTGGCCGGGCCGGACCGCCTGCATGGAGACCGCCCTCGGGGCCGTGCTCGCCGAAGCCCTGCTCGGCCGTCGCCTCGACTGGCACCTGGGGCCCGGTTCGCGCCGCCGCCGGTCGAGTACCACGCCTGGGCCGAACTGCCCGGCCACGGCCCCGTCGGCGAGTACACCGCCGCCGGATGGCACCACCACACCGCCCTGACGATCTGACCCCGCCGACGAGCCGCCGGGCGCGTGTCCTTCACCCGCCCGGAGCAGTTGCCCGTATACGAGTGCACGTAGCCCCTCGAAGGAGTGAGCAGTGACCGCCGTCGCCGACGTCGCCCAGTCCGTCCCCGAACGCCACTACACCCACCACGACGGCCGCGGCGCCACCCTGCACCGTTCCAACCCGGTCGTGATCCACCGCGAGCTCACCACCCTCGACGTCCAGGCGGGCATGAACGTCGCCGAGTTCGGCACCGGCTCCGGCTACTCCGGCGCCCTGCTCGCCGAGATCGTCGGCCCCACCGGCGCGGTGACCAGCCTCGACATCGACGCCTACCTCGTGAAGTGGGCGAACCTCAAGCGCGGCTTCGACCACATCCGCTGCCACGTTGCCGACGGCACCGCCGGCTTCGCCGAGCGGGCCCCGTACGACCGGATGGTGGCCTGGTGCACCCCGCCGCTGCTGCCGAAGGCGTGGGTGGACCAGGTCGCCGACGGCGGCCTGATCGTCGCCCCGCTGCCGATCGCGACCGTGCCGAACATGACGGTGGTCGCCAAGGTCCGCGTGAGCGGCGGCGAGCCGGTCGTGGAGGCGGTGTTCACCGGCGGGTACATCGAGGCGACCGGCTCCCCGAAGGACAACCTCGACCTGCCGGGCCGGTGGGTGGACTGGGAGAACCGCGCCCCCGCCCCCTCGTGGATCTCCATCGCCTGGCGCGAGCGCGACGACCACCTCCACACCGGCGCCCGCACCGCACTCGCCCGCCTGCTCAAGGACGCCCACACCGAGCCGTACGACGGCGGCGAACTCGACTGGCCATCCTGGCGGACCTTCGCCGCCACCCAGGCCGACCCGCAGCTCACCATGGCCGGCCTCACTCCGGACCTGTGGGCCATCGGGCACTCCACCGCGACCACGGCCGCCGTCCTCCAGCAGGACGGCACGATCCTCGCCGACCGCCCCGACTCCCCGTCCCTCGCCGTCCTGCGGGACTGGCTCACCGCCTGGGAGAGCGCCGGCCGCCCCGCACCCGAGACCTACACCCCCGCCCTCGCCCAAGGCGCCGACGGCTGGCACCTGCGCCTGTCCCGATAGGCCGCGCCGAGCCCTCCAAGCTCAGGGGCCCGGGCGGGGAGCGTGACGGCCCCCGCCCGGGCCCCTGGCACGTCCGCCAGCTCCGGCCGACCGGCCGGAAGCCGGCGGACGTAGGTGTTGACGTGCACGAGCGCGGACTGAAGCAGGTGCAGCGCGAGCATCGAGGTCTCGGCGTGCTCCTTGTGTACTCCCGTCCGATGGCAGCCGGATCAGCACCCCCGGCCACCGCCGCGAACGCTCCCCGTGTCATGTCCGCCATGGCCCCGGACATCTGATCGTGTAGCGTGAGAAGGCGATCCCCTGCCTTCCGAGCGGCGGCAACCGGGCGCGTTGCGGATCACACGGCCTGGTCAGGAAGCCCGGCGGCCCTTGCCCGTCACGGCGCTCGGTGGCCTGCACTCAGCCCATGTGGGGGTCGTCTGAACAGTAACCTCCCCGTTGCTGCAGACCATTGGTTCCCCGCTGGGACAATCCACAATCTCGATCTCGCTAATGTTCCGGGGCAGCACGTAGCGTCCAGGAGTCCGGTGCATGGCGCAGAACCACGCCGGGTCGTACGCCGCACTTCCCATGTAATCGTCCGGTCATGCGAAGCGTCCCGACGCGGCGGAGGCGGTGGCCAGCTGGAGGGTCTGGGCGGCGAGCTGGCGGCGGTGCTGGTCGGCCTGGTCGAGGTCGGCGCGCAGGCGGGCGGCGGACTCTGCTGGTGCCCGGTCGAGGGCGGCATACGCGTCCTCCAGGGCGGGGTATCCGGCTTCCTGGATCTGGCGGTACGCCATCTCGTCGCGGGGCGTGGAGCAGAAGATGGGTCGCTTGAGGGCGCTTTCGGCGTGGTCGCGCCACATGTCGATGGCGATCCGGGCCTCGTCGACCGTGGCCACGTAGGCGTGGTGCGCGGCGAGCCAGGCCGCTGCGGTGCTGAGTGCCTCCCAGCGGAGTTCCACCTGGTGCAGCAGAGGGTCGCGTTCGGCGCGGGCCACCTGCTCGTGGGCGAGGCGGTCGCGCACGTCGGGGGGTTTCGCGGCGACGTTGTTCGCCGGCACCGCACCCACACCTCCCTCCCGAGACCTCACCCGAACCCTCCGACACTGGAAAGGCCGCGCCTACGTCGCCTGGGCACGCCTCCTCCAGCACACCGTCGCCGACGACGCACGGCGCCAAGGACACGTTGCCCGCCGCAACCAAGCCATCCGAGCCGCAGCAACCCACGACATCGACAAGACCACCCTCGCCCGCACCCTCCGCCTCAGCGAGCCACCGTTGCGCAGGCCGCGAAAGGGTGACCGACGAGCGAATAACCCCACACGAAGGACCGCAACCCCCTACGCCCCGCCGCACGGCCGGTGGGGCGCTAGGTTGAAGGCGAGCACAGGCCAGCCCAAGGACGGTCCCGGTGAGCGAAGCGCCAGCCGACTACAGCAACGGCGTCGACCCCGAGCGCGCCCTCAAATACGCGCTCCAACACATCCGCGGCGACCGCGCCGAGATCATCGAGGGGGTCACCCCGGCCAGCCGCCGTTTGGCCTTGGGCGGCCACCTACCGGGGTAAGGGACGCGGCGTCCAGGCTTGCTCTGGATCCGTAGCGCATTATGTCGGGTCGTCCCTGGCGGCCGTGGGCCACCAGGGACTGCTCAGTTTCAGAAGAACGTTCTGTCCCAGTCGCCTGCGGCCAGCGCGCGGATCGCATTCTCAAAACCATTCGCGATCCGCTGATACCCGGCGTCTCCGACGAACAGGACGTCGTCGTTCTCTGCCAGCAGCACAGCCTCCTCTGTCACGAATGCAGTACCGACCAGCAAGACACGCTGGCCAAGTTCTTTGCTGAAGATTCGAACGTTCCGAGGAGTGGCGTGTGTGCTTCTCAGAGTTCTTTCAACGGATGTCGTGAGCTCCATCTCTGACGTCTGAAACTTCAGGACCAGGGTGAGCTCACCATACCTCTCAAGAAATTCTCGGAGCTGGTCGGTGACCTCATAGCCGTCTTCGGTGTATCGCTGGCAGGCTTCTTCCACGTCCAGAGGATTGGCCTCGATGGTAGCGGACCCCGGTAGGGCGTCCCTCAGTTCCTGTAGCGCCCGCCGCTCTGGTGTGCCGTTCATCCCGTCAGGACCTCTCCTCCGAATTCGGGAACCCACGTCCTGCAGTTTTCGCACATCTTAAACTTGTCCCCCTTGGTGTTGACGGTCACCAGATCAATGTTCTTGGGATCTGCGCCGTCCTTGATCGCATTGGTGAACATTCGAGGCTCAGCACACACCCCGGGCGGGCGATTGTCTTTGTCCTTGCGTTGAGATTCCTCAGGCATTGCGTCGAGCACAGATTGTTCGTGGCCCGTTTCCGGGCCGCTGTCACCGTAATAGATTTTACCCGTGGTCCGATCCTTGCCTACGGCGTAGGCCCCAGGGGGCCTTTCGTCCTCGCCGAGACCGTCGGCGACGTGTTGGACTCGCTCCTTGCCCAAGCCCATCAACTCCTTCTTGAGCGGGTTGCCCTGGTTCTTCGGCATGAGGCCGAGCGGGTCGCACCACGTGTGAGGGTTGTGGACGTAGGCATCAGGATTGGGGGCGGGCCCGAGGCCGAGCGGGTCCGGAGTGACGTAGCGGGCTGTCTCGGGGTCGTAGTAGCGGTTGAGGTTGTAGTGGAAGCCCGTCTCGGAGTCGAAGTACTGGCCGGGGAAGCGCAGCGGTGTGTTCGTCGTGCTGTCGGCTGCCGAGGCCGTGTTGCCCCAGAGGGTGGGGACAGTGCGCCAGGCGATGGTGTCGGTGGCCGTGTCGACGAGTTCGGTTGGGGCGCCGACAAGGTCGGTGACTATTGCGAAGAACCGGCGGTCGATCTGGTCTTGCGGAGTGTCGGCCGTTGCCGGCGTCGTAATGGTCTCGGTCTGCGCCAGGGGGTGCAGGCCCCGATGGTCCCAGCTCATGCTGTAGGGACCGGGCAAGGTGGGCGCGTACGTCGTCTGTTCGGCAAGGTTCGAGCCGTCCCACGTGAAGTAGGTCCGCTCTTCCGCAGTGCTCCCGTCCGCCGCCAGACGCTCCTTGGAGATGCGCCGGCCGAACGGGTCATAGATGTATCGCCAGTGTGCGCCGTCGGGGGTGGTGACGTGGACGAGGCGGTCTTCGGCGTCCCAGGTGTAGCGCCAGGTGGCGGGCTTCTTCGACAGACGGGTGACCTGGCGCAGAGTGGTGCGCCCGCCGGCGTCGTATTCGTAACGGATTCGGCCGGCGGTGATGAGCTGCGTGCCGTCGTACGTCCGGGTGCCGACTGCCGCCTTGCCGGGGCCGGCCGCGGGCCAGTTCGCCTCGGTGAGATTGCCGGCGGGGTCGTAGGCGTACCGCTCGGTCCATGTGGCGGCCTGGACGGCTGTGACGCGCCCGGCGGTGTCGATGTCGAAGGTGCGGGGCCCGTTGAGCTGGTCTTCGACGCCGGTGAGGATGCCGTCGGCGCGATAGGTGTAGTCACGGCGTTGCAGCACCGAATGCTCGGACCGCAGGATCTGGCCGGTGAGGCGGTGCTCGCTGTCCCAGGAACTGGTCAACGCGAGATGGTCGCCGAGGGTGCGCTCGACCTCGTGGCCGGCTGCATCGTAGGCGAACTCAAGTCGGCCGGAGCTGGTGGTCAAGGAGGTGCGGCGGTCGGCCTGGTCGTAGGTCCAGGAGCTGGTATGGCCGCCGGGGGTGGTCCGCCCAGTGCGTCGGCCGAGGTGGTCGCGGGTGTGGGTGAGGGTGCGGCCGTTGACGGTCTCGGTGATCAGGTTGCCGACAGCGTCGACGGTGCGGAGCACGGCGACGTCGGGGCTGGTTGCTTGGAGCAGGTGTCCAGCGAGGTCGTAGGTGTAGCGGGTGGCGGCTCCGTCGGCGTTCTTCTCCACCAGCTGGCCCAGTACGTCGTAGCGGTACTGGATCTGCTGTCCCAGAGGGTTGGTACGCGAGACGAGCTGGCCGGCGGCATCCAGTTGGTAGCCGACCCTGCGGCCGTTGAAGTCGGTCTCCGACATCAACTGGCCAGCGGCGTCGTAGGTGTATTCCCAGGTTTGGCCGAGAGGGTTGGTGACGGCCACGAGCTGCATGTGGGCGTCGTAGGCAAAGGTGAGACGGGTCCCGTCAGGGTTGGTGCGGGCGGCAAGCGTCTCGAACGGCGTGTACTCGAAAGTGGTGACCCCGCCCTGCGGGTCGGTGTGCGCGAGAACGTTGCCCTCGGCGTCGTAGGTCCAGGTCTCGGCGTTTCCGTCGGGAGCCGTGTACGAGGTCAGGCTGCCCTCGGTGCTCCAGGTCAGCCGGGTGACGCTGCCCAACTGGTCGATGATGGTGGTGACGCGGCCGAAGGCGTCGCGCTCGTAGCGGCTGGTGGCTCCGACGCGGTCGGTGACTTCAATGGGCAGGCCGGCCGGGTTGCAGCGGACGCGGGTGGAGTTGCCGAGAGCGTCGGTGACGGAGGCCAGATGTCCGGACTCGTCGTAGCCGTACCGCGTGGTGGTACCGGCGGGGTCGGTAAGCGAGCTGCGTCGGCCGGCCTCGTCAAAGGTCTGCCGCCAGGTCAGACCGCCCGGTCTGGTGATCAGAGTCGGAAGGTTCGAATCGCCGAAGTAGGCAGCGGTGGACCGTGCGCCGTCCGGACGGGTGACGGCGACGAGGCTGCCTGTGTCGTCGTACTCGAAGCGGGTCGTGCGCCCGAGGGGGTCGGTCTGGGACAGCAGGAAGTCGTATTCGTCCCGTTCGAAGAACGTGGTGTTTCCGAGAGGGTCCGTCTCGGCGACGACCTGGGCGTGCTCGTTGATCTGGTAGCGGGTGGTGTGGCCGAGCGCGTTGGTCTCGGAGTGGACCTTGATGCCGGTGACCGGGTCGGGGGCACCGTAGTCGAAGTGGAATCTGAGTGAGCCGTCCGCGCCGCCCTCTTCCACGACCCGGTCGAGCTCGTCGTAGGTGTAGAGGTAGCGGGTGCCGTTTCGGTCGGTCCAGGACAGGATCCGGCCCTGAGCGTCGTTGGCGAATTGCATGGGACGGCCGGAGGAGTTGTAGACCTCCGTCAAGTGGCCATCGCTGTAGCCGTAGCGCGTCAGGAGCACGTCCTGGCCGTCTGCGCTCGCGCCAGCCAGATGCAGGGCAGTGATCCGGCCAGCGTCCGTGGTGACCTGGAGGCGGTAGCCACCGGAGTGGGTCATGTCCAGCGGCGTGCCGTAGGCGTCGTAGCTGAAATCGACGCGGTGGCCTGCCCGGTCCCGTATCCCGGTCAGCAGGGCCATCGCGCCATCCGGCTGACGGGTGAACTCCCGGACCAGACCCGTGGTGACGTCCGTCAGGGTGTAGTGGCCCGTCAGGTCGTCAACGTCGAGGTCTAGGCGTGCACCGGCCGATGCCTGGACGGGCTCACCAGGGGTCGGATGCGGATACGCCTGCGCCGTTCGGTCGGCGCTGAGGTAGACCACGCCCTCATCGTCGATCTCCAGCCGCTCGTCGAAGGTGCACACCCACCGGGGGCCCATCCAGCGCCCTGCTTGGTAGCCGGACTCGAAGGAACGCCTGAACAGCATGGGTAGCGAGCCAGGCAGCGACAGGTCCATCTGATCGATGAACATGCGGCCTGTCGCCATATCGACTGGCTCGCCGCCCTGGCAGACCGAGTCCTGCGGCCGTCCGGCCTCCCGAGGGTTCTCCACCTGCTTACGGCCGCGGCCACCGGCACCCGGCGCATCGCCACGGCGGGAGTGCGTGCCTTTCGAGTTCGCCGACGCTCCTCCGCCGCTGCCGCCAGACCCTGAGCTGCCGTTGGGGCCCTTGGGATCCTTCTTGCCGTCTTTGCCCAGTCCCTTGAAGTGGTCGGAAAGCGCACGATCGTTGTCGTGATGGTTCTTGGCCATCTGCTTGACACCGCGGGTCATGTTGTCGTCGAGGTGCTTGGCGGTCTTCTTCACGCCGTCCTCGATGCCGTCGATGACCTTGTCCAGCATCGCGTTCGCCGCATCCGCGATGGCATCCTTGCCCCGGGTGCGCCCGTGGTGGCTCCTGGCCCGGCCGATCTTGCCGCCCGCCTTGTTGCGGAACGTGCCGCCCGCACTCTGCAGCCCCGTCACCACCCGGTCGTGCTCGTCCGGGTCGAAGCTGAAGCCGCCAGCAGCGCCCGCGCTGCCTCCTGCTCCGCCGCTTCCCCCGCTTCCTGTGCGACTGCCACCGGCACTGAGCAGTTCCATAGGGTTATCGGCGGCTGACTTGGCCGAGTCCTTGGCATCCTGGACGCCCTGGTTGAAGCCATCCTTGCCGGCTTTGGCCGTCCGGCCGAGGTCGATGCCGTCTTGGACACCGAGGGCATTTGCGCCGAGCTGCACCACCAGGTCGCCGACCATCGCCCCCAGGGCTTCCTCGACGGGGGTCAGGGCGATGCTGATGACCTGTTCGGCGACCTGCTGGCAGACCTCCTTGAACAGCCGCTTCACGATCATCCGGGTGGCCTGGGTAGCAGCCAGCGCGCCGACCTCGGACAGCCCGAGGGTGAAGGGGGCGGCCGCCTGCGCGGCGATCACCTCGGCCGCGAGGATGCCCAGTTGGACCAGCGCACCGATCTTGGCACCCTCAATGAGCACCGCGACGCCGTCCAAGGCGGTGGCCGCCATACGGCCGCATTCACCCAGGTTCTTCAGATGCGTGCCGTTGATCTTGCCCCAGTGCGCGTTGAGCGCCTCCACCGCCAAGGAGCCGCCCGCGGAGCCCACCAGCCCCTGGATGGCCTCATGCGCCTCGTTCGCGCCCTCGTCGATGTCATCGGCGAACTCCCGCATGGCCGTGGCCATCTCGCGGTAGTCGTCCTCATCCACATTCGGCCACGACACGCCGATGAGATCGAGAATCTCATCCGCCCACCCAGGCAGCACAACACCCACGCGAAACACGCCCCCCGTTAAGCACTTCAGATGATCTGACCCTCTCACCTGGGGAAATGGTTCCTCAAGTTCACAATGAGCCGAAACAAGACGTGCTGGGTGCCAAGAATTCAGAGGCGAGCGGCGTCGACGGCCAGCGCGCCTGCGCGGCGCTGGGCGCGGCGGTCGGCCTGCCGTTCCTCGCAGCGCGCGGTACCCGCCGGAGTCGAGCAGCGCGCCGTCGTCGCACCGCACATTTCCGCGCTGCGGGCCCGGCAACCGTCGCCCTCCTGGCACCGACGGCCGACCGGTCCTGTCCCCAGTACAACCAGCGCCACCACTCCCGTCGCCTGACCCGTGAGCGGGCGCGGCCAGCTGCCGGCAACGGTGCCGGACACAGACGCAGCGAGTGCAACGTGTGACGACGGCCGCCGACCGCCCGGCCCGGTAGCCGTCGGTCATGTGGACGCGGCGTGCCCTACGCCAGCTCCGGTAGGCCTCACATTCAGCAGATGTGACGCCTCGGGTCCGTTCAGCGCTTTCCCGGAAACAGGCCATGAAGGCGCTCATGGCCAGCGTGGAGGCGTGCCACATCTGCTGCCCGGACACCGAACTCAGCCTCTGGCCTTGTACCGGCCTCGGCGGTGTAGCCAAGGACGGTCACAGAAACCCGGCGGTCGCGGTTCAGGACCCGGGCGAGGCGGTGGCGGTTCAGCTCGAACCCAGGTGGATTCCCGGTCGCCGTCGGTGGGCGGCGCGACCGGGACGCGGCTCAGCTAATCGGGCCGAAGATCTCGGTGCGGTCGAAGTCGGCGTCCATGCCGTCCAGCACCGCTCCCAGTTGCTTCTCCTCGTACTTGAAGTGCGTCTCCATGACCGCCTCGACCCCCTCCAGGTGACGGTGCGCCACCTCTGGGTCGGTCGACTCGGCCACCGCCTACTGCAATCCACCGATGCGGTGCTCGATCATGTTGTGGTCCTGAGTCAGCTTCGCGACCACCGGCGCCAGGTCGGGTCGCGCCCGTACCAGTTCCGGGAACAGCGAACCGTCCTCGGCGCGATGGTGGCCGGACAGGGCAGCGCAGAACCCGTGGCAGAACAACAGCAGGTCGGTGGCGGCGTCTACAACACCCAAGGCCGGCACTCCCACCTCGGCCGCCCGGGCCATATCCCTGGAACACCGGCTCACCGTCCGGGAGCGACAGCAGCTGCTGTCGCGCGCGCTCTCCCTCCGCGTCCAGCGGATGGCACTCAACGTCCGCCTGCTCCTGCGCCCCTCAAGCCCGTGGGCGTCGTCGAACGCAAGGTCGACACCGTCGAAGGCCACCGCTGAGGTCCTGTTGTGACCCATGGCAACGGCGCCGCCACTGGGGCTCTTCATTCTCGGGTTGCCAAAATATGAGCCCAGAAAGTACTTTCCACTTGGAAAGTGACTTTGCGTGAGGAGCGAGCGGATGGACGAGTACCGGGTAGGCATGGACGTTGTGGCTCGTCAGCGCCAGGCCTCGGCTGCGCGAGTCCGGCTGGGCTGGTGGTTTCCGGTGTTGATCACGGTGTCCTGGACGCTTTCGGTCGGCAGCGTGTTCCCGGCGGCCGGTTACCGGCGCTTGGGCATTCCGGACCTGCCGTACGGCATGGTTGGCAGTCTGCTGTTCTTGGCGTTGATCGTGATGTTCTCCGTACGCTCTGGGATGAATCGGCGGGATGTGTGGCCGTTCGCGGTGTACCCGTCGTTGCGTCGGCGCTACCCGGCGTTCTTCCTGGTGTGCGTGGGCGGTGTGGCGGTGGAGTTCGGGCTGAGCTGGCTGAACGGTTCGTCAAGCGGCGCCGCATGGGCGGCCATCGTGGTCGCGGTGGGCACGGGGGGCGTGATCGCGTTCTTCCTGACCTGGATGGCCGCGGGGATCCGTGGGGACATCCTCACCGGGAGCCAGCGGCGATGACCGACGCATCCGAGGGCCTGGACCCCGTGATCCATCAGCTGCCGAAGCTGTCGATCTGTGCGCTGCTGGCCGCAGGCCCGCAGTGGGTAGAGTTCCGCACGGTCCGGGAGACGACGGGGCTGAGCGATTCGATGGTGTCCAAGCACAGCCGCGCCTTGGAAGACACGGGCTACATCGAGATCCGCAAGGGTGGGATCGGACGGCGCCCGCGCACCTGGTTCCGCATCACCCCACTGGGCCAGGCCCGCTACAGCCGACATGTCGCGGCACTGCAGCGGCTACTCCAGCGTGAAACCGACCAGGACACCAACCCGGACGCCTGACTACCGCGTACCTGCAAGTAGGGATCGGGCGGAAGCCGTGACTGCGCCCCAACCGCGCAGAGGCTGCCGGGCACCTCGAATCCTTAAGGTGCCCGCCAGCCTCTGATCGAGCAGCTACATGCCCAGGCAGGTGAGGACCTCGTTGCCGTAGTACAAGGACACAGCCGCCGCGCACGCAGGCCCCATGGCCGCGCAGGGCGCCCCGAGGATCCCCATCACCCAGCCGGGAATCGAGTCGTCATCGATGCATTTCTTAAGGTCGTCCCAGAAACCCGCCTGCTGGACGTGACCACCCGAGGTGAAGCCCGCCTGCAGGACCTGACCACCCGAGGTCGCCTTCGGCACAGGACCGGTCGCCGGGGATGACGCGCCGTCACCCGAGGCGCTCACGTGCTGCGTGAGGACACCGTCCATCCAGGCCGTCCACACCCCAGAATTCGGCCCCGTGGGCTTGAACTGCGACTCGCCACTGCGCAGAGCACCGTCCTTGCCGATCTGCACCGTCAGGCCGCTCGCGGAAAGCAGTCCCCCACCTTGGATGGGGATCGCCAGGGTAGTACCGTCCGGCCCGACGGCTGCGCGAGCGCGCTCGATCGCCAAGTGCGCGCCGTCGGGCAGGTGGGTCGCCAACTTGCCGGAGGCTATCTGGTTCTTCACCCGTGCCACAGCGTCGGCCTTGACCTTCGCGGGGGCCGCTGCATGGTCCTTGCGGAACTGCTGCAACGCGTCCTTGAAGTTCCGCGCCGCTGTGTCGTTCGCAGCCACCTGGACCGTCCCAGCCGATTGCCCCGCGGCTGCAGCCGCCGGCCCGGTGCGCGTTGGAGTACTCGCACTGGCGGCACTCCCGACGGTAGGCACCATCGTCATCGCTACGCCCGCAGCGACCGTCGAGAACCCCGAGGCGACCACTGCAGCGACCGTCGGAACACTCCACTTTGTTTTACGCATCTTCTCCACTACTACCTATTTCCACATGGCTACTTGCTTGGGCGATCAAGCTAGATGTGGCATAGGAATGGGCAAAGCCCCATAAAGAGGTCTACGCCATCTTTCGCCCCGTTTAGCCCAGGCATCCTCACGCAGACGGGCCTGTGCATCACTGAGGTGAGGAGCATCACGCCCTCCCCCTACAACTCCTGTCGGCAACAACTCGGCCGCCAGTCGACGTACTTGGCGTTCACAGCCCACCGGTGATGCTGTTGCAGCCCGACCGGGTAACCGCACGAGTCGCCCAGAACCGTCCTACCCGGGCTCTTGGCTTAAAACTATGACTCAGACTCATAATCACGACTCAGTGGTATATGAGGCCCACAGCAGCCTTGACGCCCGACGGCAACGGTGAATCCCCCCGTCACATCAGACCGGGCCCGCAGGCCGAGCGCCGTGCCAGTCGTGTGGTTGCTGCGGCGGTCAGAGAACTCTGACGGGCCGATCCGGGACGACGACGCTGGTGAGCCGGTCCAGGCGGTCGAACAGGGCACGCACGAGCCGGGCCCGGCCCTGGACACAGCGCACGGTGCCTCCAGCCGGACGGACAGGCGACGTTCAGACTCGGCCAGAACATACTCGGCAAGCACCCGGGCAGCATGGTCCTGCGGGAGCCGGTATGCGGCACGGCGCACATCGCCGACCAACGCGCGGGCAGCGCCCGTCAGCTGCAGCGCGATCTGCTCGTAGTCCGCTCTCTCCAGGCCAGGGGAGCCGGTCCACGCCAGGACGACCTTGGCCAGGCACTCATGGGGCCCGCGATCGAGAGGGAACTCCGCCTCGATGCGTCCGGTGGGGTCGTACAGAGCAGTGGTGCTGCGCGCGGTGAGCTCACCGCCCGGGGAGCCGGACCCGTCGGTGCGGGCGGCGAGGAGACGCTGATGCCGGCGGTGAACGTCTCGACGACGGTGTGGTGGTCGTCGTAGAGGTAGAACGCCTCTAGCGGCCACACGGTACGCGCGGCGCCGAGCAGGATGATGCCGAGCGAGACCGACGGCAGCGGCATCACGGTGAGCAGATGCTGGAGCTGGCCGGCCATCGTTTCGGTGGAGCCGATCCTCGTGCGCAGCACCCACTCCTCGATCAGGACGACGAATCGGTGGCCTCCCTCGTACAGGAAGCGGGAGCGGGCCAGGCGGGCGGCGACGGCGTCGGGGATGTCGTCGGGGGTGCCCTGGAAGTCGGTGATGGAGCGCATCAGGGCTTGGGCGTAGTCGGCGGTCTGGAAGAAGCCGGGGATGACGTTGGAGGTGTAGGCGCGGCACAGGCGGGCGGCGGCGTTGCGGGCGAGGACGTCGTGCTGGGTGCGGCGCATGCCGTCGCGGTGCTGGCGGCGCCACTCGAGGTACATCGACTCCACGGCGCGGGCGGTGGCGATGAGATCGGCGGCCTGGTCCTCGGCGCCGCATGCGGTGCACCAGGCCCGCAGGTCGCCGTCGGAGGGCGCGGCCTTGGCGCGCAGGATCCGGGAGGTCTTGGCGGGGTGCCAGCCGCACCGGGCGGACAGCTCACGTCCGGTGATCCCGGCGTCCCGCACCAGGTGGCCCAGGCGCACGGCGAGGGCCTCGCGGGCGGCCTGGGCGCTGGAGGACGGGGAGGCGGGCACGAGCTTCCGGCGCCGTCAGACGGTGTACTTCTCGTGCGGGACAGCCCTGCACCACACCGCCTCGAACGCGGCCGCGCACAGCGCTGCGGTCTCCGGGTTGCTGGTGCGTTCCTTGGCTGCCCAGTCTCCGGCGCCGGTGAAGTGGTTGAACTGCACGAGGCGGCCGTCCAGGAGCCAGAAGTCGGCGCCGGGCAGGGCGAGGTCGGCGGCCTGGCGGCGGGGCAGCCAGCGCACGTCCTCCCCGGCCTGCAGGTTGAGCACGGTGATGGCGTGCTCGTAGCGGATGTAGTCGGTGACCGGCTCGGAGACGATCCGCGCCCGGCGCATCACCACCCCGCGGGACACAGCGTCGGCCACCAGCGGCAGCCAGTCGGGCCAGAACGACCGAGACGGGTCGGTGTTGGCCACCCCGGTGCGCAGAAAGGCGGCATAGTCCTCGGCCTCGTCGCTGACCGCGTACTGGTCGCGCATCTCCAGATGCACAGCACTGTGGCGGGTCGCGGCGAGCAGGTCAGCGAACGGTGTCTCGTTGAGCTCGTTCAGCGACATCGCACGCCTCCCTCACGATCGGCACCATGCGAGCCGGGATCCGGATAACCCGCTCATGGGCGGAGACCCCCATCGCGTGCCCGGGCACCCACTGGGTGCTGCCGATCATCTGCAGCAGGAGCGCTTCGGCTCCCTCGCCCTGCAGGACCAGATCGGCGCTCCCCTCCTCCACCCACACCGTCGGCGATCCCTCGCCTCCGGTGTTCGGGGCGATCCCGACGAACCGTAACGTCACGACTGCCTCCCCTGTCGAGTCGGTTGCGCACAGTTGCGCAACGACCGTCCCGCGGCAGTTGGGCACCGCCAATCCCCCGCCCGAGCCATTCGTTCAGCCCCTGCCGGTGGCGGCCATCCACACGAGCGGGAGCGAGAGTAGATCGCGGTGCCCAGCACGGCGCCACGGGACCATCCCCGCGGGTGCGGGGAGCAGGCCGATGTGCCTGGTGAAGATGAGCACGGCACGGGACCATCCCCGCGGGTGCGGGGAGCAGGAGTTGAGCGTCTTCGCGCGCTACAACGCCCAGGGACCATCCCCGCGGGTGCGGGGAGCAGCCGCTCCAGCCCCTGTACGCGCTCCTGAGCCGGGGACCATCCCCGCGGGTGCGGGGAGCAGACGGTCCGTCACCATCGTTCCTGAGGGGGCCACGGGACCATCCCCGCGGGTGCGGGGAGCAGAGCAGCTTGGCGAACGACTTCGCCCCAGCGGTGGGACCATCCCCGCGGGTGCGGGGAGCAGCCCACATGCCGTGCCGGTCGGCGTGCGACCCGGGGACCATCCCCGCGGGTGCGGGGAGCAGGCTCGCGTCGGTGGTCACAGGGACACCTCGCCGGGACCATCCCCGCGGGTGCGGGGAGCAGCGGACGGTCCGGCCCGGAGAGGACGCCCGCATGGGACCATCCCCGCGGGTGCGGGGAGCAGGGTTGGCCTACTCGGTTCGCATTGTCAACCGTGGGACCATCCCCGCGGGTGCGGGGAGCAGCGGCCAGATGGGTTCGGTGGCGAACCGGCTGCGGGACCATCCCCGCGGGTGCGGGGAGCAGGAGCAGGGCCGGCACCTCGGCCGCCGCACGGTAGGACCATCCCCGCGGGTGCGGGGAGCAGGAAGAACCCTCCAGACCACCCAGCCGGAACACGGGACCATCCCCGCGGGTGCGGGGAGCAGGCGGGTGCCCTGCTCTGGAACCCGGTGGAACGGGGACCATCCCCGCGGGTGCGGGGAGCAGACCTCGACGGATCTCGACCTGGATGCGCCGTTGGGACCATCCCCGCGGGTGCGGGGAGCAGAGGCGGCCGCGGCCGCCGGCGAGGGGTGGGCAGGGACCATCCCCGCGGGTGCGGGGAGCAGTTCACCGCGCCACGCTGACCGGTTGAACGGCGGCGCGTTCGGGACCATCCCCGCGGGTGCGGGGAGCAGCGGTCCACGTACGAGAGCGAGTCCGGCCACTCGGGACCATCCCCGCGGGTGCGGGGAGCAGCGGTCCACGTACGAGAGCGAGTCCGGCCACTCGGGACCATCCCCGCGGGTGCGGGGAGCAGACTTCACGACCAGCGGTTTTACGGGGCTTGCGCCACTTTCTTGAGCGCTTTCATCGATTCAGGCTTCCAGGACATTTACCAAGATTCCTCTCTACCGGCCGCCGAAGCGTCGGCGCTTGGACGCCTTGCTCCATCCGGTCGGGGCGACGGTGGATGGCACGGCCTTTGGCCGGCGCATCAGTGTGATGCCCTCGTGGTCCGCAGGCTCCCAGGCATGGTCCAAGGTGCGAAAGGTGAAGCCTTGTTCGTTGTTGGTGGTGTGGGCAAGCAGGGCTTGGCCTTTGGCTGCGTACTGCTCGATTTCCGACCACAGGGAGTCTCTGATGCGGGCTGAGGGGTTTCCGATGAAGACACCTGCGGAGATCTCGAACATCCATCGGGTGAGGAAGCCACGCAGTCCCGGTGGGCAATTGTTGAGGACGATGACCGTCACCAAGTTGCCTCGGCGTAGTTCTGGCCAGCGGCAATGTCTCGGTCTCCGTCCGTACGCAGCGTGACCACGTCGCCGTCGAGGTCACGTTTGGCTCGGGAGCCCCCAGGCTTCAGGAGCTGTTTGATGTCTGCGACGCAGCGGTCGAGCAGGTTGGCGCGGTTGATTTGATCGCGCAGTGCACGGCGTGTGCGGGGACCGACATCGGTCTCGTCTTCGGCTGCGACGGTGAACGCGGTGGGGATGCCGATCTCAGTCTTGTAGAGGTCGGCGATGTCCAAGACGAAGGAGAGTTCGTGCCCTGAGTGGATGAAGCCGAGGCTGGGGCTGCAGCCGAGAGAGGCGATCACCGCGTGGGCGATGCCGTACATGCACTGGGCGGCGGCAGTGATGGCCTGGTTGACGGGGTCACTACTGGTGAAGTCTCCAGGAGTGAACTGTCTACCACGCCAGACCAGCCCGGTTCGCGCCGCCTGCGCGCGGTAGCAGTCTTTGACCCGTTGTCCTTCGCGGCCCAGGAGCTCATGCCGTGTAAGTGCAGCTGGATCCTCGTCCGGGAATCGAAGTTGATACATGGCGCGGGCAACGCACAGGCGCGTTCGACGGTTTGCCCAGCAGGTGGCCTGCGCTTCGGCGAGTGCAGAAGAGCGGGTGAGGGCTCGGCCACTAGCGTAGTAGCGCACACCGTTCTCCCCAACCCACACCACGGCTGCTCCGCTCTCGCCCAGGACGTTCATGGCCTGGTGGGTGACGCGCGTGCCAGGTCCGAGAAGCAGCGTGCCAATGGTGGCGGAGGGGATGTGGGTGATTCCGTCGCTGTCCTCAGCGGTGAGGGCGTTGGCTTCACGGTGGACGGTGCAGCGCTCGAGATAGATGAACGACAGGCGGTCGCTGGTGCGCGTGAGGTTGCGCGGTGTGAGGGCCGGGCGTGCGTTGACGGTGGTCATGCCCTTCCCTGTGTCGTCGCAGCAGGTGCGAGGGTCATCAGTCCGCAGCCGTAGGCCTTGGCTTTGCCGAGACCTTGGGTGAGTGTGCGTCGCAAGGCCGCAGGGTCGGTGACCTCGAGGACGCCGTCGTAGGTGACGGTCACCAGACGCACCGCTTCCTTGGTTGCGCTTCCTTTCGTGAAGGCCAGGTCGCGTCGGTCGCGGACCGTCAGCTCGTACTGGTCGCCGTGGTGGGCATGTCCTTGGTGTGTCGTGCCATGCGGCAGTAGACGGCGCTCGGGCGGTTTCTCGATGATGCGGAATCCGGAGCGTTCTTGGCGCTCGATCAGCCATCGCTGCTGGTGGTGGCTGGTCTGGTGTGCGGTGCGCTTGGTTGGTTCTCCATCTTTGCGGCGTGCGAAGTGGATGGGGTTGGCGGTCAGGCGGAAGGCCCACACGGTGCCGGCGGTGAGCTTGTCGAGAAACGGCGTGTAGGGGCGGCTTTGCCAGCCGGGGGTTTCAGGATCGGTGGCAGCCGCCGGCCAGCCGGCTTGCTCGACGAGATGCGTCATGTCGGGCCGCGTGGGGCTGACGACGTAGAGGAACACCTCGGCGCGTGCGTTGTGGTCCACGCGCCAAAGGACCCGCGGACAGTCGCTGTCACTCGGCAGGACGGTGGGGAAGGAGGACATGACGGCGGCGTGCAGGGACTGGGGGGAGCTGAGCAGCCGGCGTGCTCCTGGGCGTGCGCTGTTCACACGGAATCGGGTCAGGTGCATCAGACGTCTTCTGCTTCCAGAAAGCTGAACGGATCGTGGGCTGGGGCCTGCTGCGGGCCCGTGGCGGGCGCCTTGAGGCTGTGAGGGTTGGGCACGCTGATGGTCGTGCTGGTGTAGGTGCGCAAGGCATGGCGGCGGTGGGCAGTGGAGAAGCTGACGGGCTGGTCGCGCAGGCTGTCCCCGGTTCCGTCCTGTGTTTCCAGCAGTGTCACCAGATCGACCTGGGCATCACTTCGCCGCATGCGTTGGTACCAGCGCGCCGCCTGCCACGGCTCACGCTGCAGTGCCTCCTGGAGCCCGCAACCGCTGTGGACTGCCAGGTCCACGGGGCGCGCAGGCGGGCACGAGCGCCGCCCGAGATAGGGCAGGTAGACAGGTGCGCGCAGAGCGTGACGGAGTTCGGTGACGAGGCTCTCGTCCCCCTCGACAGCGGCGACGAAGACGGCGTCGGAGAGGTAGAACCGTTCGGTCAGCGGCATCGCCTTGCCGGTGGCAGCGTGATGCGCCGTCTGGAAGTCACGTTGGCGGGTTCCGGGCTGGTCGATGCGCACCGCGAAACGGAGGCCGGCCAGCCGGGCGAGGCCGACGTCGTCGTTGCGGTCGGTGCCCTGGGCGGAGGCCAGAAGACCGATCACTCCGCTCTTGGTGGGCGCGGACTCGGTGGTGCGGCGCACGAACCGCGACGAGGCCCCCCACGATTGCAGGGGGCCTGCCAGCAGCAGGGTCAGGACACTCATCCGCCCTGCTCCACGTGATCCGCTACGGCCTGGCCGACGGAGGCGACGAGGGTGGTGAGGCTGGGACTCTCTTGCCCCAGTCCGGCGAGTTTCTCGGTGCTGGCTCCCACACGCAGAACCCACGTCTGTGTGGAGTCCTCATCACCGTAGGCGCGCTCGACCGACGGAACGTACTGAGCGAGCCGTTCGCAGGCCTCCTTGACGTATCCGCCGTCCTCGCCCCGTACCGGCTCCTCGAAGACCGACGCGAAGCTGACGGGCCGAGTGGTGCGCAGCTTGACGATGACCGCGTCGGGCAGGGTGTGGTTGCCGAACGTGTTGATCTTTCCGGTGGGCAGCGACGCGATGAAGCCGTGTACGAAAGCCTCCACCGCTCGCCGTACCGGTGTGGTGAGCGGCTCGTCGTCGCGTAGCCCTTCCCCCAGGTTGCTGCGTAGCTGGTGGACGTTGAGGGCGGCGTAGCGGTAGAGCGTGGCGGAGTTGAAGTCGACGGTGCCGATCATGCCGGCGCCGGGCTCGGCGTCGGTGTTCCGGTCGTCGACGGCGGTGTAATAGTCGGATTCGTTTTCGACCCGGTGGACGCTGATGGCGTGTGCGACCTGCACCGCGGCGTCGACATTGATGTCAGCGGAGTCGGCGACCATCCGACCGAACAGCGCGATGTCCACCGAGTGCCGGGTGTCGGCGATCTCCTTGGCTCGGGCCTTGTTCTCCTTGTCCTTGAAGTGCGTCTTGACGTCGGCCGCGGCGTCGACGGCGATCTGCGCGAGGCCGTCGAGCTGCCGGGCGCTGAGGAACATCAGATACTTCGACGTCGGCGCGGCCGGCTCCTCGCCGTCCTTTTCTGCCCCACGCTTGCGCTGCGGCACCTCGATCTTGGAGCCGGTTGCGGTCTGGATCACTTCAGCGGCCAGAGTCAGTGCCGCTGCGCCGCTGATGGCGGAGTCGAGAGCGGTGATGCGGGCGGCTAGGACTTCGGCGACCTTCTTCGTCCGCACCCCCAACTCCGCAGGCTCCAGAAGCTGCTCGTCGGTGAAGTAGGTGCGGGTGGCGCGCTTCCAGGCCTGGCTGGAGACCCTGGCACGTGACACGCCGCCGTAGACGGCTGACTTCGGAGCGCCGGTGTCGTCGCGGTTGAGGTTGCTGGGCGGGACGGTCTGCAGGGCGTGTACATCGAGGAAGATGCGGTTCACGAGGCGTCCTTGTCGAGGCTCTTGTCGTCGTTGTCGGTGTCAGAAGCGCCGCGCGGGCGGTAGGCCTGGAAGGAGCGGCCCCAGGCCCGGCGCACCGTGTCGCGGCCGCCGGGCTGCTGCCAGGCGTAGAGCTGTCCGGCGAGCAGCGCGTAGTCCACGGCGATGTCTTCGCTGCGGAGCAGGACCACCAGGCCGCGGAGCCTGTCGGCCAGTTCGCGCAGCGTGGGGGCGGTGCCGATACGCACGAAGCGTTTGCGGACCGGTTCGCCTGCCTCGTCGGGCGGCATCAGCTGGCGCACGGCGGCGCCCAGTCCTGTCGGCTTGTCCTTCGTATCGGGCTGGTGCATGGCGCTGCTGCGTGACTGCTGGTGCAGCGTCCATAGGGTCACGGCGATGTGGAGGGCGTCCTCGGCACACGTCAGTTCCCGCTCCCGCAGGGGCCGGCCCCCGTCGGCTGGCTCCTGATACAGGGGTGAGGAGTCCGTCAGTCCCCACAGGTCGGGGACCTGCTGGAGCTCTTTGCCTGCTCCGTGCCGCAGCCGTGCGAGTGTCGCGACGGCCGAAGGCTGGTCGGTCAGATAGCCCCGCTGCAGAGGCAGGATGATCTCAGCTGCTACCTGGGAGACCCGGGTCTGGGCAGGGGATGGTGAAGCCAGAGTGGTCATGCGGGCACCTTTGGAGAAGAGGAACCTGATCCGGGCGGAACATCGGTCGCATCCGCGGCTTCGGTGTCGGCGTCGAAGGACGCGCCTACCGATTTGCTCAGGCGGCTGCGGAACCACCGGTCAGCCAGGGACGAGTTCAGCCACAGTGAGCCCTGCTTGCTCTCCACCAGCCGGCCTTCCCACGCAGCGTCGCCGGCGGCGGCCAGCAGGTCCTGGCCCAGCCGCCGCACGATCCGGTAGACCTGCTGCTGCCAGAGCGCGCGCTGCTTGTGGGGGTCTTCGGCCTCGCCCAGGGCAGCGAGCCAGGTCCGGTACGAGCTGTCCAGCGCCCCGAACCCGGCATCACGCGCGGTGTCACGGACCGGATCCGGCGCGCGGCCGGCGGCCCGGGCAAGGTCCGCAGCCAGATTCCCCAGCGCGGTCACACAGGCTTCCGCATCCGTGACCGCAGCGATCGCCACGGAGGCATGGTCGGCCTGCTCCTGGTGCAGCAGCACCACCGCCATGGCGACGTGATCTTCGACAATGTCGTCGATGACGGACTGCTGTGTGCCATAGAGCGCCCCCACGACCCGGGCCCGGATCAAGTACCGACGCGGCAGCATCCCTTCGGTGACCAACCGAGCCACCCACTCCAGTACCCCTGGCCGCAACGACGCAGCCGCCTCGCTGCCCTGCACCCCACCGGGCGCCCGGTCGGCGATCAGGGAGGCGAGCCCCCGCCAGGCCTGTCGCGCCGGATCGTGCTCCCGCGGCATGTAGACCAGCGCTTCAGCACGCTTCTTCTCCTGCGCCTGGCTACGCCGCCAGCCGGTCATCGGCTCGCGCTCGTGGCGGTTGTGGGGCGTGAGCGGGTCACCGTAGCCGAGCACCATGCCATGGACACCGCCGGCGTCGAAGTGCAGGCGCAGCCGGCGGGTCTGCCAGGTGTACAGGTCCCGCACCCCAGAAGGCCGGTGCGCGAGGTCTTCCTGGGCTGTGGCCCCTGGGCCGCAGGGGTCACGGCGCCAGGCCGGCCGGTCGTCGTCACCGAAGTGCAGGTCGGTGGTGTCGGCGGCGATCAGGTTCAGCAGCAGCGTCTCGCGCAGTGTGGCGCCCTCGACGAAGACTCCGCCGAGGTTGCCGGCCCACCCCACACCGAGAGGGTAGACCTTGCCGCCTTTGACACGGTCGTCGTCGACGACGCCGGTCTTGATGCCGGAGGTGTCGTAGGCGTGGGCGTGGATGAGCCACCGGGCCGCTTCGTCGAAGTTGATACGGCCCACGGCCGGCATCCGGGCGCTGAGGTAGGGATCGCCGTTGGGGACGTCGGCCACGATCCGGTTGAGGTCGAAGACCTCGTCGCGGCCGGTCCTCAGCCCCGCCACCTGGAAGAACGGAGCCGTCGGGTGCAGCAGGTCGAACCTGCCACGGTGGTCATCCAGGTAGCCGCCCAGGGGGGCGAAGCAGTCGTCATCCGCCCACAAGTCCGCCCACTCATCGACGTCGGCCGGTCCGTCGAGCGCATCATGGGTGAGGGCGAGCAGCAGCCGCAGCAGAGCGAACTCCTGCGTCGCAACGTCCCCCACCAGCCGGCGCACCCTGTGGGCTTGGGCGAACACCTCGCGTAAGGACAGATGGTCCTGCTTGCCGTCGAGGTACTGCACCAGCAGCCACGGTTGGCAGCTCAGGTCGAACGATAAGACGTCGGGGGGTGGGCTCTCTTCAGGCACGGGTCACCTCGAGACCGTCGGCTCGGCTGTATCGGAGTGCGTAGCCTGCCAGCTGGCACTGACAATCACCGTCGAGCGCAAGAATCAGCTGGCCAGCGAGCCAATGACTCCCCTTGCCCTGCCACGCCTCCACGTAAAGCTGCTCAAGTTCGGCGACGGCACGGTCCATCACCTTCGGGTCCGAAAACTGCATCGGAAGCCGCAACCCGCTCGCCGCAGCCGCCTTCGCCGCCCTAACCGACGGCACACGGTCCACCGGAAGCTCCAGCCCGCCTCGGCCCTCGTCCAACCACGGCAACGTCGCCAAAGTTCCGTCCTCGCGACGCTGTACAACCAGCACCTCCAGGCTCTCCCGGCTGTCACGCACCTGCGCACGCCCAGCACGGGAGTCATCGGCGTCACCAACCCCCGCCGCAACCCAGCCGACCAACGGCCTCCCCGCCCGACCGACCTCGCCCAGCCGGAAATGCCCAGCACGCTCCACCTGGTCCGCCAGACGCTCCTCATGCTTCCGACGAGCGGCACCGACGGCCTCAGCCCACCGTCCCGACCAGACAGGCTCCGGCCCATAGGCGGACTGGACCAGCACACTGATGTCCTGCGGCAGGCTCACCGACCGCCGCTCACCCTCCAGGTGCGGCGCGAGCACAGCCGCCGACCGCAGCAGCACATACGCCCCATACACCGCTACCGACCCGCGCACCGGAACCGGAACCGGACCCGACCAGTCCGCCCCCGTCACCAGACACCGCGCCACCCGCAGCCGCTCCGGCCGACCCACCTCCTTCACCCCACGCTGATGACGGTGCAGCCGGCCCATCCGCTGCAGCAGCAGGTCAACCGGACACAGATCGCTCACCAGCAGATCGAAGTCCACATCAAGGGACTGCTCAGCCACCTGACTGGCCACCACGACATGCTTCGCCGGCCGCCGACCACCCGCCGCACCGGGCGGACCGAACCTGTCGACCAGCGCAGCATCATTCGCCGCCCGGTCCAGATCCACGAACGCCGAGTGCGCCACCGTTACATGCGCGTCCCCCAGCCGCCTACGCAGCAGCTGCGCGGTCTCCAGCACTCGCTTGACAGTGTTCCGCACCACCAACACACAGCCGCCACCCTCAAGCTCCCTCTCCAGCCGGCCGGCAAGCAGCTCAAGGTCGTCTTCGAACCGCTCAACCTCCACACAGCCCTCACGCCCCGACGCCCCCGGCGCGACCACGACCGGAGCATGCCCCGGCGCCACCGCCGTCACCAGCGGATACGCAGCCTGTTCCGACAGCGCACCGAACCCAACAGCACCATCGCCCGCCCCTGCATACGCCTCGGCAAGCTCCCTCCGGCGCCGCGCCGGCAACGTCGCAGACAACACCACCACCGGCACCCGATATGCCCCCAGCCACGACAGCACACGGTCCAGATACACGTTCATGAACGCGTCGTACGCATGCGCCTCATCGATGACCACGACCTTGCCCGCAATCGCCAGATGACGCAGCGCCAAGTGCCGACTCTTCAGCCCCATGAACAGCAGCTGGTCGACCGTGCCGGCCACGAACGACGACAGCATCGCCTTCTTCCGCCCACGCAGCCACTGGTGCGCCACCAGCTCCGCAGACGCACCATCGCGCACCACACCGGACCGGGAATCCTCGCTGTCACCATCCGCATCAACAGCGCGGATAGCATGCCGGCTCACCCTCTCCAGACCGGCGAACACGTCGTTCAGCGCCGCCTTGGAATGCGCCAACTGAACCGAAACTCGTGCGCCCTCCACTGCCGGCAGCTTCTCCAACCACCGCACGACCCGCGAAAACATCGCATTTCCCGTCGCCATCGTCGGCAATGCGAAGAACACACCCCCAGCCCCCGAACGAGCCGCGAACACCTCAGCGGCCGCCAACGCCGCCTCCGTCTTGCCCTCCCCCATCGGCGCCTCGACCACCAGCAGACCCGGCTGCGGCATCGTTCGAGCCAGCCGCACCACCGCCTCCTGAACCGGCCGCACCTCAGCATCCTCAGGAAGCTCAAACCGCTGAGCAAACAACCCCGCGACGTCAGTCCCAAGCTCACCAGCCACCCACGGCCGCGGCAATCGCAGCCCCCGCCACGCCGCAGCCACACGGTCCGCACCCGAAACTGCAGCGGCCTGCGGAAAGTAGGGAAACAGGTCCGGATTGCTCGCGATCCAGTCAGCGACAATCACCAATGCCGACAACTGCACCTGAACCGGCTGCGGCAACCGCACCGCCTGCCACTCCCCCAGCCGGCCCTCCACCCCGAAGGCCTCCGCGCACACATCCAGCAACGAATCCTGCACCCGCCGCCACACCCCCTCCGACTCACCGGGGGTCCGCAGCAGATCCGGACGGTCCAACAGGTCCTTCAACTGGTGATGATCAGGCGGAACGCCATGATGACCGCCCACCACCACCCCAAACTGCGCCGCCTGCCTACCGGTCCAGCCCCGCCGCTCCTCCAACCACTCGGCAAGCAGCACCTGACCTGCCAGACCATGCGGAGCAATCTTCCGATCACTGCCGAGTTGACGCTGGGTCTTCATCTCCAGCCCCACGTCCCGCATGCAATCAGCCAACGAATCCACCTGGCAGGCGAAAGCAGGAGTTGCCTTGCCGATGTCATGAATCCCTGCCAGCCAGACGCCCAAAGCACGGGCATCCGACAACCCCTGCGGCAGAGCCTCCGCGATCAGCGACTGAACGCTCGACGGCAACCACCTATCCCACAGCAGCCCCGCCACCGCGGCGCTGTCCTCCATGTGTCGCCACAACGGCAGCCAACCCTCACTGCCACGGTCATGCTTGGCCCACACAACCCGAGCTGCCTTCGCCAGCCGGTCTCGCAGTCCAAACGACGTCCCCGCACCTGTCATGCGATATGACTACACACAAGCACCCTTCACGGGGGCTCAATTAAGACAACCCGTCCCTTCCCGGAAGCAGAGCCGCTATGATCCGGCCCCCGCGGGAACGGCTGCTCCCCGCGCCCGCGGGGTGGTCCCGTGGCGACGTCCGTGCAGAGCTGCTCGGCATTCTGATCCCCGCACGCGCAGGGATGGTCCCGGCTTGTACTCCTCGCCCACGCCGAACAGGTCCTGCTCCCCGCACCCGCGGGGATGGCCCTCGTGAGACCGCCGGCCAAGCCGTCGTCGACAGCTGCTCCCCGCACGCGCAGGGATGGCCCCTACACCCTGGGCGCGCTCTCCCTAAGCTCGCCCCCGCCCCTGCGGGGATGGTCCCGCCGACTTGTACACGCTCGGCAGTTTGTTGATCTGCTCCCCGCACCCGCGGGGATGGCCCCTGCCCGTGCCACACGGCCCGGGTGTGCGAGGGCTGCTCCCCGCACCCGCGGGGATGGCCCCGACAGCGCTGATCGTGGTTGACGTCCAAAACGCTGCTCCCCGCACCCGCGGGGATGGCCCCCCTCGACCCGGCCAACAGAAATTCGACGTAGCCTGCTCCCCGCACCCGCGGGGATGGGTGGTCCCCGTTATGAAGTAGTCGGTGGCCATGCCGACCGCCCGACCGCCTGCTGCCCGTGGTGGGCCCAGCCGGCCCGCCTCTCCCGGGCGGGGCAAACTGCTCCCGTGCCCGGCGGTTTCGGCTGTGGCTGCTACCCGCGGTGCGGCAACGGCCTCGAATGTCGTGGATGCCGTAGTTGATGGAAGTGCTTCGAAACCGTGTCGGTCACGTGCAACTATGCAGGTCACTCAGTCTGCTCCCCGCACGCGCGGGGATGGCCCCGGTGGGGCACCAACGGCGCCCAGACCATCATGCTGCTCCCCGCACGCGCGGGGATGGCCCCTGCTGACCCCGCCGAAGGGGAGGCGACCGGCGCTGCTCCCCGCACGCGCGGGGATGGCCCCGCCCACGTGCTTGCGGAACCGGGTGATGAGCTCTGCTCCCCGCACGCGCGGGGATGGCCCCGTCCCCAAGGACAGGGTGCGCCGCATCCACGCCTGCTCCCCGCACGCGCGGGGATGGCCCCTGCGTCCAGGGCGACAGCAGGCCCTTGGCGGTCTGCTCCCCGCACGCGCGGGGATGGCCCCTCTACAAATCGGGGATGCGGCTTTCCGACCCCCTGCTCCCCGCACGCGCGGGGATGGCCCCGACCTCAAGCGCATCGGGAAGACGAAGAGCGACTGCTCCCCGCACGCGCGGGGATGGCCCCGTTCTCCTACTTCGACACCGCAGGCGGCTGGACTGCTCCCCGCACGCGCGGGGATGGCCCCGTGCTGGTACGGAACCGGTTGGCGCCGGTGTTCTGCTCCCCGCACGCGCGGGGATGGCCCCCCGCCATGTCTCCACCCCGAAGAAGTGCCGAACTGCTCCCCGCACGCGCGGGGATGGCCCTCCCGTCCGAGCCGCGGCGCGACGCTGGCGGCGCTGCTCCCCGCAGGCGCGGGGATGGCCCCGCGGTCCGTGCCGAGGGCGGCGAGTGGACCACCTGCTCCCCGCACCCGCGGGGGATGGCCCGTCAAGGACTTCGTGGACCCCGGCTTCTTCGACTGCTCCCCGCGCCCGCGAGGATGGTCCCGGCGTTGAGTTGGCCACCGACGTCAGTGCGCTCTGCTCCCCGCGCCTGCGGGGATGGCTCGAGGCCTATGCCGTCACCATCGCCAGCCCCTCTTCCCCCACACCGGCGGCGATGATCCGTCACCAAGTACACAAGTATGACCCTCTTCTGCTTTCTGCACCCGCAGGGATGGTCCTGAGACGCGAGGATGGTCCCAGCGTGGGCCTGCTTCCGGCGACGCGTCAAAGGCTTCGAATGCCGTGAATGACGGAGAAGTGCTTCCGATCTGTGTCGTCGACGTATAACGATGCAGGGCACGAAGTCTGCTCCCCGCACGCGCGGGGATGGTCCCCGCGGGTCCTCCGCGGCCAGCGCCCGGCCACCCTGCTCCCCGCACGCGCGGGGATGGTCCCGGAAACCGACCACCCCAAAAGCCGGAAGAAGACTGCTCCCCGCACGCGCGGGGATGGTCCCTGGGCCCCGGTCAGGTCGCGGTTCACGAACCTCTGCTCCCCACCCCCGCGGGGATGGTCCCATCTCGCCCACCGTCATCGTCACCATCCAGTCCTGCTCTCCGTGGCCGTGGGGGCCCAGCCAGCCGGCCTCTCCCGGGCGGGGCAAACTGCTCCCGTACCCGGCGGTTTCGGCTGTGGCCGCTACCCGCGGTGCGACAACAGCCTCGAACCTCGTGAATGCCGTAGTTGATGGAAGTGCTTCGAAACCGTGTCGGCGACGTGCAACGACGCAGGTCACGCAGTCTGCTCCCCGCACCCACGGGGATGGTCCCGAGATGAAGTCGCCACAGGCCGAGGTGCCCAACTGCTCCCCGCACCCACGGGGATGGTCCCGCCACGGCGGCCGTCGAGAAGTACCGGGCCTGCTGCTCCCCGCACCCACGGGGATGGTCCCCGCCCGTCACGGGCAGCCGTGTCCGCGTCCGACTGCTCCCCGCACCCACGGGGATGGTCCCGAGCCCGTCCCCGCAGTCGACGCGACTCCCACCTGCTCCCCGCACCCACGGGGATGGTCCTCGCCACAGCCACGCTCCTCAGTCGCTGAGCTGCTGCTCCCCGCACCCACGGGGATGGTCCCTCGATCGCGTCGCCCCGGTGGAAGGTGAAGGGCTGCTCCCCGCACCCACGGGGATGGTCCCGAGCACCAGGACGTCGACGAGACCGCCGGCTTCTGCTCCCCGCACCCACGGGGATGGTCCGACGACCTGGCCGCCGAGCACCAAGCCGGCTCTCTGCTCCCCGCACCCACGGGGATGGTCCCGTCAGAGCGGCTTCGAAGGCAGTGCCCTCGCGCTGCTCCCCGCACCCACGGGGATGGTCCCAAGGTGGGCGACAAGGGCGTGTCCGCGACGACCTGCTCCCCGTACCCACGGGGATGGTCCCTCGGGAAGCTGGTCGTCAACGGATCGCAGGCCCTGCTCCCCGCACCCGCGGGGGTGGTTCCGGTTACGCGTCACCGCGTGGGGGCCGCGGATCCTGCTCTCCGCGGCCGCGGGGCCCAGCCGGCCCGCCTCTCCCGGGCGGGGCAAACTGTTCCCGTGCCCGACGGTTTCGGTTGTGGCCACTGCCGGCGATGCAAAAAACAGCCTCGAATGTCGCGAATTTCGTAGTTGATGGAAGTACTTCGAACCGCGTCGGTCACATGCAACGATGCAGGTCACGAAGTCTGCTCCCCGCGCCTGCGGGGATGGCCCCTGAGTTGTCAGGGGAACCGTGATTGTCGTCCGCTGCTCCCCGCGCCTGCGGGGATGGCCCCGTGTCCGCCGCGAGGCGTGCGTGGGCATGGCTCTGCTCCCCGCGCCTGCGGGGATGGCCCCCCAGCGCGACGGCGGAGAGTACGAACGTTGTTCTGCTCCCCGCGCCTGCGGGGATGGCCCCGGCGTCGCCCCCCACACGCAGGTCGTCGCCTGCTGCTCCCCGCGCCTGCGGGGATGGCCCCCCCGGCCGTACCTTGGCGCGGTAGATCTTCACCTGCTCCCCGCACCCGCGGGGATGGTCCCTCGGCGAACTCGGCGTAGCTGCAGACCGACGGCTGCTCCCCGCACAAGCGCGGATGGTCCCGCTGTCTCGATGTACGAGCCGCAGTGGATGTGCTGCTCCCCGCACCCGCAGGGATGGCCCCAGCTCCCACGGCTACCGCGTGGGAAGAGCTGTTTGCTCCCCGCACCCGCGGGGATGGCCCCGGTGGGGGCACCCGGCTGTTGCCCACGGAGGTCTGCTCCCCATACCCGCAGGGATGGCCCCACGTCGGTGGAGTTGTCGGGGGGCGGAGGGGTCTGCTCCCCACACCCCCGGGGACGGACCCGCTGGCGGTGTGTGGCTGACGGGCGCGCTCAGCTGCTCCCTGCTCGTGCAGGGATGGTCCTGGCGCGCACGCCCTGGCCGTCGAACGGGTGATCTACTCCCCGCCCCCGTGGGGGGGATGGTCCCGTCATGAAGTAGTCGGTAGCCATGCCGACCGCCCGACCGCCTGCTCCCCGCACCTGCGGGGATGGCCCCTCAGGCGATTTCCTGGGATCGCCATCGGTCATCTGCTCCCCGCATCCGCGGGGATGGTCCCTCCTATGCGGACTTGGTGATGGGGCGCGTCATCTGCTCCCCGCACCGGGTCTGCTCCCCGCACCCGCGGGGATGGTCCCGACCGGGGTGTCCACCGGAGTGTCCGGGGTGTCTGCTCCCCGCGCGCGCGGGGATGGCTCCCGTCGCGCAAGGTCCCGTCGCAGGGTGAGCTGCTGCTCCCCGCGCGCGGGGATGGCTCCTCCTCGAAAGTAGGGGCGCCCTGATGGAGTGTCTGCTCTCCGCACAAGCGGGGATGGTCCCATGCCCACTTTGCTGGTCAGCAGCGGACCGAACTGATCCCCGCACCCGCGGGGATGGCCCCGGTGACGCCTGCCCAGTCGGGGTGCTGGCCGGCTGCTCCCCGCACCTGCGGGGATGGCCCCGCCTGGCGGAGCCACTTCTCACCGTTCTGGTGCTGCTCCCCGCACCCGCGGGGATGGCCCCGCATGCGGCCGGGTACTGGTGGGTCCGCCATCCTGCTCCCCGCACCCGCGGGGATGGCCCCCCCGCAGCGATGCGGGCTTCTTCAAGGCCGGACTGCTCCCCGCCCCGCGGGGATGGCCCCGGCAGCCCCGGCTACCGCAAGCCCTGCAAGTGCTGCTCACCGCCCCCGAGGGGATGGTCCCAAGACCGCCGAGGACTTCGCTGGCGGCCTGGACTGCTTCCCGCACCCGCGGGGATGGTCCCCACCCCCTCCGGACCGACGGCACGGCGCTCCTCTGCTTCCCGCACCCGCGGGGATGGTCCCTTCGCGCAGATGGTCAAGGTGGCCCAGGAGCGCTGCTCCGCTCCCCGCACCCGCAGGGATGGCCCCTCGGCGAACGGCTGACGACACCTCTCCGCACGCTGCTCCCCGCACCCGCGGGGATGGTCCCAGGCCGCGCACCTTGGCGTTCGCCCGGCGCTTCTGCTCCCCGCACCCGCGGGGATGGCCCCACGAACTTCTCGTACCACTACTGGCGAGCGATCTGCTCCCCGCGCCTGCGGGGATGGCCCGGAGGTCACCCGCCACGGCGGTGAGAAGCCGTGCTGCTCCTCGCGCCCGCGGGGATGGCCCCACGATTGACACGGTCTACACCGGCCGCAACTCTGCTCCCCGCACCCGCAGGGACGGTCCCCGGGTCAGGATGACGGAGGCTGTGGTCTGCAACTGCTCCCCGCTCCCGCGGGGATGGCCCCGGTCGGGACCGCCGGTGCAACCTGCGTGCCGACTGCTCCCCGCGCCTGCGGGGATGGCCCCCATGATGTGGAGGCGGACACAGGGCCGTTCTCCTGCTCCCCGCACGCGCGGGGATGGCCCCGAGCGGAAGCTCCCCATGTGGGTGCGCTGGCTCTGCTCCCCGCACCCGCGGGGATGGTCCCAACTGGGACCCCCGGGACGGCACCGCCGACCGCTGCTCCCCGCCCCTGTGGGAGTGGTTCCACCTGCGACACCGCGTGCTCGTGGGACTGGACCTACCCCCCCCGCACCCGTGGGGATGGTCCCAGGCGCAGCGTGGGCGTGTGCCCGCCGGTGAACTGCTCCCCGCAGCCGCGGGGATGGTCCTGCCCTCAACGCGAGCGGCGCCCGACCTGACGGCTGCTCCCCGTACCCGCGGGGATGGTTCCAGCGCACGCCGCGGCCGCGCGGAAGATCCTCACCGTGCTGCCAGACGTCTGCCCGCCGATCGCTCCAGTCGCTCGGGGCGCTGCTGAGTTGGCCGGCCCGTTCCTCGGGTAGGCGTCGCAGCGCGCAGCGAGTAGACGCGGCTCAGCTCGCCGCTCACGGATCACCGTCCCGGCGATGTCGCTCTCCAGCGGGTGCGCGGCGAGCTCGGTCAGCCGCGCCGACCACGGCGCGGGCGCGGCCTGCACGGTGCGGACAGTCGTCTGCTCACGCAGCTGCTCCGGCCGCGTCGCCAGCAGGTACTCGGCCGTGCGCTCCCGGGTGGCGACGGCGGCCTTCGTCGCCGCGACGGCGGCGACGGCGCTCGGGTCGTCCAGGTCGGCGGACCAGATGGCCGCGACCCCGCTCCTGCCCCGCGTTGGGGCTCCCCGCCACCGGTTCTTCCTGGATGTGGGGGGGGTAGCGGGCGGAGCCGTCTGTGCCGGGCGTCTTCCCGGGCATGCAGCAAGGCGATGCGTGCGGGATCTGTCTCCGGAGCGGGAGCAAGACCGCGGTATAGGCGGCTGGAGGGTCCGGTCATCCTCTCTCCCTCGGCGGTCATCTGTGATGCCTATTGGACCACTGGTGCTGCTCCGGTGGCGCTCAGCGTGGAAGCCGGTTTGGGAGGACTCTGTGGCTGTGCCGGTCACCAGGTGATGGTGGCTTTCCGAGGTGCGTAGGAGTGGCGGTCCTTGGCTATGAGGACTTCGACGCTGCGGGAGTCGGTTCGGTGCATGAGCAGGAGGGTGTCCGCGTCGTACTCCAGCTCGCCAGCGAGGCCCAGGTGACGGTGCTGCAAGGGGTCGGAGTCGGTGTCGACGGTCAGCTGTGCCATCACCACGATCGGCACGCAGGAGGCGAGCATTTTCAGTCGGCGCCCCAGATCCGCTGCCTGCTCGGGTTCGTGAAAGGGCTCGTCGTCGTCCATCTGCATCAAGGCGAAGTGGTCGATGACGACGAGGCTGACCGGGCGGCTGGTGCCGGCGCGGCCTTCGAGGACGGCTTCGATGCTTTGGGGGCTCAGTCCTCTGCGCCGGATTTCCAGGTTCGGTACGGGATTGCGGGGCGTGAGGTGGGGCGCGTACAGCAGGGTGTGTTCGCCCTGGGCCGCGGTGTGCAGGGCGAGGTCGTAGCCGGCTTCGGCTTCTCGGCTGCCGGTCAGTGCGCCGATGCCGATGAGGTGGCCGGGGCGGAGGTGGAGGTGTTCGTCGAGTTCGGGCCACGGCGAGGGCATATCCGCGTCGCCCGAGGGCTCACGCCAACCCTGACTGTCACTCAGCGCCACACCGTCACCTACTTTCTGGGCCCCCGAGTTGCCCCTTGTCGCCTGCTGATGACACGGTCGCACTGCGCGAGAACGGGCACGGCCCATCCATGATCTTTGGCGTGAATGCAGCGGATGCCGTGTCCGATCGCTCACCTGCCCTCCGCACTGGCCTCGGAGAAGACATCGGCAGCCCCGGGAAGCCGGGCCGACGGGATTCGCGCGCCTTCCCACCGCGGTGCGCACGAAGGGCAGGCGGTGGCCGCCTCGGGGTTGTAGCGGCGGCGTCGGCAGACGCACCATGGCCAGTCGAGGCAGGTGGGGCACTGGGTGTGCGGGGGTAGTACGGGCAGGCCGCAGGCGCCGTTCTTGCCGATGCACTCCCCCATGGGCGGCCGGTAGGCAACGGCCTCGCTGGGTGTGCGGTCCGCAGCCGACGACGGCCCGTGCTCCTCGCCGTAGGAGTTCTCGTCGGCTTCGCGCTGGGGAACCAGGAGACGCCCGCCGCGGCAGACCTTGCAGGGCTCGTCATCGCGGTCGGGGCGGTCGGCCAGATGCCAGCCGTCCTCACACTGGCCGCCGCACGGTGTGGGTGCCAGCAGCCATGCCGCGACGTCGTCGGGCCGGTACCCCTCGCGGTTCCCCTCGGCTTCACGGCTGAGGGGGCGGCTGGACCAGCTGCGCCACCACCGGCGCTCGACGCGGGCTGCGAGCTGCGCGGGGGTGTGACGCTGGAGCTCGTCATAGATCATGTCGACGACCGTGGGCGGGACTCCGCCGCCGCAGGCGAGGACCAGCTTGTCCGGCAGGCCGGCCAGGACCACGCGGAGGGGATTGCTCGCCCGTGCCGCGTTCTGGCACGCGTCGCACTGGTCCCAGTCCCAGGCGCGGGGAAAGAAGGTCTGGGTCCACTTGCGGTGGCGGTCTTTGCGCTTCTCCGGTTCGACGTGGGTGATGCCGGAGGCGTAGTCGGGGCGCTCGGGCAGCGGCTCGGCGCAGGTGCGGCAGCGGCCCCTGCAGACGCGGCACCGTTCGCCGTTGGGCGTGAGCGCCTGGCAGCTGGGGCACTCCCGTCGGCACACGGTGCACAGGTGGTCCTCCGGATGCGGCTGGGGAAGCCAGCGATTCTCGCCCTGGCATCGCACGCAGCGCCGGGAGTCGGTCTCTTCCCGGTGGGTGGGCAGGATCGGCTGTCCTGGGCACTGGTCGCAGCGGATGACGGCCCGGTCGGTGGTGTAGCGCAGGTTCATGTGGCACTCCTGGCGTGTTCCTCGACGTGATGGGCAGCCGCAAGCTGTTCAGCGTAGTGGCTGGTGATAGCGCACCAGGTAGCTGTGGCGGCCGAGACCCGGCGCTGGTACTCGGCTGGGGCTTCGGCCTCGGCCGCGGGGGTGTAAGCGGCGTGGGCGGCAGTCTCCGCGGCGCGGGCCGCCTTGGGGGCGAACGTAGCGAGCACCTGGAGCTGCTCGCGGACTGATACCGGCAACAGCGGCTCGGCCACAGCAGGTTGCATCTGAGGAGCTGTCGAATCTGGAGGACTGTGAGGCGGAGGCACCTGAGCGGCCATGGCCGGCTGCTCGACGGCGGGCCATGGCACCCGCGTGCTGAGCTCTGCCTGGAGCGCCTTCCGAGCCCGAATGGCCCGCTGCTGGTCCATGACCTCGAATTCGCAGGCGTCGCACCGGACCGTGTCGGTGGCCTTGGCCCGGACCGTGCCGCGGCAGCCCTGGCGGGCGCACAGGAGGGTGGTCTTGCCGCCGGGGGCGTAGGGCAGGCCGATGGTCAGAGCCCACGACAGACCGTCGCGGCGGAACGCGTACGGACGGTCCTCGGCGCCGGTAGCCAGGGGCTGGAGACGCTCCCGCAGGCGAGCCGCGATCATCGCGTCGTCGTCACCGTCGACCATGAGACCACGCACCAACTGCGACAGGCGCTCGCGTTGATAGCTGCTGGGCGACGGGACGATCCGCGCGAGGATCTCCGCGACCTGCGGAGTCTGGTGGCCCAGCGCCCGGTGCAGGGGGGAATGGGGAGGAGGTGCGGGCGTTTGCCGTTCCGCGCGCAGCGCGAGGTCGCCCCCGGTCGTCGGCACGGGCACAGCCCTGGCTTTGGGGACGACGGCTTGGTCCTCGCGTGCGCACGTGCATTCCGGCAGGCCACAGCAGTTCCCACGGCCATAGCCGGAAGAGCTACTACCACCTGCACTCTCATCTACCACCGGAGCCATAGGTGTGTGATGAGCGTGCAGTCCTGCAGAAGAAGCACCACCCTCAGAGCCCGCTTGCATCCCCCTGACCTGCGGATTTGCCGACCTCGGGGTGATCTGGTCCCGCCCTGCAGAACGATCACTCCGACGAGGCCCCGGAACGAGCCCTCCGGGACGGCCGGCGGCACGCTGCCTCCGCCGCATCTCCCGGTACGCGGCCTCCACCGCCGGAATTACCAACTGCTCGCGACCGGCCGGCGTCAGCCGGGCCTCGACGACCCCGGCCGTCTGCAGCCGGTCCAGGACCTGAGCACCGGTCGCCGGTGAGCAGCCCAGCAGCCGTGCGATCGTCGCCGCCATGCGCCCGTGCTTGCCCACTGCCCCGCCGCACAGCCGCACCAGACCCGTCGCCCGCGACTCCAGCACCAGCAAAAGCAGCGCGAGACGGTCCGTCGCAGCCCCCCGGCCGGTGCGCCTGCCCAGCAGCCCAGGCGGCGTCTGCGTACCGTCGCGGTGCGACCAGCCCGGCGCGCACACCGCCTCCAACAACCCCCAGAGCACCGCGAACTCCACCTTCTGCAGCCGCAACGGGTGCTCGGCGGGCTGCTCGTGGCGGGCATCGCGCAGCGGCAGCAACTGCCAGCGAATACCGGTGATCACCCGGGTGCCCGGCCGCAGCCGGTTTTCGGAGTGAGTGATGCCCTCCCGGTCCAGATGCGGACGCACCTCGTGCCCGATCGTCGATGCCGACACGCCGACCCAACGGCCCAGCTCCCTGGCCGTCAAGTCGACCGTGAGGTCCGCTGCCGACGTTCTCGCCGCCAGGACCACGGCCGTCATCCGCACCGAATCCGGCGCACCGACCAGACCCGGCTGGCGCATCAGTTCCTGCATCGCCGCCCACAGCCGGTTGCGCATCTTGTTGGTGTGCGTCAGCCAGTTCGCCGCCTCCCACACCAGCGGAGGCTCCGCCTCCCGCACCACCATCGCCGCCGTACTCACAGCTGCCTCCCCTCAGCCACGCGACCGCGCGCGGCGTGTGGGGCGACACCATCAGCCGAACCGGACAGGTCCAGCCGGACGAGCTGAGCGAAGGCGACGTGCGAATCGATCACGCACAGAGAAGGGACCGCTGAAGAAGCTGATGTGACACGGGACGTAGAAGAAGGCATGCGAAACGGCCCAACGGGCTGCCTGTGGACAGCGGCCGCGAACGCAGACCGTCCCGACAGCTGAGTCGTGAACCGTGCCCCATGTCCCGCAGCGCGGGAAGCCGGGCCGGCACCGATCACTGGCTGGAATCCGCCAGAACGAATGGCGGAAACCGACCAGCGAGGAAAGATAGAACGCCCATTCCACGCCAAACAGGCATGGCTGGGCTGGCAGAAGGCGCGAACGTAGTGCAAGATGTCACCGACGTCTTCCTTTACGGGACGACAGAGCCCCGCCTCGGTGGTGCTTGGTTCTGGGAGAACCTGAAAATCGCCTCGATCACCCGGCGCCAACCGGAATCGATCTAGGCCCCGGCCCGGTCGCCAAACCGGTCCGATGACACGAAGGCCGCGCACGGTGCGCCAACACCAGCGGCCAGGGCGGCAAAGCCGCCCAGTGGACCTACCTCATCTCCACCCCCTCCGGGGGAGAGATGTGCCCGTGCCGGACCGGCGCGGAAGACGAGAAAAGGCGCCAAGCCGGAGCGACGAATGAGTCATCACTTCTACGGCAGGCGCCTTGCTGTGTGCCTGGTGAAGGGTACGGGTACCCTTACCCATGTCGAGACCTTTCCTAAGAGGGTCTGCGGCCGTGCCCCGGAGTGCAGCCTCGCGGGGCTTAGCCATGTCTGCATTGATCTTATCCGCCGATACAGTACCCCCCTCACGGCACGTAACGACACTCCGCTGCATGTCGTGTCGGCCTTGCACAGCACGTTCCTGACGAGGCGCCAGCCCGAAAGCGCCCCGACCCTTCGCGACATCCTCGGAGCCCAGACCGGCATGATGAGCAGCATGCATGCGACGCTGACCGATCCCCTGGCCGATCCCCTGGACGTGGACACCTTCGCCACGCCAGTGGTCCAGCGCCGCTTCGCCGCGGCGATGGAGCGGATCGCTGCCAGCCGGGCGCCTGGAACCCCGGTGCGTGTCTACGTCAGCGCGGCCCCCAGGGCGATGCGCAGCCCGAAGTGGGGCGGCTGGCTGGCTCAGATCACCGAGGAACTGCCCGACGGTGTCGAGATCCTCCACTACCGAAACGCCTTCAGTGACGAACGCCCGTACGACTGGGACAGCCTCGTCGAAGGACTCGACGGCCTCGTCGTCGTAGGCAAGCAGAAGCGGGCCGGCAGCCGCGTCTACCTCCTCGGTCCCATCGCACGCCTCGAACTGCGTTCCCTTATCGCGCGAAAGCCTGTGCTTCTCTACGGCCACAACCTCGGGCTCATCCCCGTCATCGACTGCCAGAGTCAAATCCTTGCTCGCGAAGGCGCGCCGCGGCTGAAGCTCATCGCACCGAAGAGATGGCAGCGGGACACTGCGACGCTCAAGGCCGCACTCAACTCGCTCAATCCGGCCGACGTGGAGGCGGCGGAGCAAGAGTGGACGGCCACGCCCGATCACCTTGCTCATCCCTTTGCCGCACCTCCTCGGTGAGGTCTTTTCAAACTGCTTGCTGTACAACCGTGCTGGTCGCGCTTGTAGTGCCCATGATGTGAACAGATACTGGTGTCGCCGCCAAGGGGATTCGTACGAGCTGTTGCCAGCTTCCCGCCTGACGGGCGCCGTCGAGCCCTGCCTCCCGTCCGACGGGAGGCACAGCGGGGCGGTAACAGTTGACGGCCCACCTGGGAAGGCTAAGGTGCTTGAATCAGTGGTTGTCGCGGTTCCCGTCCCTTTGTGAATGGTGGCCAGAACTGTGGCGGGTTGGCCGTCATATACGAGATGAGGCTCGTCATCACTGGGCACTCGGAACCGATCGGCATACCGGAGTAGATCCCCCTCCTCGAACTCGGTGGGGTCGGTGGTCGAGTGCTGGTTGCGTGCCTGGATGCGAGCCCACCGCACGTCATGTGGCGCGGGAAGGTACACCAGGATCGGCACTGCCCCGGCGTTGTCGACAAGGGTCCGCCACTTAGCACGCTCCTCGCTGGTCCACAGTCCGTGATCGAGTACTGCCCGGCCCCTATCTCGACTGGGCCACCGGCGTTCTGCTGGCCTTCGACGGGGAGATCTACAACTGGCGGCAGCAGGCCGCGGCCTGGGGCATCGAGATCGCCGAGCGGGAGTCGGACGCCCACTTCCTGCTGCGGGCATGGGCCAAGCTCGGCCCGTCCTGCCTGGACGGCCTGGATGGCATGTTCGCCCTTGCCGTCTATGACCCCCGCACCGCGAAGCTGTTCCTCGCCCGCGACCGGCTCGGCGAGAAGCCGCTCTACTGGCGGCTGGACGGCGGCCGGCTCGCGTTCGCCTCCGAGGTCACCACCCTGACCGGCTACGGCTCCGCCCCGCTGGTCTTACGGCCCGAGGTCGCGGCGATCGAGACCCCCGTCGGCGTCGACACCCCGTTCCAGGGCATCCAGCTGCTGGCCCCGGGCACCTTGCTGACGTTCGACGTCACCAACGGCTCGATCGACCAGATGACCTGGTGGCACCTGGAGGACCGGCCCCCCTACGCCGGCACCTACACCGAGGCCCTGGCGAAGTTCTCGACCATCCTGGCCGAGCAGGTCCCGCTCAGGTCCCCGGCCTGCGACTTCGCCCTCCTGCTCTCCGGCGGGCTGGACTCGGCGGTGCTGGCCTACCTGATGAGGCCGCCGGTCTGCGTCACCGTCCGCTACCCGGGCCAGGACCGCCTGGACGAGTCGTCGACCGCTGCGGTCATCGCCCGGGACATCAAGGCCGAGCTGGTGGTGGTCGAGCCGGACCACGTCGACTTCGCCCATGCCCTGCCGCACATGATGCGGGCCCTGGACTACCCGATGGGCAACGCGTCTACCTTCTCCGAGCACATGGCCTACCGGAAGATCGCCGATCTCGGGCTGCGGGTCGTGATCGGCGGGCTTGGCCCGGACGAGTTCCTCATGGGCTACGTCCGCCAGGCTCTGGTCCTCTTCGGCCCCGGCGCCGTCCTGAACGCCGGGCTCGACGCCTACCGGCCGCTGGCCGCCAAGCTCCTGCACACCGCCGGCGAACCGTTTGACCCGGCGGAGGCCGTCACCCGGCTGCTCCTCCGCGGCCCCGACCCCGACGGCCGCCTCCGCGACCTCGTCGCCGACGCGATGGCCCGGGCCGGCGGGGACCTGGCCCGCGGCCTGACCCTGGCCGACCTGGCGACGGCCTGGAGGCCGCTGGTGATGACCAGCGACAAGCTCGCCTCCGCCTACGCGCTCGAACGCCGGTCCCCCTACCTCGCCCGCGACCTGGTCGAGTTCTCCTACCGGCTGCCCGCCGACTACAAGATCACGGACCCTGCCCAGGGCAAGCGGATCCTGCGGGACGCGGCCAAGGCTCTCGGCCTGCCCTGCGAGGTCTGGGCCAGCCGCGACAAGCTCGGCTTCGCCTCCCCCTTTCCGTCCTGGCTCAACGGCGACCTCGCCGAGTGGGCCGACGCCCAGATCAACACCGCCCTCACCGAAGCACCGGCCGGCTTCCGCCCCCTCCTCGAGGGGGGTCTTGCCCGCGGGGGCCGGTTCGACCGCACCCGCATGCAGGCCCTCATGGCAGCCGCCTGGTTTTCTGACCAGACCATCCAGGCTGCCGCGTGATCCCCAACTGCCCCACTAGCGTGTCGGAATGCACTCCGACACCACCGCAAGCCCGGAGCCGGGCCCCGCCCGCGGAGCCGTCGCGATCATCACCAACCGCCGCGGCGAACTCCTCCTCCACCTCCGCGACGATCTGCCGCACATCGCCTGGCCCGCCCACTGGAGCCTCCTGGGCGGCGGCTGCGACCCCGGCGAGGACCCGGCCACCGCGATCGTCCGCGAGCTCGACGAGGAAGCCGGCCTCACCGCCGGTCCCCTGACCGAGCTGTTCGAGATCACCGACCACTGCGGCTCCGGGCAAATCATCACCTTCGTCGCCGCTACCTGGGACGGCGACGAAACCGCCCTACCCCTGACCGAAGGCGTCAAGCTCCAGTTCTTCGCCCCCGAACACCTCGACATCCTCACGATCCCGCCGTTCATCAGGGACGGGATCAACCGCCATCTGGCCGCCCGGCCCTCCTGATCACCCCGCCCTTCCGGGCGGGGCAAGGGTGGGGCCGGCCACGGCGGCCCCACCCGAAGGGACGACCCTGCTCATGAAGATGACCGTCATCGGATGCGGCTACCTCGGCGCCACCCACGCCGCCTGCGTGGCCGAGCTCGGCCACGAGGTCCTGGGCATGGACTCCGACATCGACAAGGTCCACACCCTCAACACCGGCAAGGCCCCGTTCTTCGAGCGCGACCTGGACGACCTCCTCGCCAAGCACACCGCGTCGAGCCAGCTGAAGTTCACCGCCTCCTACCAGGAGGCCGCCGAGTTCACCGACCTGCACTTCGTCGGTGTCGGCACCCCCCAGCGGCTCGGCACCGACGCCTACGACCTCACCCACCTCTTCGACACCGTCCGCCAGCTGGCCCCCGGCCTGACCCGGCCGGCGATCGTCGCGGTCAAGTCCACCGTTCCCGTCGGCACCGCACCCCACGTCGGCGAGCTCCTCCGGGAGCACGCCCCCGCCGGGGACCTCATCGAAGTCGCATGGAACCCGGAGTTCCTGCGCGAGTCGTTCGCCGTCGAAGACACCCTCCGCCCGGACCGGCTCGTCCTCGGCTTCAACACCACCCACTCCTGGGCCGAGGCCCTGCTGCGGCAGGCGTTCGCCAAGATCATCGAGTCCGGGACACCAACGATCGTCACCGACTGGGCCACCGCCGAGCTCGCCAAGGGCGCCGCGAACTCCTTCCTCGCCACCAAGATCTCCTTCATCAACGCGATGGCCGAGGTCTGCGAGAAGTCCGGCGCCAACGTCGCCGAGCTCGCCGACATCCTCGGCCACGACCTCCGCATCGGCCGCCGCGGCATGCGGCCCGGCCTCGGCTTCGGCGGCGGCTGCCTGCCCAAAGACCTCGCGGGCTTCATCACCCGCTCCGACGAACTCGGCGCTGACGAGGCTGTCGGGATCCTCCGCGAGGCCGCCGTCGTCAATGCCCGCTGCCGTCAGCGCATCATCGACCTCACCCGCGAAGAACTCGGCACCGACCTGCGCGGCAAGCGGATTACCGTCTGGGGCGCCGCCTTCAAGCCTGAGACCGACGACATCCGCGACTCGCCCGCCCTCGCCGTCGCCCAGGCCCTCCACGACCTCGGCGCCACCGTCACCGTTACCGACCCCAAGGCCCTCGACAACGCCCGCAAGCTCCACCCCGAACTCGACTACGTCGAGGACCCGATCGCCGCAGCCGAGGACGCCGACCTGCTGCGGCACCTGTCAGAGTGGCCGCAGTTCACCCACCTCGACCCCAAGCGACTCGCCACCCGCACCCACAGCCCCAAGGTCATCGACGCCCGCGGCACCCTCAACACCACCCAGTGGCGCGACGCCGGCTGGATCACCCGAGCCCTCGGACGCCGCTGAATCAGCCGACCGCAGGCCCCAGGGGCAGATTCCCCCAGCAGCCGAACGCCGTCAGCGGCCTCACAACGGGGCCGCTGACGGCGTTCCTCTGCTCAGATCCGAGCGCGATGCCTCCTCCGCAGCGACCACCTGGAGCTGAACACAACGACTTGACAGGGAACGCCACCAACGTCGAACAGTGCGTGCGGGCCAACCTGATCGCCGCCGCCAAACGCCACCAGATGCCCGCGGTCGCGCTGGGCGTCGCCACCCCGGCCTCGGTCTGCATCGACCGGCAGAAGCCGAGGCCGGCCAACCGGACTGTGTCTGACGACACTGTCCGCGCCCAGCACAAGGCGATGGTCGCTTCCCACGCGAGTCTCGCGGCGGAGGGCTTCAACCAGGTGCTGTTCGCCGACAGCCTCTACCGCCTGGAGCCGTACCTGCGACGCCTGAGCGAAGCACGGAACGCCGACCTCGGACTGGACGGCAGCGACGGCCTGGGCGACCTCCTCCTCCCCCGCCGAACCTTCGGCCCCGAGATCTTGCGCATGTGGCGGTGGAAGCCCGGCTCCGACGTCGCGGGCGGTGACCGAGTGGCGGAGATCCGCCTCGGCCAGCAGTACCTCACCCTCGCCCTGCGGCAGAACGTCGACGGCAAGGGCCACGTCGGCTTCGACGTCGCCGTGCCCTGTCCCTTCGACCCGGAATGCGACGGCTACGCGTGGGCGCCGGCCTACAGCATCAGCTGCCTGCATCGGGCGCTCAGCGGCGGCGACCCGGACATCGTCTGCACCATCCATGGCGGAATCGACCAGGAGAAACTGGGCGATTTCAGCCCTACCGCAGTATGGGATCAGATCCTCTGATCTGCCTCAAATCATGCCCAGTGTCCAGCGCGCGCTCGCACAGTTGGGCTATGACACTTTGGCAGCGGAGCATCGGTCGTACGCGTGCCCACTGGAAGCTCGCTTGGACCCCCCTCGGTTTCTCGGCCATCGTTTACGGCAACAGCCTTTACGGAAGCTCTGATCAGCGTCTCGGCATGGCCCTCTTCCTCGGCGGCTGGGTCGTAGCAGCCTGTGGGATGCCAGCCTTGAAGCGATTCCTCGAGGAGAGTCCGCTTCGTGAAGGGAACCTGAAGATAGCCTTGTTGGCGCTCTTCCTGCTCTTCCTCATGGCGGGACCTGTTTCCACCGCGGTCAAGGCCGCCTGGGGAGCGGCCCAGCCGACCGACTACCGCACTGCGGCCACATCGCTGGGTCTGATCTACTTCGTGCTTCTGGCCGTACGGTGGGCTGAGCCGAAGGACTTCGCCCTTCAACGGCTCCCGAGCCGCATCCGGCGGGCCGCAGTTTTCCGGACCGTCGCGAACGCGGCGGGTATCGGCGCCGTCGCCACGTTTCTGGGTGCACGTTTTGTCGTCACTTACCCTGCACCGCTGATCTCTACTGCTCTTACTCTCATGCTTGCCATGGCCGTGGTCACACACAAGACTTTCGCGCGGGCGCGGAAGCTGTGCACGCAGACGCACATCGACGTGCAGAACCTGCTTCGGGACATGGAAGAGCTCAACGATGCGAAAGGTCGCGACCAGGCGGAGAGGAATAGGAGGAACTGGCGTCCGAAGATGCGCACCGGCAAGGAGGCGGGCAGTGGCCACGCCGACGAGCGTATGGCGGCCCGACGCAGCTGGGATGTCCTCAAGCTTGACCTCTGCACCACCGTGGACAGCGGCTACCGCCTATTCGGGCTGCCCTTCCTCACCGATGACGCGATAGCCGATCTGGAGAGGAAGGTGCTGGTCGGGATCGAAGCGGCCGATTCCAATGCCGCCGGCCCGGCGCGTGATGACCTCCACGTCATCCTCCACGCGTGTGCAGGGCGCATCGATGTCTTGGCCTAGCAGCTCCATACTTCGGCGGGCCACTGGCCCCCGGATGCCGAACGGGACTACAGCTCCTACGGCGTCGCTTCACCTCGAATACTGCAGGCTTGGAACACTGTCTCTTCCCCAGTCTCCGACGACCAGGACGACGACCCCGACGGCAGCGCCGACCTGGAGGCGCAGTACGCGGACGCGGTCCGCGCATGAGCCGTGCCGCTCCGGGGCCGCACCCGCACCCGCTCACACCGGCCGAACTCCCGGCCGGAGACGAGTGGTGGTGCGGCTGCCCGACCTGCCACCTGCCCATCCAGGGCGGGAGCGCTGGCCTCGCCGCGCACCGCCGCACCGTCCACACCACCGCGGCGGCCCTCGCCGATCACCGTCCAGCTCAACTACTGATGCGGAGGCACCCATGACCACCCAGGCCCACGCCAATACCTTCACCGCACTCGCCGCATGCTTCAGCGCGGACCTCGCCACCTTCATCCAGTGTGCGAGTGATGCATGGAGTGAAACGGTGGATCTTGCCCAGCGGATGACGGCCGGGGTGTAGCCCGTGAAGGAGGAGGCACAGGTTGCTGACTCGTACCCCGCCCCACAAAGCCATGCGCACAAGCTCAACGTACGCAGGATAGCTAGTAGTCAAAAAGGGGATTTCGCCCTTGTCGCCCAAAAAGTGACCGCCAGAACGGCGTCATACACGGCCGAACTCGAAGTCGTTGGTATGGCACGACCTTGAGGTGCCTGCCAGGCCGTCAGATCGCTGCACAGCCGATTCAGGTCCACTGGTGAGGGCCTGTGGTGGCGTCAGGGCATCGCGGTCAGGGTCGGTATGACCGAGTAGTCCCATGTGCCCTTTAGCGCTCCAGTCGGCCCATGAGCGCGGCAGTTGGCCTGAGGAGTGTCTGCACCCTGGGCTTGCGCGCGGCAGACCGCCTCTCACGATCCGCTTTAGTCGGCCTTCGACCCGGCGGGCAGACTACGCACATGCAGCTCCCCGCCCAAGCCGTGGCCGCCACCGTGCTAATCGAGGTCGTAAGGATCTCCGCCCTCCCGGCCAAGCGGGCGGCCCCATACCCGGGAAGGGCGGTCGCCCACTGGGCCGGGAACGAGGCCACCGACGCCCTGACCTTGATGGAGAATCTGCCCGGCAGCGAACAACACCGCTGCGGCTTCTCGCCAGGCTGGAGCGTCCGGGCCTACGAGGACTCCCTCGACCTGGCGCTGTTCGAGGCGGCGTTCTGCTTCAAGTGCCACGAGGTTCGCATGCACGGAACGGCCGTGCCACCCGCGCTGGCCACGCAGTTCTTCGACGCGGACTCGCCGCAGGCCCAGGCTTTCCTGGCCCACTTCCGCGCGGCGGCTGCAGGTCAGAGGCTTCCGAATTTAGCGCTCTAGTTGGCTGGACGGGCCATCGGCAGCTGGAAACCGGTCTACCAGATGCTCACCCGCTCTGCGGCTGGCCGGGACCTCACGTCGGCATGGCGCCGGCCCTCTACACCGTCCATGTCGAAGCCCGGCGGGACGATGGCTCCAGCTACACTCTGCTCGCCTCGGTCCGTACACCCAGGCTCGCCACGCCGACCGTTGTCGGCGTACACGTGAACGTGCTCCAGTCACGTACGGATGAACGGGGTCTGTCGCTGATCTTGTGACGCGGTGCCTGGTTGATCGTTTGTGCGGGTGTGCAGTTCAGGGGGCTTGCGGCGGCTCTTGCCGCATCTGTCGGAAGTGGAAATCGAGTCCATACAACAGTGCGTGGACGGGGTTGCCCTGCGCATGCGTTCTCGTACGCCGTCGGCGCGATGTCCGCATTGCGGGAGGAGCTCAACTCGCGTGCACGGTCAGTACGAACGGCGCTTGGCGGACGCTCCGTTGGGCGGGCTACCTGTCGTGACCACGCTGCTGATACGAAGGTTCAAGTGCCTCGCTGCCGACTGCCCCGCGGTGACGTTCGCCGAACAGATGCCAGGACTGACCCGCCCGCATGCCCGATACACCCCGGTGCTGCATGGGCAGCTGGCCCGAGTCGCCGAAGTCCTGGCCGGCAGGCCAGGGTCACGGCTCGCCCGGAAACTCGGCATGACGGTGACCAAGGACACCTCCTGCGACTCCTGCGGGCAGCGCCACTGCAAGAACCAGGCTCGGTGCGTGTTCTCGGGGTCGATGAATTCGCCCTGCTCAAGGGGCACACCTACGCCACATTGCTGGTCGACCTCGAAGCCCGCAGGCCGATCGACGTCCTGCCTGGCCGGGCAGCCGAGCCGGTGGCACAGTGGCTCGCCGACCACCCGAAAGTGAAGATCGTGTGCTGGGACCGGGCATCGGCCTACGCGGAGGCCGCCAAGCAAGCAGCCCCGCAGGCGACGCAGGTCGCGGACGTGTGACACCTCTGGAACAACCTGACAAAGGCCGTGGCGAAGACTCTCACCGCCCATTACGGCTGCATCCGCGCCGCCCACGCAGCGACAACCCCGCGCCAAGCACCCGAACCATCAGCCGAGCCGGACACAATGCTCGATGTCCGCGGGCGCCCCCGCCACATCGTCACCACCATCCGCGAACGGCACCGCGCCGTCCAGGCACTCCTGGCCGAAGGGCGCTCGCTTCGAGGCATCAGCCGCGACCTGGACCTCGACTACTACGCGGTCCGCCGCTATGCCCGGACCCCGAAGGTCGACGACCTGCTCGTCAAGGTCACCCAACGCCGCACCCTGCTGGACGACTACAAGCCCTACATCTACCGACGCTTCACCCAGGGCTGCCGCAACGCGAGCCAGCTCTACCGCGAAGTCCGCGACCAGGGCTTCCGAGGCAGCCGCACCGGCGTCAACCACTACGTCCGCCAGCTCAAAGAAGGCACCGTGACGACGGCCCCTCCGCCGGCACTACCCAAAACCCGACGAGCCCTGCGCTGGATCATGACCCGCCCCGAACACCTCCGGCCTGACGACACCATCGGCCTCAAAGAAATGCGAGCGGCCTGCCCCGAACTCGACGTAACCGTCGAACACGCCCGGCCCTTCGCCGGTCTCATGCACGAACACCGCGGCAAAGACCTCCCCCACGTGGACCGAGCGGGTCGGACAGAACGACCTTCCTCCCCTGCCGCAATTCGCCGACGGACTCTTGAACGACCTGGACGCGGTCACCACCGGCCTGTCGACCTCTTGGAGTTCCGGCCAGTGGAGGGCCAGGTGACGAGAGTCATTCTGTGGAATCAGAATTGTCAAGCTTGCGGTGCTTTGCCCTGGCGGACGCCGAGGATCGGCAGGAGGGTGGTGCCGGCCGGGACGTCGAGCTGTCGGGGTGTTGGTCCGGCCGGGGTGGGGGTGTCGGCGAGTCTGTCGAGGAGGCGGTCGAGCGCGCTCTGGCCGTCGGTGACGGCTGCTTGCTCATCCTCATTGAGCGGGATCGAGACGGCCATCTTCTGCAAGTTGCCCTTGGCTTCCAGCAGTTGGGCTCTCGTGGAGTCCTTGGGGGTGTAGAAGTCGCAGCGTGCGCAAGCCATGCGGTGCTGGCACTGCTCGAAGAAGGTGTAGGTGCAGTAGCCGTGTCCGAGGTCGTAGTGCTGCCAGGGTTCGCCGGTCGCGGCGGCGCCGGAGGCAACCGCGTCCCGGTCGACCAGGACCTCGATCGTGCGGACGTTCCTCTCGAAGTAGCCCGCTTCGGAGTACGCCTTGGACAGGGCGTTCGGGGTGATCTTCGCGTAGTACTGGGTGGATTGCGGTGATCGGTGTCCGAGCCAGGCTTGCAGTTCGAACAGCGTCATCGGTTCCTTGGCGTTGTAGAGCTGGCTGGCGATGGTGGACCGGGCCCGGTGGCTGGTGATGTTCCCGCGGACGTCGGCATCCGGGACTCCGGCCTTGCGACAGAGCATCGGGATGATCGTGTTGTTGATGTAGTGGGTGGAGACACGGCGGGCCCGGATGGCGAACAGCAGGTCAACGCGTTCGCCGGTGCGGCGGTCGGTGAACTTCGGTTGGTCCGGGAGGACGGCCTGCCAGGCGTCGACGGCCTGGCCGAGGATGGGGTCGACCGGCTTACTGAAGGCAGTGCCGGTTTTGTGAGGCGGGACGTCGAGGAGGCAGACCGTGTCGCGGGCCAAGACCTGCTGTGAGTCACCGGTGATGGGGGCTCCGTCATGCTGCCAGCGGATGCAGCCCACCCTCAACCGGGCGATCTCGTTGCTGCGTTGACCAGAGAACAACCAGGTCAGCGTGACCGCGCGGACCAGTTCGAAGGGGTAGAAGTGCCCGGCCTGGGCCTGTGGGAGATCCGCGACTTCCAGGTTCAGGCCCGCCCACAGGAGCTTCGCCCAGACCTCATCGGCGATCACCCGCGGGTCGGGGCCGAGGAGAGCGGTGATGCTGCGGGGGATTGCCAGCGCGCGCAGTGGATCGAAGCGGCGGGGCAGCCACTCCCATTCCTGGCAGTCCCTGAAGAACGTCCGCAGCGCGGTGATCTGCCCGGCCTTGGTCGCCGCTTCGAGCGGCTTGCCGAGACGGTCCCCCAGGCCAGCCGTTCGCTGAACGTAGTCACCGACCTTCATCCGGTCCAGCGCGGCGATCCAGGTCGCGCAGGTCTGACGCGTCCAGTCTGTCGGGTCTGCAGCGTCGGGCTGTTCAGCCGCTATCCACCGGCCCACTCTGAGGAGGGTGGAGCGCATGCCGCCGCGGGCGCCTGGGGTGAGCGTAGAGGTGGCGTGCCAGCGATCGACCCATTGTTCCCACGTCTTCGCGCCGCCGGTCGCCCGTGCCGAGTGGCGGCCGGTGGTGGGCTGCGGAGGATCACAGAATCCGAGCTCGGCAACCGCTCGCTGAGTGGCGTGCAGGGTGTAGAGCCGTGAGCCGTCCAGTATCTTCTCGCGGCGGACCCGGTCGAACAGCGAGGTGTCGAGATCCTCCAGATGCGGGCTGCGGTTGAGGAGAAGCAGCTGGCAGACGACCATCGGCAGCAGAGTGTCGTCGTCCCGGCCCAGTTGGTAACCCCACGAGGCGAGGACCGCGCGGATGCGGGCGATCTCGCTGCTCACCAGGCCGCGTCCGAAGATCCGCCAGGACAGGGTGAGTCGCTGGAAGCTGCCGAGTCGGTGGACTCGTTGAAGGAGCCCAACAGGTAGGCGTGCGTAGCGAGATAGGGGCGGACCTCGTCGTTGACCCAGCCCGGGGCGTGCTGATGGAAATCGGTCTGGTTGCGGCCGAGCAGATGGATCCACTCCTGCGGGGTCCATCCCCAAAAGGTCCGGCCGGTCTCCGCGCAACGTGTCAGCAGCACAGCGATCACGTCGAGCATGGCACGTCGTCGGTGCGGGGTGGGTGGCGAGTCCAGGGCGGCGTTGACCGCCTCCAGCGGGACCAGCAGACGGCGGATCACCCGCCAGCCGGCAGCGGACGGGTCGTGGTCCTTGAGCCGGCGCAGATTCCGCACCCCGAGTTCGCTCACTGCCAGTGCCTCGGCGGGCCGGATCTCGACAGCAGTGTCGTAGTGGTCCGGGATGATCGGCCAGGACCAGCGTTCGGCCCCATCCTCCGCGGGCAGGGTCAGCCGAGATGCACTCACCGCGCCACCTCCGGCGACGTGCCGTTCGGGGAGGTGAGCGCCTCTATTCGCCACGCGTGGATGTGCTCCATGCCGCGGGCGAGCTTGTCGGCCAGGTCCCGGCCGGACAGATGGATGTACTGAAGCGTGGAGTCGGTGTGGCGGTGGCCGGCGAAGGATGCGATCGCATGCAACTCCCAGCCCATCCTGGCCAGATCGGTCAGACACAGGTGCCGGGTGGTGTGCGTGGAGAACTGCGGGACGCCGGCCGTCACGGCGATCCGGCGTACAACCTTCGACCACGTCCACAGGCTCAGCGGCTGGGCGTAGTTGCGCCGCGATTCGGAGAGGAACAGCGGGCCTCTCGCCCGGCTGACCGTGGCCCGGTGGGTGAGGTAGGCCGACATCAGCACGCCGGTCGACGCCGAGTACGGCACCACCCGTTCCAGCCGGTTCTTCGTCGTCTCCGCGCGCACCCGCAACGTACGGTGAGCCGGATCCAGGTCATCGGTCCGCAGCGAGCACAGCTCTTCGCGACGCAGCGCGGAATCGTAGGCCAGGGCCAGCATCACTCGGTTGCGGACCGACTCCTCCCGTGCGACCTCCAAGATCTCCAACCACTGCTGTTCGCTGGGAATCCACGGCAGCTTCGTCAGCCGCGGCACCAGACCGCGCTGCTGACCGCCGTTCCGCCGGCCAGGGGTGTACCGACCGCGGCCGACGGGGTTGGACTCCCGCAGTCCCTCTTCCATGAGGAAGTCGTAGAACAGGCGGACCGGCACGAGCCGCTGCTGGATCGTCGCGTTCGCCAGCCCCACCCCTGAGTCGATCGAGATCACGTTCGCACCCCGGCGGTGCGGCCGTGAGGTCAACTCCCGTACGTAGAGGGCGACATGTGCACGGCTCACGGTGACCGGGTCGACGCCCTCTCGCTCGCACACCAGCAGGTACTCGGCCAGTCCCCGGCCATAAGCATCGATCGTGCGTGGTGCACGTCCGAGATCCGTCCAGACCGTCAGCCAGGCCGCCGCCTGCACGTGCCGGCCGAGTACCGGCCACTTCTCCGTGAGCACCGTCGTGCCGCTCAAGCCATCTCCCAAGTCCGTGGTTGTGCCGGGGAGACATGATCACCCCGGCAGATTCCACGTAACTTTTAAACTCCTCAAGCGCGCGGGCTATGGCCGGGCCAAGCTCGAACTCCTCCGCACCCGCATCCTCCTGAGGAACTGATCCGGCCGCGTCACAAGATCAGCGACAGACCCCGTTCGTCCGTACTTCACTGAGCACATTCTCGAGTACGCCGACAACCGTCTCAACTATCAGCTGGCGACAACGGAAAACACTGCCGTGCAGGGGTTCACGCTCATGGCGAAGGGTGCCCCGTTCGACGTCGCCGATCACCACGCCTGCGGCGACCTCGTGGCGCTCTTGGTAACCACCCTGCTGCCGCGCCCTGGTTCGGTGCGTAGGGGATCAAAGGGCTGGGAAGGACGCAGGAGTTTGCTGCCGAGGACCAACGGAACCTTGCGTCCGTCCCGGAGGAATCCGGCAATGAACGCGCTGCTGTGCCGACCGGTGTGCGGCGCGGAGAGTGAGGGGGATGGCATTGTCGAAGCATCGCGTTCGGCTCAGTGGTGGTTCTGCTTGGCAGACCGTTTTCCGAAGCCGGACGACAGGCCGGCGTATACGCACGGCCATGGAAATCGCCACTGTTCGCCGCGCGTTGAACCACACATTGGTCGAGTTGAAGCGGGCCATTGACGGTCACAAGGTAGCCGTGGTGGCTGACTTATACGCCCTGGCTTGGCAGCAGGCAGCGGATGCACCGCCGAGCGACACCAGAGAACAGCGCGCACAACTGCAGGTGTACAAGAAGGTCCTCGGATCACGGAGTTGGCGAGAGGAAGAGCGACGGTAAGCGAGGCGAGCTTCTACGAAGCCCCCGCAGCAGCCCGAGCGATTTGCCGCTCCCCCACCCCGACCGAAGGTGAGCCAGCGCTGCAGATCGCAGTCCCCGCCACGGACTCCAGTCCGGCCTCGGCCAGCAGTGGCCCCCTGGCACGGGCAACTGAGCAAGCTCGCTCTTCAAGAGCACAGGCCACTCCCCCGGTCGTCAAACGACAGCAGCCATATCGTTCTGCGGAGTGGGAGCCGGCCTTGCTGGACGCCGGCAAGGTTCTGGAGATCTCGACCGACCTGCGGCCGCTGCTCGAGCAGATTTGCCCGCGACGGTGCCACGACCACATGGTCGCTGATCCGCAAGAGCCTCAAGAACCTGCCCCGTCTCCACAAGGAAGGCCAGTGCGTGGTCCTCTGGATGGTGGACGAGGACCGTCGGAAGGGCGAGCCGCTACTCTCCGCGCTGGTCACCGTCGGAGACAGGCAAATGCACCCACGCTACCCCGCGATCGCCGAAGAGCACGGCATCCTTAATAGGAGCGGTGCACTCCAGCAGAGAAACGGCCTGGAGCTATGAAGTTCTGAAAGCGCACTGGCATCATCGCTGAACGCCACAGGTGCCCGCACTCCGTGCGGCGAATGAGAAGGCCCGGTCCCGCAGTACGCCTGTGGGGCCACGCCTTCTCGTGTTTCTGGGCCTGCCCGGCCGAGCCACGCCCTGGCGGAGACCGCGTATTACGACGTAATGAGCGCCGCTTGGGGGCTGGCGTGGGGTGTCATGTCGACGTAGTTACCGGCCAGACGGCTCTGGAGACGGTGCGGCGGGCACACCATGCCGTGAGGATGGGTGCATGCGTCGCCCACGTCGGCTTGCTCCCTATGCGAGGCTGTACAGCCGCAACCGGCTGTCGGCCCGTGGCGCCTCCCCCACGGCTAGCCGATTCGTGTGGCTGTCCTCATGGGGCGCGAGGGTGTCGGCGATCGCGGCGGCTCTGGGCTTGCTGTTCTCGGGAACCGTGGCCTGGTTCAGCGTGAGCGCCATGCGCCAGCAGCTGGAGCAGAATCGCCGATACCAGGCGGGCCGGGTGACCTTCTGGTACGTGATCACCGAAGGCGGGTACGGCACGGTAGTCGTCAATCGCTCGCTCGACTCGGTGCCCGACCTCAACCTGGACTTCCACGTCTATAAAGTGGCCACCAGCCTGCGCCGGCATTCCGCCTCTATCGGTTTGGGCACTTTGCCGCCCTGCACCCGGTTGACGTTTCCACCCGGTTCATTCTTCGAGGCTCTCACCTCCACTGGCGAGTTCCGCGTCCCAAAGGACACGACTCCGGACGACATCCGGTTCACGGACACCGACGGCCGGAGCTGGGTCCGGAACGAAGCGAGTCTGCGAGGGGACCCCCGTAACGGCACCAGCGACGGCCAGGTCGCCTCTTACGCGACAGCCGAAGTGCATCCCCACCGTGAAGCGTGAGCCGGCCCAGCACTGCGACATCTGACATGGCTTCCTGCCCGCAGCTGCGGGCAGGGTTATCGAGTCCGAGCTATGGCGGCGAGGCGCCGCAGCCACGCAACTACGGCGTCCGCGGGGCGTGGAGTTCGCTTCGCGAGGACTCGAGGATCCACGTGCTGGCGCCCAGCCCTCGGTCCTCCCAAGGGCTGGGCGCCAGCAGCGTTGCCACCATCCGCCCAGGCGATCTCTAGAGATGGGGCTGCAGGACTCGGACAATCGCGTTATGAGCGACATCATCGAATCCGCCTGGTACAAGATCCTCACCACCGCCGGCGAGCCCACCCGGCCTGAGGGCACGCCGCTCCTGGAACCGTTCACCGAGATGGTGAGGGTGGCGCATGCCGAGCCGCAACTACGTCAGCTCTATCCGTGGACCGGAATGTGGGAGCTGCACTTCAGCAGGTGCACGGAGTTCCGACACACCTGGGATATTCCCTACATCGGCGTTCTGGGAGACGGCCGGTACTACGTCGAGGGACCGAGCCGGAGCAGCCCGAGGATCGCCGAGACAGGCAGCGCACAGGCCGCCGTGGCGCTGGTCATCGAGCGACTACCGCCTCACTGCGGTCCGGCCTTGGTCGGCAATGCAGAAGAACTGGCCGCTTACGAGAGGGCGCGAGACAGTCGGTAGGAGCATGCTGGCTGGCACAGCAGAAGCCGCGGAGGGTTCGAGAGCCGCAGGCAAGACCGATCCTGCCCATGGCAGACGGGCCCTCATGCCAACGGCCGCGATCGGGCCATGTTCGATGGAGCTCACTAGGCAGTGGTCAACCGTCGTTGCTAGCCGCAGTTGATCTCAGAGTCGGGCGTGAGGGGCATGAACGAACGCCGTTCGATGAAGCGGTGAAAGGACGGGTGCACGTCGCCATTCCGGAGATCGGCCCCGCACATGTAGAGCTCGGGTCGGTTCGACAGGAGCTCGAAGTCCCGTAGGGCGTCCTTGAAGTGGCACAGCACTCCCGGCTCGGTGGCGGAGTCGATCGCAAGGACATGTGTGTGCAGGGCCAGGGGCGTCTGCTGGGCCCATTGCACACCCTCGTCGTCCGAGATGTTGTCCAGCGTCAGCGAGTGGTGCGGCAGGTCTTGCCAGTCGATCCCGCTGCCTTTCCACGGGAGCGTGCTGAGGTATGCGTCGAACTGGGTCGACAGGAGTATGGGCTGTGGCGCTGCATCATGCTCTTGGAGCCAGTGTCCGATCTGGTCTATGCGCATGATCGAGAGGCTAGGCCAAGCGCTGGATCCTCATGAGTTGGCGTGCTGCCGGGCAACTGAAGGCGCTCTGCCCCCTGCTGGTTGCCTGCTCCCCCGGTCGATCATCGCGTCACTGTCGATGTCGCCGTTTACCAGCTTGATCCACCCTGACCTGCCGTTGGGCGCCTATCTCCTTAACAGGCTCGCTCGTGGCCGACTGCGTGGGTCGGGCGAGGGCCCAGCCTCCAGAGGCTGGGCCC
>NZ_JBHYJC010000036.1:0-74847 GCF_042749045.1 Streptomyces sp. NPDC059008 | reverse complement strand
GTCCGAGGGGTGCTCGGTGGTCGCCGTTGATCCGGTCGCGTCCCGCCGTGCGGTTGCGCGGGATCTGGGCGCCGTCGCAGCACTCGACCCAGCGGACGTTGACGATGTGGCGGCAGCGGTCCGGGACCTCACCTCTGGTGGGCCGCATAGCGCCCTCGACACCACGGGCCGGCCTGCCGTGATCTCCCAGGCGATCGCGGCCCTGCGGAACCGCGGCGCGCTGGCGCTGGTCGGCATCGGCAAGCCGGCCGAGTTGGACATCATGACGGTGATGACGAAGGGGATCCAGCTGCGAGGAGTGATCGAGGGGGACGCGGTCCCCCAGGAGTTCATCCCTCGCCTCATCACGCTGCACGAGCAGGGCAGGCTCCCTCTGGAGAAGTTGATCACCCCGTACCCGTTCAGCCGGATTGAGGAGGCCGCACAGGCGGCAGCAGGCGGTGAGGTCATCAAGCCCGTCCTCACCTTCGCCTGACCGCTCGCGGTGTTGCGTGGGCGGGCCGCCGTGGTCGGTCCGCCCCGCGCTGTTTGCAGGGCGCCTCCCCCGCGAGCCCTCGAATGTGGCCGCCACCGGGTGGCGGCCGCTAGGACCGGGTCGCTCTTCTGCACTTGTCGCCGGAGGGCTTGCCCCGCCCGATCGGTGTGCTGCGGTCGTAGGGGTCGACCTCCGTGGCGGCCTCGTCCGTCTGGCGGTCGGTGCCGAAGGGAGGGGTGAAGTAGCCGGTCGGGGCGCCGCAGCCGCCGTTGGTCATGTCGTATGTGTACGAGACGATCGAGAACGTACCCGGCTCGGTGATCACCTTGTCCGGGTCGTCCCAGCTCAGGACCAGCTCGCGCCGGACGATCGTGCGCACGATCTCGTCGTCGCCGCCGGCGTCCGCGCGGGTGACCGGGTAGACGAAGGTGACGTCGGCGGTCACCTGGAGTGCGCCGCGTTTGCCCTCCCGGTAGGTGAGCCGGCCGCGGGTCTTCACGACGTCGCCGACCAGGTGGGTGCGGGAGGGATGGAAGCGGCTGAAGAGCAGGAGGGGGTCGTTGTTGTCGCTCGGGGTTCGGAAAGCGGTTTTGAGGAGGTCTTGGACGTCCCTTTGGTGCGGGTTGATCAGTGCGATCGCCTTCTTGGGGCGTTCGCCCCGCAGCACCGCGCGGTCCAGGCCGGACGCGACGAGGAAGTCCCGGGTGCGGGCGAGGGCCCGCTCGACCTCGGCGGCGCTCATCCAGCCGACCGCCCCGGCCTTGGGCACGGTGATCCCCGCTGCTCCGTTCGCCCAGCTCGCCGCCGGCGAACCACCAAACGGCTCGTCCCTGGTGGGGCGTTGGGGCGCCTGCGCCGGGGGTGCCTGGGTCGGGCGGGCGGTCTCGGCCGGCGGGGAGTCAGGGTCGTCGCCGGCGAACAGGTCCACTATTCGCCCCGGCGCGAGCGCCACCACGAGCAGCACCAGCGAGGCCAGCAGTCCGACCACGTACCAGCCGGTGCGCCGCCTGGGCCGGGCGGGCGTGTAGCTGCGCCAGCCCTCCGGGTCGCGGCCGGGCTCCGTGCGCAGCCGCTTTGTCACCTCGCGGGCCCGAGCCGACGGTTCCTTGGGCGCGTCGGCGACACCGGCCACCGACTCGCGCAGGAACCGCTCCCACTCCTCGTCGGATCTGGACGTACCGTCCGGCTCCGTGCCCGTGCCCATCCCTGTCCCCCTGGCAATCAGTAGATTGCGGCCCACTCCCCTGGACGCGTCCGCATAATGACACAGAGTGCTGACAGCGAGGCCGGCTGGGCGGACGGTGTGGGTACGCCGCCCACGCCCCCCCTTTGTCAACTGGCCGGCTGAAGCACTCGGTCAGCATGGCGACGGTGCCCAGCCGGGCCTGTCGCGCTACAGCTCGATGTCGATGTGCTCCACGTCGGTGAACTCCACGCCCAGGCCGTGTGCGCGGGTGTTGTCGGCGCGGAAGTACATCTGCGCGAGGCCCTCGGCGGCGATGCGTTGGAGCTGCTGCTCGGTGGCGCCCTGCTCGTGGGCGGTGAACAGGCGGTCGGCCCACTGGGGCGGCAGGGCCTGGGTGATGTCGCGGATGCGGGCGTCGTCGGTCGTGCCCGGCGCGGCGGTGAATCCGAACCGGGCGCGGCTGGAGAGGACCAGGCCGTCGGTGGTTGCCGCCTTCTTCCTGGCCTTCGCCCGGATCTGCGGCTGCCAGCGGCGGGTGACCTCGCGCTCTATGCGTGCACGCAGGTCCTTGCGGGGCCGCTTGAGTTTGCCGACGACGTACCGTTCCACGGTGCGCTGGGTGATCCCGAGTGCTTCCGCGGCCGGTTTGGTGCCCTTGAGCTGCTTGACCAGGTACTTCATCTGCGCTTGGGCGCTCTTGGGGATGGGGCGGGTGAACGCTCCCTCCAGTGCGCGGTCCAGGCTGTCGCCGACCGGGTCCACCGTGGTCTACTCGCCTTCTCCGGCCGTCGGGTCGGTCTTGATCAGGTTGGCGACGTTGAAGACGCCGCCCTGGGTGTCGAATTGCTCCTCGGCCCACAGCACGGTCTGCGTGCCCTGGTGTTTGACCATCCCCGGGGAGACGCCGAGCCGGAACGTGCCCGGCGCGGGCTTGCCCTCGCTCGTGTGCGGGAGGAAGTCGAGTGGGGACGGGCCGGGTGACGGATAGACCAGTGCGTCGGTGCCGATCGCGACCGGGTAGACGTCGGCCGCGGCGGCGGTCTTCATCATCTTGCGGTGCATGCTGACCCGGACCGTCGCCAGTACGGCGGCGCGGATGTCGGGGCGCCAGGTCTCCCGGGAGAGTGCCGGCCACGGCTCGTAGTACGGCACCTGGCCCCGGTTGCGCTGGCGCAGCTTGCCGATGCCGCCCTTGGCGGTGGCCTTGATCGCCTTGAGCACCAGGGCCATCGTCGGGTCTACCTGCTGGGAGCGGGCCATCGCCTGAAGGAACTCCTGGCCGCCCATGTCGGTGGTGACGCCGAGGTCGGCCATCGTGGCGACGTAGGCGTCGCGCAGGCGCTTGTACCAGGGGTCGAGGTAGCGGCCGGTCTGTGTGCGCACGTGTGCCTCGGTCGGTGCCACGTCGAAGCCCAGTTCCTGGGCGTAGGCCACGGTCGGGGTGGTGTACCAGGCCGGGCCCTGGGGTCGGTTGCCCTTGGGGGTGAACGGTGAGGGCAGCCGGGTCCCGTCGATGGTGCGCCCGTTGATCGATACGTGGGAGAGGTCGACGTGGGAGAGGTCGACCAGCCACGAGCCGGGCAGTGACGGGTCGAATGTCGGGTTGCCGGTGAGGTGGGTCGGCCCGTTGAGGCCGACGGTGAGGCCGTTGGCGGCTGCCGCGAACGCCATGTTGACGTCGATGGCGACCAGGTAGCGCTGCATGCACTCCTCGTCGGTGAGCTGCCGGCACCAGTCGTAGGGTTCCTCCATCAGCGTCTGGGCCGGGGTGCGCAGGTGGTGCCGGGCGTGGACGCCTTTGAGGATCGGGTGCTCGTCGGGGACCTCGCACTCCACCACGTCGTACAGCCTGGTCAGGGCGTCGTCGTTGAACGCCCTGTGGAACTCGCCGGTGGCCGGGTCCTTCTCCGCGCGGGTCGGTGGGCGCAGCGCTGTCATCAGCTCCAGGCCGGTGACCGCGGTGGTGCCGCGCGGGGTCATCACGCGGTCCGCGTAGGTGCCGAGGAACCGGGCCAGGTCCGCTCCGTGCAGGGTCGGCAGTTGTGGGTCGTTCTTGTTGTCCCACTCGTCGACGGGCAGCGCGCCCCAGGCCGGGATGCACAGTTGTACGCAGCGGCGCTGGGAGCCTTCGGGTTCGCGGAAGAGGCGCGTCCATGCCCCGAACCCGCGCTGGGTGAGTTGCAGGCCGGCCCGCTGGATCTGCCCCAGGACCTTGTGACTGTCGGTGAGTCGTCCGGTGCGGCGCTCTTCTTGCGACAGTTCGGTCGGCAGGCCGTAGCGTTCCAGGGCGGCGGGGCTGAGGAGCAGGACGGGGTCGGCGTCGCGGCCGTTGCGGTGCAGGCGGGCCTGGCCGAGCTTGGCGTCGGTCAGCGTCCAGTCGACCAGCGCGGGCAGGGACTTGGCGGGTACGTCCAGGACCAGGCCGCCGACGCAGTACGCCGACATCTGTCCGTTTTCAAAGTCGACGACTGCCAGCGGGCCGTTCTCGAACCGCGCGTCGGTGCCGCCCGCCGGGCCGGTCGGCTTCGTTGCCGTCTTGCGCGCGGGCGGTCGCCGCGGTGTCGGCGACGGCCGGCCGGCACGGGCCGGAGGCGGTGGGGCCGCGGGGGCGGGGCTCGGGTCGGCGTTTGCTTCGGCGGTCGCGGCCGCTGCCTCGGGTGCTGGGGGGGACGGAGTGCGTGCCTCGGCCCGGACGGGCGTGCCGGTGAGCGGCTGCGGCGGCTGCGCGGCATCGGTGCCGGTTCCGGTTCCGGTTCCGGTGTCGGTGTCGGTGGGCTTGGGGTACTTCTCCGCCCAGCCGTCCAGCAGGCGTTGGTAGGCCTGGCGGCGCGGCGGCCGCGGTTCGGAGCGGCCGGCCTCCCAGTTCTTCACCGTCTGCGTCGATGTCCGCAGCGCCTCTGCGAGTCGGGCCTGGGAGACACGGGCCGCTTCGCGCAGCCGCGTCCGCTCTGCCGGGGGCGGCATCTCCGGCTCACCCTCCAGTAGGGCGTCCACTGCCGCGAACAGCTCGTCTTGGGTCGGCACGCTTCACCTCCGTCCCCGACACTATCGCGAACTTACCCGTGGATTTGCCCATGAGTTTGCGGTTGGGTTGATGATCGCGTTGCGGTGAGCCGGAGGCGGGAGGCCGGAGGCGGTGAGCAGGAGGCGGGAGGCCGGCAGGTGCTGATCGGTGGCTTCTCGTCCGAGGACGCAAGCAAGTTCGCGCTGCTCGGTACCTGTGCTGGCAAGGCTCCGGCTGGCTTTGTTCACGAGAGTGAGCAGCGAATGTTCGCCACTTCGGGAGGCACCCAGGGAAGGTGCTGTTCGCATTCCGGGGTGGTGACTGGTCCTAGTCCGGTACTGGACGTAGACGTTGCCGGTCAGCGGCCGGGTGTACAGGTCGCCCTCAAGCCTTTTGGGTGTGCCCAGATGACCTTCCTCAGTGTCGTCCACCTGCGACTCGCCCGTCTCGTGGCACACACGCAACGCCCCCGGCGCGGACAGCGCCGGGGGCGGTCTTGTGTGACGAAGACGAGGGCAGCCTGCCAGCCGAGGCGGACAGTCCCCTCGGGAGTTCGCCCTTCGGGGGCTCTCCACCCATGCGCTTACCCCCCATGGGGGTAAGCGGGGGCGTGCAAGTGGGGCATTTGTCGATGGGGGGCGTGCAAGTCGTGCATTTGTCGGGAGTAGGGACTTCCGCGCTGGCAGACCCGGCAGATATCACCGTCGGAACTGCGAGGAGAACGGCGATTACGCTTCCCGTGAGGGACTTCCTGATGGCGAAGTTCATGCTGGATCGTTTTCCAAAATGGTCATGGCCTGTATTGGCGGCGGCAAGGATTCGATCGCTGTCTCACAGCTGTGGGGGCTTGTCACCGGTTTTTCCGCCTTGTCCACCCGCGGGCGGCGGCGGGGGAGGTGCGGCGGGGGGCTTGTCGCCTGAGCCGCCCTTGCCGCCCTTGCCGCCCTTATCGCCTGTGCCACTCGTGTTCCTGTCGCATTTGACCGTCATCTCGCAGGTATGCCCGGCCGGGGCTTGGCACGTGCCCTTGCACGACGCGGCGCTGGCGGACTCGGCTGCCACGGCCATAGGAAGCGCGAGGGTAGCGGCGATTGCACCGGCAGTAAGGGCCTTTCTGAATGTGTTCATGGAGATCAGTCCATATCTGTTGCTTCCGAAAGTTTCCTCACCTGTTCGGTGAGCACATCTCGAGTGAGCCATGCATAATTCTTCTTGTCGTGACGCGGAAACTCGGGGCTTGATTTTCCCGGAAATGCCTGATATTGGGATGCCCTTGTGTTGCCTATTTGCTGCCCGCCCTGCCCTCCCGGATGCCCGGGCCCACCGTCGGCTGACAGGCACACGCCAGGCCCCGATGTTCGATTTCCTTGAGGACGGCAGTGCCTCCCAAAGTCGTGCACAAGTGCTGCTCAAACTCATGAACAGAGCCACTCCGGCCGAGGGGCATGTTCCCCGGCCGGAGCCTCACGCACGCAGGGCCGACTTCGCGGTGCTCAGTTGGCGATGCCGACGGGGTGGACCTGGATCTTGTCGTCGTACGGGCCGGCCAGCTTCAGCGCCTTCGCGGGCCACTTCAGGGACACGCTGTGGGTCTCGTTCGGCGGCGTCACGATGATGGCGGTCGGGGACGCGAGGCTGTCGCCACTGAAGTCGACCTTGTACGAGATGCTGAAGGTGGCGGTGTCGCCGGGCTTCAGGTCGGTGATGCGGGGCTGCTCACTTCCGCGGTGGACAGGGGCGGAGGTGCCGTCGGCGTCCTTCAGGTCGACGCCCGCGAAGCCCGTCGCCGAGCAGGTCTTCGCACCCTTGTTGGTCATCTGAACGGTGACGTCACCCACCTTCTGGTCGGGCGAGCTGTCCACCGCCTTCATGACCAGGTCGTTCGTGCGGCAGAACGTGCCCTTCCCCGCACCGGCACGCAACGAGGCGCCCTTGCCAGAGCCCGACTTGGCGGTGCCCGGCTGGGCCTCGGTGCCTTGCGCTCCGGCAGAGGAACCCGAGCCACCGGACCCGGCGGAGCCCGCACCGCCGGCCTCGGCGGCCACACCCGGCTCCGACTGGTCCGCGGGCTTGGAGGCGGCGGCGTCCGAGCCGGAGCAGGCGGTCAAAGACAACGCCGCGGCTGCGGTCCAGGCCGCGGCGGCCACGCGCAGGGCGCGACGACGAGCGGTGCGGGTGCGGGTGCGGGTGCGGGTGCGGGCAGTGGTGCTGGAGCTCATTTCGGATTCCCCCGGGGATGGCGGTGTCGGTCTGTCTCGGTACGACACCCACCTTGATCGGGGCCACTGTCGCCAGGCTGCCGCTCCGCTAACGCCCGGCTAAGGCGGCCCCGGCGTCCGTCTCCACACCGACGCTCGAACCCAGCACGCAGTGCTACATGTGTCCGTCCGGCATGCTCAAGGTCGTCAGCGGCACAGGTCTTGATAGGCCAGCCCCGGTACGTACCGTAGCCACTGCGTGCGGTCCAGGCCGCCGGCGGCCACCTGGCAGGCCAGGCGCTTGGGGTCGTGGGCGGCGGCGGGCAGCCGGCCCAGGTCCCACAGGCGCAGCATGCCGTCGCCGCCGGCTGTCAGCAGCGTACGGCCGTCGGGGGTGAACGCCACGTCGTCGACGCTCTCGTCGGCAGGCGGCAACTCGGCCGCGACATGGGGCCGTCGCAGATCGCCGATGTCCCACAGCACCGCCGTCCCCCGGTCGTCGGCCTCGGCCAGCAGGTCGCCGTCGGGGTGGAAGGCCACCCGTCCTCCGCGGTCGGGCGCATCGGGGAGCTCGACGGCGGGCTCGGACAGGGACGTGCCGTTGACCTGGTAGACGCTGTCGCCGACGGCCAGAAGCTTGCGTTTCGCGTTGAACGCCGTGTCCTGCTGGAGCACCGCCCCCGGGTCCCACGTGAGGTGACGGGGCCGGTTCGGGTCGCTCATGTCGAACAGGCCGCTGCCCGCGCCCGGAAGCGCGAGCAGCCTGCCGTCCGCGCTGAACGAGGCCACGCCCGCGTTGGTGAAGCTCTTGAGGGTGTACGAGCGCATCTGCGCGGGCCGTCCACCCTTGAGGTTCCACAGTGTCGCCCAGCCGGCGATACCGCCGGTGAGCCGGGGTTGGTTTCCGGAGGTGACGAGGAGGGGGGCACGGGGGCTGAAGGCGAGCGAGGCCACGGGGCCCCGGGTGCGCAGGGTGGCGGTCTTGCGGGGGTGGCGCCGGTTCGATGCGTCCCAGAGGATGACCCGGCTTGCGTCGTCGCCGCCGGCCAGGTAGCGGCCGTCCGCCGAGAACGCCACGTCCGTGGGGTTCCCGGAGAAGCCGCGTACGACGGAGAGTCGGCGGGGGGTGTCGTGGTCGGTGATGTCCCACAGCATCAGGGCCTGCATGCCCGCGGTCGCCGCCGTCCGCCCGTCCGGGGAGATCGCCACGGCCGCCACGGCCACCGGGTCCGCGGCCACCTGGGCGCGTTGCCAGGGACCGGGCCCGGCGTCCGTGCGCCAGCTGGCGACCGCATCGTTGGTGTCGACTTCTCGGATGTGCCGGCCGTCAGGTGTGAAGGCGACGTCCTCACCCCGGCTCAGCTCGGCGTCGAGCAGCTTTCCCGGAGAATGCGGTTTGTCGGGGCGTGCCAGGTCCCAGCGCACCGCGCTGCCCTGCTCGTCGAGCGTGATCGCTGCCTTGCCGTCGGGGCGGAAGGCGGCGGCGGTCACGGCGCCGCGGTGGCCGCGGAGTTGGCTGAGCAGTTGCGGTGCGTGCAAGGGGCGGATGCGCCAGACGTAGGCGGTCCTGGCGTGGCTGCTGATCAGGGTGCGGCTGTCGGGGCTGAAGGCGAGGGCTCCTGCCCAGGGGGCGTCGCGCCCCAGGCGGCGCGGACGGGTCGGGTCGGAGGTGTCCCACGCGGTCATCCCGCTGCCGTGCTCAATGGTGATCTTCCCCGTGTCCGCCTCGTCGAGAGTGATCTTGCCGGTGGCGCTCACGACGGTCTTGCCGTCGGGGCTCATCTGGACCCTCGTGGCGTCGTAGAGACCGGTCACCGAGGCGAGACGGCGTGGCCGGTCCGGGGCTGCCACGTCCCACAGGTCCAGCCGGCCGCTGCTGCCCTTGCCCTCGCGCACGGTGGCCAGCGTCCGGTCGCCGTCGCCGAATCCGCCGCCGTCCAGGCCCGTCGCACCGGGCAGGGCCGGTAACGGCCGCGGCTTGCCGGGCGTGGTGATGTCCCACCGGGCGTGGCCTTGGGTGGCCGCCACGAAGAGGGTGCGTCCGTCTCGGCTGAAGGCGAGGTCCTCGACGTTGCCTCGCGGCGGTGTGAGGCGGTGCAGCAGTCGGCGCCGGCCGGGCTGTGAGACGTCCCAGAGCTTGAGCGTGCCCTCGCCCGCGGTGGCCAGGACGCCGGCGTCGTGCGAGAGCTGCCTGACGAACTGGCCGACGTCGTCCGGTCCGAGCGATACGCCCGCGTACGGCGTGCGCTGCAGTGCGTTGACCAGGGCGGTGCGGGTTTCGGTGCTGGGGCGCACGCGGTACGCGGTCAGGCCGAGGCGGACGGCGGTGCGCGGGTCGCCCGCCAGGCGGTTCTCCGATTCGGCGAGCAGCGCGCGCACCGTGGCCACCCGCCGTTGCCCGTCGGCCTCTTTGCGCTGACGCTCGGCCTCGTCGCCCCGGACCTGTGCCATGACCCCGAAGACGAGGGAGGCGACGAGGAAGAAGGCCAGGCTCCAGGTCAGCGCGCGCCGCACGCCGACCGTTCGGGCGTGCTGGCGTGCCTCCTCGCTGTCGAGTACGTCCTTGCTCACGCCGTGCAGGGCCGCCGCCAGGGTGCCGACGTCCTGGCGGAACCGGGCGTGGTCCAGGGACAGTTCGGTCTCGCTGCCGGCCCAGGTCAGGTCGACCCACAGGGGTTCGGCCGCGAACCATCCGAACATCTGGGGTGGTAGGGCGGTGGTGCGTGTCCGGTCGAAGTCCCGCGCGGTGTGGTCCCAGTGGATCGTGCCGCTGGTGAGCACGATGAGCAAGGTGGCGGGCTCGCGGTGCTGCTTCCAGTGGGCGATCTCCTGGCCCACCCACGGGGAGCGGGCGGCCTGCGGCGAGGCGAGCAGGACGAGATGGCGGCTCGCGCTCAGCTTGGCCTCGATGGTGGCCCACAGGTCCGGGCCGGCTTCCAGGGAGGCCTGGTCGCGGAAGATCCGCAGGGCGCGCGGCCGGTTCCAGGGTTTGGCCAGGCGGCTCAGTGCTCTGTGCACGGCCGGGGCCACCTTGGTGTCGGCCCCGTGGCTGTAGGAGAGGAAGGCGTCGTAGGCGTATCGGGTCGCGGTGTGGGTCGACGGCATTGGGCTACCTCACATGGGGGAAGCGCGCCACAGGGTGTGCTCACGCCAGAGCGCGTCGTGCGCGTTGCGCCACGAAGGACGCCGCCACCGGCGCGGCGGCGACGTCCGGGCCGTTGGCCTGCCGGCTGAACATGCTCGGCACGGCCGCGGCGATCGGCGCGCCCAGCCGGCGCGTGGTCGCCGGCGGGCAACGCCGCTGGCCTTTCGGGGGGTTGCGGTCGGCCGGCCTGAAGAGCGCCAGTGCCGGAAAGTTCTCATTGCAGGCATTGCCCCCCTGTTCGATGGTCCCATCCGCTCTAGTACCGAAGCCAAATGATCGCAGACGGTGATCCGGGTGTCCGGCGAAGTCTCCTGGGGCCAGGGTGACTTCGGCCATGCCGGGCAGGGGCGGGCACATCTGCTGTGGTGGAACGCCTGGTCGTACAGCAGTGCTCGAAGCAGAGGCTGCTCTGCTCGCCCCTGCTCGCCCCTGCGCGCCCCCGTCAGCGTTCCCGCATTCTGGTCCACCACCAGCCGAACATCGCCGACTCGACGGAGTGGGGCTCCGGCAAGGTACGGCGCTCGAATTCCTCGTCGAGGCGCGTGATCAGTCGACCCAAGTCCCGTTTGGCTCCGGCAGGAAGGTGCAGCATCGCCTGCTCCAGGTCGTCACGGGCATCTTCCACCTCTATCCCGGGCGAAGAGGCCTCGGAGGCGTTCAGGTAGCGTCCAGGCTGCTGGAAGACCCACTCGAAACGAGCGAGTGCAACAGCGACCGCGTTGGGCCACATCTCCTGGTCTTCGACCCGGCGGATCGCTGCACGAGTCCGCGCGGAGACGCCGGGGACCTTGAGGACCGGATACTGCCATCGGGGCCGCCACCGCTCTGCGCGGACGGCCTTGGGGCGCCTACGCGGCATCGCCCTTTCGGATCAACATGGGGCTATCCTGCCACGGCTTCGCACCCGCAGGGCCGCCTGTCCACACGGCCGCCGCAGCAAGGTTGCGACTGCTCGGTTCTGCGGCGGATCTTGAGAGCATCTCGGGCCGAGCGGAGGCGTCGCGGCGCCCGCGGCGGCGATGGCGATGGCGCGAAGTGTGTATGGCAGCGCGATGTCCCGTTCCCGACCCGTGCGGGCCGGTGCGTGCCACAGTGGAAGGCGACGAGGGGGATTGAGGCCATGGGGGCGGCGCGCAGACTGTTGACCTTCGCCGATGCGCTGGTGCTCCTCGGCGCCGAACCGCAGGGGCTGGCGCGGCTGGACCGGGCGCTGGGCGGGGCGCTGAACCTGGCCACCGGCGGGGTCAGCGGCACGGTGATCGGCATGGCGGACGCCAACGGCCGGCTCATCGGTCTCGGCCGTGATGCGGCACGCAGCGTCGGCGCGCGGCTCGGTCGGGTCCAGGACCGGGCGGAGCGCACACAACTGCTGCGCGCGGCGCACACCGTGATCGTGGTGGTGGCGTTCTTCGAGGCGATGACGGAGTTGGAGCTGCCGTTCGGCCTGGATGAGGTGGAGCTGACACGCAGCGAACAACTCGCCCTGGCCCGGACCGATGCGGCGTCCTGTTCCTCAGCGCCTCACGCCACCGACGTGGTGGCCCTGCTCCTCGATGCCGACCTGCCCTGCCCGGCGCCGCACACCACGTCAGATGCCATCGGGGCGGCCCTGCTGGTCCGCTACGGCGAATACGCCGACAGGCTTGTGCGCTTCCTTGAGGGCTTGGCCCTCTGGGAGGGGCTTCCTCGACATCGGCGTGAGCAGGCCGGCGACAGCCTCACCCGGGTCCTGCCGAGGAAGGCGCAAGAGCGCTACCACAGCCTGTACGTGCAACTTGCCGCGCAGGCACCGGAGTTCGCGTTGTGGACTACGCAACTGGCGCAGCAGGCCACCCATGCGGAGGTCGGCCGAGCCCTCGCAGGGGTGGAGGCCCTCCTCGCCCGAACAGCCGAGGCCCTGCACCCACCGGTCGACGTGGCAGCAGCTCTCGCGCGCGCCCACCGCGCGGCGCTTGGCCGCACCGTGCTGGACGCCGAGTCCGCGCCGGACGGCATCCGTATCCCCACCACCCAGGAGCTCTATCTCGACCCGGACTTCCGCGTGAGCGACGTGCCCGGATCCAGCGAGCCGACCGACGAGCAGTGGTGGCAGCGCCTGCCGGTCCGCCGGGATCTGACACGGTATCTGGCCGGTGCGCTCACCTCCCCCTCTATGGCCCACGCGCCGCTGCTGGTGCTGGGGCAGCCCGGCGCGGGGAAGTCCGTACTCACTCGTGTGCTGGCCGCGCGGCTTCCTGCCGTCGGTTTCCTGCCCGTGCGCGTGCCGCTGCGGGACGTCCGCGCCGAGGACGACCTCCAGGACCAGATCGAGCAGGCGATCAGAGCCGCCACCGGCGAGAGGGTGAGCTGGCCGGACCTGGTGCGTTCAAGCGGCGGCAGCACCCCCGTGCTGCTCCTCGACGGCTTCGACGAGTTGCTGCAGACCACCGGCGTTCACCAGAGCAACTTCCTCGAACGCGTTGCCCAGTTCCAGGAGCGTGAGGCGGATCAGGGCCGTCCTGTCCTGGCGCTTGTCACCAGCCGAACCGCCGTGGCGGATCGGGCCCGTTTTCCCGACGGTCTGGTGGTGCTGCGTCTGGAACCCTTCCGGCCCGAGCACATCAGACAGTGGCTGACTGTGTGGAACGCGGCCAACGCGGCCGGGTTCGCCGCCGCCGACCGCTCCCCCCTGGCCTGGGAGCACCTCGAACGGCATGCGGAACTCGCCGCCCAGCCCCTGTTGCTGACCATGCTCGCGCTGTACGACGCGACCCAGGGAACGCTCCGAGGCGCCGGTGATCACCTTGACGTGACGGAGCTGTACGAACAGTTGCTCTCCTCGTTCGCCCGACGCGAGGTGGAGAAGTCGACCCAGGGCGCGATACCCGAGGAGGAGACGGCCCAGCTCGTCGAGCGGGAGCTGCAGCGCCTGTCGCTGGTGGCCTTCGCTCAGCTCAACCGCGGTCGCCAGTGGGTGTCGGCCGCAGAGCTGGAAGAGGACCTCACGGCGGTGCTCGGGCGAGCGCCGGTGCAGGCCAGCGGGTTCCGTACCCCTTTGAACCCGGCCGAGGTGGTGCTGGGCCGGTTCTTCTTCGTCCAGCGCGCCCAGTCCAGGCGGGACGGGCAGGTGCTGGCCAGCTACGAGTTCCTGCATGCGACGTTCGGCGAGTACCTCGCGGTGCGACTGGCCCTGCACCTGCTCACCGACCTGTTGTCTGCCCGCCCCGCGCTCGCACTCGGCGCCGGCCACATCCACGACGACCTCGCCTACGCGCTGCTGTCCCATACCTCGCTGGCCTCCCGCCAGATGCTGCGCTACGCACGCTCCTTGACCGATGCGATGCCTGAGGAGGAGCGCCGCCGCCTCGTCCGGCTCCTCGTCCAGGTCCTGGGCCAGCACCAGATGCGCACGGCGGATCAGCTTCCGGGCTATCGACCGGCAATGCTGCGTACCACCTCGCGCCACGGTCTCTACGCCTCGAACCTCGTTCTGGTGATCGTTCTGCTGGCGCGGCGCTGCCCTGCGTCGACGCTCTTCCCTGCATCGGACGATCCCGTCGGCGCCTGGCACAGGCACTGTCTGCTGTGGCGTTCGGCGATGGACGAAAGCCAGTGGACGGACTTCGCGGTGTCCTTGGATGTCCATCACTACTGGGACGATGGGGGGCGGGACCTGAGCGTCTCCTTGCGACCGCACGCTGCCAGGACCCCCGAGCCGCTCGACATGAACTGGCTGTTCCGCTATCCGCAGGCGCATGGCGGGGCGGGCTGGTCACGCTCCTACTGGGAGGATCTGTGGCTCAAGATGGCTCTATCCGGCGGCACGAACGACTCGGTGCTGCGGCACAGTCTCGATCCGGTGTTCCGCTGGCTCGGCCAGGCAGTGACGGTCTTCACTCCGGTTGAGGGCGCGCCTGCCTCATCGCTCGCCCACGACCTCCTCGAATTGCTGCTCGCCGACCGTGAGGCGGTGACCGACGAGCAACTCGGCGATCTTCACATGCGAGCCCTCCGCGGCGTTCGGTTGATGCTTCCGACAGCCTCCAAGTACCTGATACGAACCATGGACGCGCTGCTGACCGCATTCTCCCGGGACAGGGAGCGACTGCCTGAAGCGATGTCCGATGCTCTCGGGGAGTTCCTGCAGAGCGACCTGGTCCCCCTGCTGCTCGGTGAGCACGAGAGGGTGACGACGCCTGCGTCGTCCGTCCGTCGCGCCCTGTTCCAGGTCCTGTGGCTGCACGAACATGTGCTGTCCGGGCTGCTTTCGCCGGATCTTTGGGAGCGTCTGCACGCCTACCGAGTAAGGCACATCGTGCCGCGCACCCGCTGACTTCGACCCGGCCGGTCAGGCGGCCCGGGCTTGAGTCGAGCGGTGCACCGATGGCGGGGAAGGCGCGTGCTCCCGGAGTGCGAAGAGTGGGCCGCCGGTGGCCCGTCCCTAGGGCGAGCGCCGAAGCGGCCCGTACCGCTCAGCCCTCCCAGTCCTCGTCCTCGCCGCCGCGCATGATGCGCCACCCCTTGAGGTCTTCCCACGCCGCCTGCGCCAACTGGGCGTACTGCACCGGGCACTCCCACAGTTCGCGGGCCGAGAGCTCGGCGGGCACGGGGGTGTCGGGGTGGTCGTCGGGCGCGTACAGATGGACCACCGCGCGGTATCGGGAGCGCACGTCGGAATCGGCGGTGGACCAGGGGTGGCGCGGATGCTCGCAGGAGACGTCCAGGTCGATGGTGGCGAGCGCGGCGGCCAGGTCGCGCGCGTAGGAGGGCGGCAGACCCTCGTACGTCTGGGCGATGCCCATCCACAGGCACAGGAACAGGCCGATCCGTTCCTCGTCGCGCACCTGCCCGGTCAGCCAGCGGCGGGCGGACCATAGGGCGACCGGGCCGGTGTTGTCCTCCCAGCTGCGCCTGATCGCCTCCTGCATGGCGACGAGGTCGAGGCGGCCGTCGTCGCCGACGAACTGCGCGTCCAGGTGGGAGACGTCGATGCCGCCGAAGAGCTCCTGGTGTGCCTGGTGCAAGCGGCTCAGGGCCTCGTCGGCGAGGTCGGCGAGGAACCCCTCGCAGTCGAACACCGCCGGCTCCTCCTCGTCGAGGCCGTAGTCCTCGACGAATGCGGCCCGTCCGGCCTCGGTCAGCATGCTCACCCCGGCCTCGACCTGGTACTCCGAGTCCAGCTGCGTGGGGTGGGCGCCGGCCGGGCAGGTGCACGAGGCCCGGTCCAGCTGCGCGCGGAGCCCGTCCAGGGCCTGTATGTACGACGCGAACAGGGACTTGCTGAAGATGCGCGTGGAGACGTACCAGCAGGTGGCATGCAGCAGGATCGTGTATCCGGTCCGTTCCCGGCGGCCTTCGACGGTGGCGTCGCGGCCGAGGGTCTCGGCCGCGTCGTCGGCGAGGACGGCGAGGGTCGATTCGGGGTCTGTATGGGGGTAGTCGCTGACGATCCCGGACAGGTCGGAGATCAGTTCGCGGTGGTCGGCAGGCAGGGTGGGCGTCACTTCAGTCACATCCGTAACCGACGATTGCGCAGGTCGGACGGTTCCCCGGCCCGTGCGACGCGAGGGGTGTCGGGTGGCACGGGCCGCGGGCGGTGGTGGTGTGTCAGCCGGCCAGGTGCGCGCCGAAGCCGGGGGTGCCGGTGGTGGCGACGCCGGTGCCGGTAGGGGTGATGCCGGGCGTGCCGTAGGTGCCGATCCTGCCGTCTCCGCGGAGGTAGACCACCGCGCCGTCCGCTGAGTTCTCGCCGGCGACGCCGACGATCAGGTCGCTCTGGCCGTCGTTGTGGGTGTCGGCGAGGTGGACGGCGTTGCCGAAGTGGTCGCCGGTCTCGTCGCTGCCGGGGACGTTCGGGGTGCTCTGGGCGAAGAACTGGGCGTGTGTGCCGTCGTTGGGGCCCAGGCCGTCGAGTCCGGTCTCGCTGCCGTAGACGTAGGTGACCGCGCCGGTGCCGGTGGCGCTGCCCAGGCTCTCGCCCGGGGCGCCGATGGCCAGGTTCTGGTGGCTGCTGCCGTTCCAGCGGGTGACCGCGAGGGAGGCGCCGAAGCGGTCGCCGGGCTCGCTGGAGTCGGGGATGCCGGGAGAGTCCTGGGTGATGCTGTAGGACATGGTGGCGGCCGGGCCGTCGGCGTCGCCGTTGAAGACGCGGACGATGCCGCCGGACTCGTCCGGGGCGCCGAGTGCGAGGTCTGCGTACTTGTTGGCGTCGAAGTCGCCGATCGCGGCGGCGGTGCTGGTGGGCAGCTTGGTGTGACTGGCGGGGTTGAGGCCCGAGTCGGAGCCGAGGACGTAGTACGTGCTGGGGCCGGTGACGACCAGGTCCGCGATCAGGTCGTGGCCGCCGAAGTTGCCCGAGGTGAGGGAGGCGGGGGCGGTCGTGACCGTGCTCGGCGGGACGAAGCGGTAGCTGCCGCCGGTGGTGCCCGACGTGGTGAAGCCTCCGCGGTAGACGTCGATGGTGGGACGGTCGGAGGCGATGGCCAGGTCGGGCTTTTGGTCGCCGTCGGTCAGTGCGGTCAGGAGCCGACCGAACTTGTCGTGTGCGGACGGCGCCGGGTCGGCGACCGTCACGCCGCTGGTCAGGCCGGTGTCCGAGCCCCACAGGATGGCGACGGTGCCGCCGTCGGTGTCGGTGCCGACGTCCTCGCCGGGGGCGCCGACGGCCAGGTCGGCGTAGCCGTCGCCGTTGAAGTCCTCGGCGACGACGGCCTCACCGAATCCGTCGCCGGCCTCGGCGGTGCCGGGGACGCCGGTGCTGTCCTGGCTGATGACGGTGCGCCTGGCGTTGGCCGGGTCGCTCACGCCGCCGTAGACGATGACGACCTGCCCCGCGCCGGAGCGGCCGTTGACGTGGGCGCCGGGAGCGGCGACGGCGATATCGCGGTAGCCGTCGTTGTTGAAGTCGCCGGGAACGCCCGAGCCGGCCGCGGCGGCGGTGTCCGCCGTGGCGACGAGCAGACCACCGGTCAGTGCCGCCGCGGTGGCAGTGGCCAGGCCGACGACGAGGTGCTTGCGCAAGCTGAGTCTCCTGTTACGGGGGGGGGAATCACCCGTGTCTGTCCGGAGCTGTCCTTCGGCACTGCACGGGAGGGCGCACAGGAGACCGCTGATGTGACTCAAGGGTTGCGTGAGGAACGGGAGAAACGCTGTGGGGACCGTGGTGGGTGTCCAGGTGGGGGCGTCGAAGGCCGACGAAATAGGCTGATGGTGGATTTACGTGCCGTTTCGGGAGGAAGGAGCCGCTGCGGGCTTGTTGCTCTGCCGGCCACGCGCGGGCCGGCCGACGAGCAGGGCCGATCGCAGAGCAGGGCCGATCGCAAAGTAGGCGCCGGCCGACCAGCCTCGATCGGTGCCTGCGTACATCGCTCTGCAGGAGATCTCATGGAGTACTTCTTCGACCTCGGGGCTCACACCCGGCCCGTATCGACACGTTCGTCACACGCGCAGCGCTGGTTCGACCGTGGTCTTGCGTGGAGCTTCGCGTTCCACCACGAGGAGGCGGTCCGCTGCTTCGAGGCGGCGGCGGCCGCGGATCCCGGATGCGCCATGGCGTACTGGGGTGTCGCGTACGCCCTGGGACCCAACTACAACAAGCCCTGGGAGTTCTTCGACGACGCCGATCTGCGGCAGACGGTGCAACGGGCGCACACCGCCGTCGAACGGGCCGGCGCGCTGTGCGACGGGGCCACGCCGACCGAGCGCGCGCTCATCGCGGCGCTGGGCGAGCGCTACCCCGCCTCGCAGGCCGCGCAGGACTGCTCCATCTGGAACGAGCCCTACGCCCAGGCCATGCGTGCCGCATACGACCTCGCGCCCGACGATCTGGACGTCGCCGCCCTCTACGCGGATGCGTTGATGAACCTCACCCCGTGGCGGCTGTGGGATCTGCGCACGGGCGAGCCCGCCGTCGGCGCGCGCACGCTGGAGGCGAAGGCCGTCCTCGATCGCGCGTTGCTGACCGGGGCCGGCGCCGGTCACCCGGGCGTACTGCACATGTACATCCACCTGATGGAGATGTCGCCGACGCCGGAGAAGGCCCTGGTGGTCGCCGACCGCCTGCGGGGGCTGGTCCCGGACGCGGGCCACCTGCACCACATGCCCTCGCATCTCGATGTGCTGTGCGGCGACTACCGGAAGGTCGTCTCGGGCAACAGCGACGCGATCAGGGCTGACGAGAAGTACCTGCGGCGAGCCGGCGCGATGAACTTCTACACGCTGTACCGCTCGCACAACTACCACTTCAAGATCTACGGTGCGATGTTCCTGGGCCAGTGCGAGGTGGCGCTGGAGACGGCCGCGCAGCTTGAGGCGTCCATCCCCGAGGAGCTGCTGCGTGTGGAGAGCCCGCCCATGGCCGACTGGCTGGAGGGCTTCTTGGCCATGCGGGTGCATGTGCTGATCCGCTTCGGCCGGTGGGGGGACATCCTCGCGCTGCCGATGCCTGGTGATGCGGAGCTGTACTGCGTCACCACGGCGATGCTGCACTACGCGCGCGCCGTGGCGTACTCCGCGACGCGGGCGACGGCACGGGCCGAGGCCGAACGGGGGCTGTTCCGCGATGCGGTCGAACGGGTTCCCCCGACGCGGATGCTGTTCAACAACACCTGCCGGGACATCCTGGCGATCGCCTCGGCCATGCTCGACGGCGAACTCGCCTACCGTCAGGGCGAGTACGACGTGGCGTTCGCCTGCCTTGAGCGTTCCGTCGAGCTCGACGACAGCCTGCCCTACGACGAACCGTGGGGCTGGATGCAGCCGACCCGCCACGCCTACGGGGCGCTGCTGCTCGAGCGGGGCCGGGTCGAAGAGGCCGAGGCCGTCTACCGGGCCGATCTCGGGCTTGACGACACCCTGCCCAGGTCCTTGCAGCATCCGGGGAACGTCTGGGCCCTGCACGGCTTCCACGAATGCCTCGTGCGGCTCGGCAGGACGGGCGAGGCCCGCATCGTCGCCCAGCAACTCACCCTGGCCACCGCACTGGCGGATGTCCCCGTCGAGGCGTCGTGCTTCTGCCGCCTCGAAGCCACGGGCACGAAGAGCGGCTCCGGCCCCGGCTCCGACTGCGGCTCCGGCCCCGGCTCCGGCCCCGGCTCCGGCCCCGGCTCCGGCTCCGGCTCCGGCTGCGGCTGAATCGGTGACGGCAGCCGGCGCTCGGCTCCTGCGGGCGGCGGGGTGGGTGGGTGGTTCGTCCGGTGGGCGGTCGGCGGTCTCAACGGTCTCAGAAGTCTCAGAGGCCTCAGAGGTCTCAGAGGTTCAGCACCAGACGCGGGGTCAGCGCGCGCGACACGCAGGCGTACATGCGGCCTGCGGGGGCGCCGATGTCGTCGCGGTGCTCGGGCTCGCCCTCCAGGACGGTGAGTTCGCAGCTTCCGCAGACGCCCTCGCGGCAGCCGGACGGCAGGGGGTGCCCGGCGTGGGCCAGGGCGTCGAGCAGGGTTTCGTCGGCCGGCACCTGGACTGTGCGTCCGGACTTGGCGCACAGCACTTCGAACGGGGTGCTCGGCGCGAAGGACCGGGCCGCCGGGTGGAACCGCTCCGTGTGCAGCCGGTCGGGCGGGAACGCGGCCTCCGCGGCGGTGAGCATCGGCGCGGGGCCGCAGCAGTAGACCAGGGCGGCGGGGTCCAGCCCGGCCGCGAGGGCGCCGAAGTCCGGCCTGCCCTGTTCGCGTGTGGCGACGGTGCGGACGCGCCGGCCGTGGACGGCGCGCAGTTCGTCGGCGAACGGCATGGTCGCGGCCGACCGTCCCACGTACACGAGCGAGGCCGGGACCTGCGACGCGGCCGCCGCGCGCAGCATCGGCAGGACGGCGGTGATGCCGATGCCGCCCGCGAGGAAGAGGTACTCGGGTGCGGGGACGAGCGGGAAGTGGTTGCGGGGCAGCGACACGTTGAGGGGGTGTCCTGGGCGCAGGAACCGGTGGATGTATTCGGACCCGCCCCGGCTGAGGCGCTCGTGTCGTACGGCGATGCGATAGGACGTGCGGTCGGCCGGGTCCCCGCACAGTGAGTACTGCCGGGTCAGCCAGTTCGGCAGTGTGAGGTCGATGTGTGCTCCGGGTTCCCAGGGCGCCAGTGGTCCTGTGGTGCCGCGCAGGACGAGGCCGACGGCGTTGTCGGCGACCGGGTCGATGCGGTCGACGATGGTCTGTTGCATGGTCAGTAGAGCTTTCGGTAGGTGTCTTCGAGTCCGCGGTCGATGAGGCCGGGGTCGATGTCGAGGCCGAACTGGGCCGTGGCCATCTCGCCGGGCGTGGGGATCTCGTCGGCGAGGGCCTGGCTGGTGGGGTCCCACAGTCGGGAGCGGATGAGGGCGCGTCCGCAGTGGAAGTACGCCTGGGTCACCTGCACGACGAGCGCCAGTTCCGGCGTGCTGGCCTCGGTCCGCATCCTGGCGAGTACGTCGGGCTCGTCGGTGGGGTAGGCGCGTCCGTTGACCCGCAGCGTCTCGCGCAGGCCGGGGATGAGGAAGAGCAGGCCGATGCCGTCGTTCTCGGCGAGGTTGCGGAAGGAGTCGGCGATCTTGTTGCCGGGTCGGTCGGGGATCGCGAGGGTGTGGGTGTCCAGGACTTTCACGAACCCGGGGTAGTCGCCCCGGGGCGAGCAGTCGGCGCGGCCCGCGGCGTCGGCGGTGGCCATCGTCAGGAAGGGCGAGTGCGCGATGAAGCGGTGGAAGTGCTCGTCGATACGGTCGAGGATCTTCGCCTTGGTCGTCGCCTCCGGTTCTCCGAGCCGGACGAGGACCTCGGTGGGTGAGACCCGCCGGGGGCGCGTAGGGGGCTGCGGCTGCGTCACGGGTACTCCTTCTCGGCGGGCGAAAGACCGCGTCAAAGAGCGCCATGCGCCGCTGCGTCGCAGGTCATGGCAGTATTGTGAGCAATTACTCAGGTTCTGCGCTACTCGCATTCGCACGCGCTGTCCAGGAGGTGTCATGGCGTCGCAGCGTCACGGACTTCAGCCACGTAAGCAGCCCCGTCAGGGCCGGGCCGAGGTCACCCGGCAGCGGATCCTCGCCGCCGCTGCTCATGTTTTCGCCGAGTACGGCCATGCCGCCGGGACCACCAACCGGATCGCCGAGCGGGCGCGGGTCTCCATCGGCTCGCTGTACCAGTACTACCCGAACAAGGACGCGATCCTCGTCGAGTTGCTGATCGGGCACCTCGACGCCGGGATGGGCGCTCTCACGCGCGGCGATGACGGTCAGGCTCCCGATTCCCTCGAAGAGGTCGTGCGCCGTTATGTACGCCTGACGATCGACAACCATCGGGACGATCCGCAGCTGCTGCGCGTCATGCTCGAACAGGCGCCGCGCTCCCCCGAGTTGCTGGAGAAGACCTCCCAGTACCAGCAGGCGCGGACGGTCTACGCCCGTGAGCTGATCGAGAACCACCCGGAGGTCGGGGTCGCGGACATGGAGGTCGCTGCCCGGCTCCTGGTCTCCACGGTCGAGCTGGTCGTTCACCAGCTCATCGCCGCGCCCGACCCGCTCGACCCCGCCCGGCTGGAGAGCGAACTGGTCGCCATGCTCACCGGCTACCTCTCGGGTGGGCCGGGCGCAGGACGGTCGAGGAGCGAGGACGTCCGAGACATCTGAGACATCCAATATGTCCGAGACATCCTAGAGATCCGAGACATCTGAGGCGTCTGAGAAGCCAGGCGATGGGCGAGGGGAGGTCGGCGTTGCCGCGGTCCTGGCTGCGTTTCCGGGTGGCCCCCGGGTAGTCGAGGGGTACCGGCAGGTGCGGGCCTGCCCCGGAGGGAGGGTTCAGATGGCGGTCGCCAAGAACAGCGTCCTGGTGCTGGATGCTGCCGAGCCTGAGGAGTTGGCCGAGTTCTACGCCCGTTTCCTCGGGGGTACGTCACGTGTCGGCGGCCACCCGGACTACATCGAGATCGTCGAGACCGGGGGTGTGCGCATCGTCGTCCGGCGGGATCTGGGTGCCGCGCCGCCGAGCTGGCCCCGGCCGGAGTCCTCACAGCAGGCGCATCTGCACTTCCTGGTCCCCAAGGACACCATGGACCAGGCGGAGCGTGAGGCGATCGACCTCGGTGCACGTCCCCTGGAGACCCGGGACAACGGTGGGCCCTTCGACCTTCGGCGTTATGCGGATCCCGCGGGACACCCCTTCGTCCTGGCCGCCCGTGAGGGGCACGGGACGAGGTGACGACGGTGGTGACGACGGTGGTGTCGGCGGGCGCTGTGCACGCCGGCTCTGGCGGCCGTTTTGCGCGGGATATTCGGGGCGCTTCGCATGGCCGTGGCGTCACACTTTTGGGGAATTGACGCTCTGTAAGTGCGACGGATACAAGTGAAGAAGTTGGCGCGGCGGCATCGGAAGGTGCTCATGCCTGTCCGCTCCCCGGCACCGTACTTTCTGGGGGATGTTCGCTATGCCGGACGCCAGGTAGGTCTGTTGTGGCCGCGCGCAGGACGAGGGTTGCCGCTGCGATTGCGCTGGCGTGTGCCAGCGCCAGTTCGGGGGTTGCCACCGAACTCGTACCCGATCAGCTGCCCGACTGGCTGGTGAAGAACTCCGCGCTTTCGTGGGCCGCCTTCAGCATCACGGCGCTGTTGTGTCTGGGGGTCGCGGCATGGCAGGCATGGATGGAGCCGCAGGAGGATTTAGCGCCCGATGCTCCGGTTCAGCAGCAGCACCGCAGGCTGATGCTCCAGCGTCAGCGGGACTTTTGGGTCGACGGGGTCCTGCATCAGTCGCTGGAGGTGGTGACGAGGCTGGAGTTGGGGTTGGAGACCCGGTCGGACGCGGTGGAGCGCCCGTGGAACGTCGTGGTGTACGACGATCCGGACCGGCCGCGTGCGCTTCCGGCGGGGACGTGCGCCATCGATGTTTTCGACCGGTCCGGAGGCTCCCTGCTGGTCCTTGGTATGCCGGGGTCGGGCAAGACGACGTTATTGCTGGAGATTGCCGCGGAGCTGCTTGAGCGGGCGCAGTGCGACGGCGAAGCGCCGATGCCCGTCGTGTTCAATCTCTCCTCGTGGGGGAAGGCGGAGAGTCCGCTCGAGCAGTGGCTTGAGGACGAGTTGCATCGCCGGTACACCGTTCCGCGGCCGCTGGCTCGGCAGTGGCTCCACGACGAGATGATCCTGCCCCTTTTGGACGGTCTCGACGAGGTCAGGGTCGACCGCCGCGAGGGCTGTGTCAGGGCGATCAACGCATTCCTCGGTGCGAACGGCCCGCTGCAGATCGTCGTGTGCTCGCGGGTGGCGGACTACGAGGACATCGGCTCGCGGCTGCGTTTGAACCGGGCGGTTTTCATTCGGGACCTGACGCAAGGTCAGGTGTTGGCGCATCTGGCCGGCGCCGGAGCCCAGCTCGCAGGGTTGCACACGGCGATCGCGCATGACGACCAGTTGCTGTCGCTGCTTGCCTCTCCGCTGCTGCTGAATGTGGCCTCCTTGGTCTATCGGGGATTGTCCGCACAGGAATTGGAGGCCGAAGGCCGGGTCGCGGACCGGCGTTCGCACCTGATCGACAGCTATATCCGGCACACGCTGCGCCGCAGGCCGTCCCGCCGTGCCTACGACGACGAACGCGTCGTGCGCTGGCTGGGTGAACTCGCGCATCAGATGAGCCGGGACGACCAGACGGTGTTCCACGTGGAGTGGATGCAGCCCGGATGGGTCTCGAACCCGCTGCTGAGGGTCGTCACGGCGTGCTTGTCCCCTCTTGTGCTCGGGGTGGCGATGGCTCTGGCGAGCGGGTACGCGATCGACCACGCCAACACCCTGGGGGCCAGGCTCTTCGGCCTGGGCAACGACGTCCATGTGGCGGGGGTGTCGACGGGCTGGCTCACAGGTGCCGCGATCGGGGCGCTGGTCTGCGTCTTTGCGTTCGACCGCGCCATCCGTCCGGCCGAGATCATCTCTTGGTCGTTGCACTCCCTGCGGCACAACGCCGGCCGGCAACTGCGCTCGGCCCTGCCGTGGGGTGTGGCGCTGTCCGCCATCGTCGGGACCATCATGCACGTGTGGGGCCTTGCCACCACCGTGGTCTTCGCGGCCTTCTTCATGGCCCTGCCGATCACCTTCTACGTGGTGGTCGGCGGGGTGTCGCCGCAGCTTCGAGAGGCCCGCATCAGTCCGAACGAGGGGATGCGCCGCTCTTTGGTGAACGCCGTCGCCGTCGGTCTGCCGGGCGGGACGGCCATCGGCATCCTGGCAGGAGTGGCGTTCGGGGCGCGGATGACGTTGCTGTTCGGTGTGATCGACGGGCTGACGTGCGGGACTTCCGTGTTCGTCCTGACGGCGTTGCACACCGGAGGGCGTGCCTGGCTGCACCACTACACCCTGCGGGTGATGCTGGCGCTGCAGGGCCGCATCCCGCTGAGGTGGGTGCGGTTCCTGCAGGACGCCAGCGACCGTATCCTGCTGCGCCGGGTCGGCGGCGGCTACATGTTCGTGCACGGCCTGTTCCTCGACCACTTCGCGGCCCTGCATGCCCGTGGCATGGACGGTTCGGCGCCTGCCGGGCCGTCGGCCCGGTGAGGGCGTCTGTCGAGGAAGACGGCGCCCACCCACTCCCCCGGCGGCCCGAGCCGGTGGCGAAACCACGCCACCGGCTCGGGCCGACGAGGGAAGCGAGCCGTACTTTGCCTCGTCGGCCTGCGCCGTTGCTATGGTGCGGATTCGCAGAGGAAGGCCTCGGTGACCGCGCAGTGCACGGCGGTGCCGACGGCGAGCGCGTCCTCCTCGTACACCACGTGGTTGGAGTGGTTGTCGGGCACCGCCCCGGGGGTACGGCCCGCCGGGCAGGCGCCGAGGTAGGCCATCGTGCCGGGGACGCGTTGCAGGACGTAGGAGAAGTCCTCGCCTCCCATGGTCGGGTGCGGCAGTTCCCGCACGTTCGTGGGGCCTAGGACCGTGGATGCCGCGCCGCGCACGAGGGCGGCGAAGTCGGGGTCGTTGTGCAGCGGGGGGTAGCCGTCGACGAGGTCCACGTCCGCGGTGGCGCCGTGGGCGGCGGCCACGCCGTGGGCGACCCTGGTGATGCCCTCGCGCACGGCCTGCCGGCTGGGTTCGGACAGCGTGCGGTAGGTGCCGAACAGCTCCGCGGTCTCGGGGATGATGTTGTAGGCACGTCCCGCGGTGAGGCTGGTGACGGTGACGACGACGGGCTCGAAGACGCCGAGGGTCCGGGTCACCATGGTCTGCAGGGCCTGGACGATCTCGCAGGCGACCGGAACGGGATCGAGCGCCTTGTGCGGCGCGGCGGCGTGCCCGGCGCGCCCGCGCACGGTGATGCGCAGGGTGTCGGCGGCCGCGAACTGCGGTCCGGGCCGCAGGTGCACCGTGCCCGCCTCGTGGCGGGTGGCGATGTGCAGGGCGAAGGCGCCGTCCACCGGCGGGCCGTCGGCAGGGGCGAGGAGGCCCTCGCCGATCATCCGCTCGGCACCGCCGCCGACCTCCTCACCCGGCTGGAACATGAACACCACCCGCCCCGCCAGCCGGTCCCGGCGGGCGGTGAGCAGGCGGGCCGCGCCGATGAGCATGGCCGTGTGCGTGTCATGACCGCAGGCGTGCATGACACCGGCCTCCTGTGAGGCGAACGCCAGGCCGGTGTCCTCCTGCTGCGGCAGTGCGTCCATGTCCGCGCGCAGCAGCATCGTGCGCCCGGGGCGAGCGCCCTGCAGTACGGCCACGACGGAGCTGAGGCCCGCACCGACGGACACCGCGAGGTCCAGGTCGGCGAGTTCCCGCAGGATCGTCGCCTGCGTCCGGGGCAGATGGATTCCCACTTCCGGTGCGCGGTGGATCTCGCGCCGTACGGCCACGATGCCGGGCAGCAGGGCCCGGGCCTCGCTGAGCAGGGTTGAGGGCTGCGGGTCGGCAGTCATCGGGCGATCACCGCCTCGAGCGGGACGCGGCGGGTGTGCGGCAGGTGTTCCTGCAGGACGCGGTAGCGGTTGCCAAGGCCCATCAGGCCCCCTTTGGTGAGGAGATCGGTGAGGCGGTGTTGCCGGTCATGGACTGCGGCACGACCCTGTTGTTGCTCGATCCGGGTTCCAGGAGGTAGACGTCGGCGCCGGCGTCGCCGGCGGGTGGTGTGACCAGCCAGGTGGTGTCGGGGGCGCTGAGGTATGCGGCCCACGGTTCGGTGAAGGAGTGGGACACCGGCGTGTGCGGCAGGTGCGCGGGTGGAACGAGGGCCGCCAGGGCGGTCTTGGTGTTGAGCATCAGGATCCCGGTGACGTCGTTGATGAACGGCACCTGCTCATTGAGGCACCACGGAGCTGCCAGACCGCTTCCTCGACCGACGGTGGGGTAGTTCACTACCCCACCCGCGTCGATGTCCGAGAAGTCGCGCTGTTCCAGCTTGCCGGAGAACGATGCGAACGGCTCCACGGCCTCGCCGGGCCTTCCCGTGGACAGCGCATCTCGGTACCGAGCACCGAGCACCGAGTACCGAGTGCCGAGCACCGAGTGCCGAGCACCGAGTACGAGTGCCGAGTGAGGACAGCCCGTTCACGGTGCCGTCCACACCTGGTGTCCCTCGGACACGAGGGTGTGCGTACAGGGCGTGGCAGCTGTCCACTTCCGCGGCGGTGGCGATGAGCAGCGCGATGCGCATGGCAGATCCCTCCCAGGCGTCCGTATAGGGCAGATCCCTCTCAGGCGTCCGTATGGTGCGATGGTCCTCCTCCGGGGAGGGTGCATGGTGCTTCAGACGGGGATGAGGCCTCGTCAGCATCGGTGGACGTCCGGAAACGGCCCCTTGCCCGGCGTCTCGCGGCGGTCGGGGCGGTGGAGCCCGCCGCACAAGGACGTCGCGGCCGTGGCCAGCCCACCGCCGCACAAGGACGTCGCGGCCGTGGCCGGCCCACCGCCGCACCGGCTGATCAGTGACGTCAAGGACACCTCCCGCCTCGTCGCCGGCCGGCCCGGCGAGGTCCTGTGCCGAGGCGGCGCAGGCACCCGCACCGATCTTCGCCTCCTGGCGCACCGTGGACGGTCCGGTCTTCGCCTCCTGGCGCACCGTGGACGGTCCGGTCTTCGCCTCCTGGCGCACCGTGGACGGTCCGTGGACGGTCCGTGGACGGTCCGGTGCAACGTGGTCCGTTTGGACAGCAGTTGGCCGTGCGTCTAAGATTTTGGCCATGCGGTCAAAAAATGATCCTGGTGGCCAGTTCGACGGCGGGGAGGGTGAGCCGGAGTCGCGGGAGCCGGAGCGGTCGTTCATCGAGAAGGCGCGCCGCGCCCAGATCATCGATGCCGCCGTCGAGACCATCGCGGCACGGGGGTTCGCGAAGGCCTCGCTGGCGCAGATCGCCGAACGGGCGGGCATCAGCAAGGGGGTGATCTCGTATCACTTCGCCGGTAAGAGCGAGCTGATCGAGCGCACCGTCGAGCAGGTCTACGAGGGGATCGGCGCCTTTGTCGGTGCCCGGCTGGACGAGCGGGTCGGGGCGGGTGCGTGGCTGCGCATCTACATCGAGTCGGTCGCCGAGTACATGCTCAACCACCAGACCCAGCTCACCGCGCTCGGTGAGATCTTCCATCACTTCCGTACTGCCGACGGAGCGCCGCGCTATGGCATCGCGTCGAGCGAGCCGATCTACGTGGCGTTGGAGAAGGTCTTCCTGGAGGGGCAACGAAGCGGTGAGTTCCGCGCGTTCGACGTCCGTGTCATGGCCGTCAGCCTCCAGGCCGGAATCGACCACATGTTCGCGTACTGGAGTGCCCGTCCCGAGAGCGATCTGACCGCCTATGCCGGCGAACTCGCCGACACCTTCGAGCACGCCACGCGTGCGGACGGCCGTGCCTCCACGCGATCGCACGGAGCCGCACCCGACCGCGCCGGTTCGCAGTAAAGCGCGGTCAATCGCGGTGCAGCGCGGGAATCGCGGTGCAGCGCGGTGCAGCGCACTGCGGGCACGCTCAACTGACCTGGTTCCAGCGGGACTTCGGTTCCCTTCGGCTGGCCGCACACAACGGGGAGAGACTTTTCATGACCGGCGATCCGACATCCGCGGCCCTGCAGGCCGGGGCCGAGCCGGCCGCTGCGAGGCCAGCGCGCCCGCGGCTGCTCTACATCGACAATCTGCGGATCACGCTGACGGCGCTCGTGGTGCTGCACCACACCGCCGTCACCTACGGCAACATCCCCGCCTGGTACTACACCGAGCCCGCCAAGGACGGCTCCGGGCTGCTCCTGGACGTCTTCGTCATGTTCAACCAGGCGTTCTTCATGGGCTTCTTCTTCATGATCGCCGGGTATTTCACCCCGGCCTCCTACGACCGCAAGGGCGCACGCCCGTTCTTCCGGGACCGCCTGAAGCGGCTCGGCATTCCCCTGCTCGTCTTCCTGCTGCTGCTCCGTCCGCTGACGGGCCTTGGCGGGTACGCCGACATGCGGGCCGAGTTCGCCGCGCGCGGTGAAGCCCTCCCCTACTGGGTGTACTACGTGCTGAGTTGGGATGCGGGGCCGCTGTGGTTCGTCGAGGTGCTGCTGGTGTTCGCGGTGCTCTACGCGCTGGTCCGGCGCGGTGGCGCGCGTCGGGCGCTCGGCCCGGCCGGGGAGAACCGGCGCGCGGCGGTGCAGGTGTCGCGGCCCTTGCGGCCGCTGACTGTCGTCGCCTTCACCGTTGCGCTGGCCGTTGGCACGTATCTGTGGCGGATCGTGGTGCCCAGCGACACCTACGTGCCGTTCCTCGGGCTGCCCACCCCCAACTTCATGCCGCAGTACGCGAGTTTCTTCGTCCTCGGTGTGCTTGCCTACCGTCGGGGCTGGGCGCAGAGCCTGCCGCGCGTCGTGGGCTGGGGGGGTTTCGCCGTGGCCACGGTGGCGACGCTGGCGTACCTTCCCTTCGTCGTCACGGTGGATACCGCAACGCTCGTGGGGCACGGCAGTTGGCAGTCGCTGGTCACCGCCGCGTGGGAGTCGACGTTCGCGGTGGGTATGGTCCTCGGGCTGACGGTGGTCTTCCGTGAGCGCCTCAACCGGCAGGGGGCCACCGCCGCGTTCCTGTCCCGCCATGCCTTCGCCGTCTACGTCATCCATGCGCCGGTCCTTGTCGGGCTCGGCTTCGCCTTCCGCCTGGTGCACGCTCCGGCGGCGGTCAAGTTCGCGCTCGTCGGCGCCCTTGCCCTGCCGTTGTGCTGGGCCGTGGCCTATGCGGCGCGTCGCCTTCCGCGCGCCGATCGAGTGCTGTGAACGTCGCCTACGGCGCGGCGGGCGCACGGTCGGCGTATCCGGGCCCCCGAGGGGGCGTCGGTGGGGCGTCGCTACGGTGGCGGTCATGACCCCACACAGCTTTTGGACCTCGCCGCCCGACCGTATGGTGCGCGGCTCCATGGGCCACTGCAACATCACCGTCCTGCCGCCGCCGTTCGACGTCGACGCCAGGGCGCTGCCCGCCAACGACCCGGCCGGCGCCGCGCAGTTCGCCGCATCGCCGGGAACCGTCGACGAGGTCCTCGAAGACCTCGGGCCCCGGTCCGTCCTCGAAGTGCCCTACCCCCGCACCCGCGGCGACCTGGACGTCGTCCAGGCCGCCGCATGGGGTCATGTGCGGGGCATGTGTGATCCGGCGCTGGCCGACAGCGGCAACGACACCCCGCTGCTGGGCGAGGCCCGCGCGCTGCGGGAGCGGTTCCCCGACGCCCGCATCGTCGGCCGCGTCCACTTCGACGCCGGCGCCGACCACACCGAGGACATCGTGTGGCTGCCGGACGGTGCCATGTTCCACGCCTCGGGCTGGCTCGGCGACGAACCGTTCGAGATAGACGGCGACCCCGATGCCGTGATCGCCGCCCTGGGCCTGACCGGCGAGATGCTCAGGGACGCCGGGTTCGACCTGGAGGAGGACGAGCCCCATGAGGCCCAGTGGTCGGCGCTGGCCGCCCTCGCCCTGGGCGACGCCGATCCCTGGGGATGGCCCGACCTGCAGACCTCCGCGTTCCGTGTGCGTCACACCGCGTCCGCCGTCCGGGCGATGGAAGGCCGGTACTTCGGCTGAAACGGCTGACAACTCGCTGTTTCCGGGGCCCTGTTGATGCAGGGCGGCGGAGGGGGACGGATGGCGGCGCAGGGGGACGGATGGCGGCGCAGGGCGGTGCAGGGGGACGCAGGGGCAGGGGGACGCAGGGGGCAGGGGGACGCAGGGGGCAGGGGGAAGCAGGGCGGTGCAGGGCGGCGCAGGGGGCGGGCCTGGCCTCGGGGGCGGACGATGCGGGACCGTGTCGTGCGCCGGCGGGGCGTGAAGTCCCGCCGGGCCGCTGCTCCTTGACCGGCCCCCTTCGGCCGCCGCCGCCCTCACCGGCCCCCTCTGCCGCTGCCCTAACCGGCCCCTTCTGCCGCTGCCCTATCGGTAGGTGAACACCTGAAGCACCACAAGGCCCCCGACGACGGTCACGGTCGGCACGGCGATGGCCACCGAGCCGAGCGCCACGCCGGTTCGCGCCCGGCCACGGGCAGCGACGATCTGGCCTCGCATGTCGCGCAGCGCGCCGAGGCCGGAGACCACCGCGCATATCCCCAAGGGAACGACCAGGTAGACGGGAAAGAACCTGATCCAGTTCGGGACGGCGGACGGCAGCCACGGGCACCCGAGCATGACCGTCGCGGCGACGGCCAGGAGGAGCGAACAGGTGCCGTTGCGCCCGGCCGAGACCGGCGCCTGGCACTCGCGTTCCTCTTGCTGCTGCGTCATACGCATCATCGTGCGCCGAATGCCGCACGGTGCGCCTGAGTACCGGTACTCACGTCGGGGTCGGTGAGGCATGCGGGTGTCCGGGCCGCTCGGAGCGCAGGGCCAGGCGGATCAGCTCCGCGTGGGTGCGGGCACCGGACTTCGCACGGATGCGACGCAGGTAGCCGTCGACGGTGTGTACGGAGATGCCGATGCGGCGGGCGGTTGCGGCGTAGGTGCGGCCGTCGGCGATGTGCTGGAGGACTTGCCGTTCACGGTGTGACAGCACCGGGTGCGAGGGGGGCGTTGCGGTGAGGGGGGTGGGGGGTGCGTGGTGCATGGCTGTCGCCTTCTTTCGGTGCGCAGGAAGGTGGGCCGGATAGGCCGAGTGAGCCGGATAGGCCGGGTGGGCCAGGTGGGCCGGGTGGGCCGGGTGGGTCGGGTGGGTCGGGTGGCTGATGTGCGGGGTCAGTTCTTGTGCTGCTTGGCGCGGCGGTTGCGGTGCGTCCGCCAGGCCAACAGGCCGGCGGCGGCCACCGCGCCCATGCCCACCGGCGTCGTGAGGAACTGGCGTGCACGGTCGAGGGAGAACCACGCGGCGGGCTCCCGCATCCAGCCCTGGCCGCCTGAACCACCTGAACTGTCTGGGCCGTTGTGGCCGTTGTGGCCGTAGTGGCCGTAGTGGCCGTAGTGGCCGTTCCTTCCGGTCGGGTCGCCGCCGTGGGCCGCGTCGCCGGAGCCCCGCCCGGACCCCGACCCTCCGAAAGAGCCTTCGAAGGAGCCCTGGGAGGTGCCGTCCTCGCCCCGCGAGCCGGCTTCGCCCGCGGCTTTGCCGCCGCCGCTGCCGGACCGGCCCCCGCCACGGTCACCGTCGCCGCCGCTGTTGCCGCCGCTGTTGTTGCTGTTGCTGTCGGGGCGATCGCCGTCGGGGGTGCGGGTGCCGGCTGTGCCACCGTCCTCCCCGCCGCCCCGGCCTCCTGCGCCGGAGGAGCTGCCGTCGCCCGCCGCACCGCCGCCGGGGCGGCCCGAATCGCCGCCGGCGCTGCCGCCGCCCCCGGTGGGGCCGCCCCTGTCCTCGTCCGGCCCGCCGCCGCGGCTGCCGCCGTGCCCGTCGTCCTCGTCGTCCTTGTCCGCCGGAGGCGGGGGCGGGGGCGCAGTGGGCGGTATGCGGAGGGATCCGCCGGGCGGGATCTTGACGGGGCCGGTCGGCGGGTCCTGATCGCCGATGAACCCTCCGGGCGGGATCTTGACGGTCCCGACCAGCGGGCGCTGCGGCGGCGGCTCGACCGTCGTGTCAGGTCCGACCGGCTTGCCCGGGCCGCCGGGCCCCGGGCCGGGCATCGGCTGGAGCTCAGGGGCGCCTCCCGCCCGGGAGGCGGCGGCCTGTGCCGAAGTGGCCGGAGTCTGTGCCGACGCCGCGGAGGCTGCCAGGGGCGACAGGGCCATGGCTCCGGCCAGCGCGGCGATGATGTGGGCTCGATAGCGACGCATCGTGGTCTCTCCTTCATCGGGGGCCTGGTGCCCCGCTCGTATGCAGGAGTCGCGACCGTCACGGACGCCAACAGGTTTTCTCCGGCCTTTTCCACGAGTCGCGTATCGCCTCGCCGCCGGGCCCGTGGCGCGTCGCCCTTCCGCCCCCCGCCAGAGTCGTGCCACAGCCCTGCTGGAGCCCCGCTGGAGACCTGCTGGAGCCCCGCCAAAGCCCCGCCAGAGCCGTGCCGGAGACCTGTCGGGGCCCTGTCGGGGGGGCGACCGCCGGCGTCGCGACACCTCCCGCGGAGGGCTTTTCGGAGAGCTTGCGAAGAGCCTGTCCGTGGCAGGTGCCGCGACGCCGGCGGTCGGGGCGGTGGGTGCGGGTCTCAGTGCGATGCGTCGGCCGTGACGCGCATGCCCACGCGGACCTCGCGGCCCTCGTCGTGGTCGTGGACCTCGGTCCACTGCGCCAGGAACTCGACGATCCCGGTGCCGCGGCCGTGCTCGTCGGGGGCCAGGTCTGCGTGCCCGTTGGTGTGCCGGACCACGGCGCCCGAGTCGGTCAGGGTGATCAGCAGCTCGCCGGCGTCCAGGGCGAGGAGCAGGGTCATCAGGGCGTGACCGTGCTGGACGGCGTTGGAGGCCAGCTCGTCGACGATCAGAGCGGCGGAGTCACGCGCGTCCTCGCCGACGCCCCAGCTGCTGAGGAGATCTTCCGCGAAGTGGCGGGAGGCGGGTACGGAGGCCTCCTGCGAGGGCAGGGTCAGGACGGCCTGGTGGCCGTCGTGCGGGGCGTGAGCTGCCGTATGCGAGGTGTTGCGCTTTTCGTCCAGGGGGTCGGAGAGAAGCATGGCCGCGATCTTTCAAGAAGGGGGTCGACCGGCTGGGAAGTCCCGTTGCCGTGTCCTACACCTGTGAGATCCGCGGCCCTGAACAGGGCCAACACCTTTCCGTGGCGCATTCCAAGAATTTTCCGCACGGTTCCGACAGCAGCATGGGCATGCGCGCGCGGGGGTGCGGCCGTGCCTGCGGCTTGCCGCAGGCGGGCGCGTCCTGCCGCAGACGGGCGCGTCCTGCCGTGGCGTTACCCGGCGGCGGGCTTCTTGGCGAGGCGGCCATAGTGCGCAGGCAGCAGCGCATGCGTGCGCGGAAGTCGGGTCGAACGGCGGCTTGTCTTGCGGGTATGCCGGGTCGGGCTCCCCTTCGTCCGCTTCTTGGACCTCCTACATCAAGGCGGTCAGACCGTCGGGGACGAGGAACCGGCCGTCATCCCACGAAGGGGTGTCATACCTGCAGCCGTCCAGCTGTCCAGCCGTCCAGCTGTCCAGCTGCCTCGTGCCGGTGGAAGAGGCCGATCGCCGACTTCGGCCTTCTCATTGTGCGGTCGGCGCCCACACGCGCTCAGTGCGTGGCGGCCTTGAGCGCGGTGTCGGCCTGTGCCCAGGACGGCTGCCACCACGTGGTCACCGGCTCCCACACCGCCACACCCCGGGGCAGATCGAGGGCGTCGGCGTCGATGGTGCGGCCGCGGTGGGCGGGGTCGGCGGCCACGGTCACAAAGGCGACGATCCGGGGTCGCGTGCCGCCGGCGGGGTCGACCGTGCGCACCGCGGCGTGGGCGGTGGCGCCCGCGGCGAGGCGGTAGGGGGCGCTTGAGGTGGGCGGTACCGGCTGCGCCGCACCGTCCAGGTCGCCGAAGGTGACCGTCGGGATCCGGTCGACGACACAGGCACGGGCCGCCTTGTTGGTGACCTTGATGTGCAGTACCTCGGAGCGTCGCGTGGCGGTCGCGGACACGCTCACCGCGGGCTCCTTGCAGGTCGGTGTCGGCGCCGCGGTCGCGGTGGCCGCATCGGCCGTGGGAGCGAGGCCAGCGAGAGCGGCGGCCGCAGCGGCGGCAGTGGCGGCAGTGGCGGCAAGAGCGGCGGCCGGGGCCGTGAGAAGCGAACGAGCGGCGCGCATGGCGGTTCCCCTGTGGTGGTTGGTGTGTCACCAGCTGTGGTGGTTCGGCATGTCACCAGCGATGACCGACGGGGCCGCCAACTGGTTGCACAGCGGCGCCCGTTCGGCGGCAGACGCGCACGGCGCTCGGGTCGCTGCGCTGTGCCGACCCTTCTAGGAGCCGACGGTGAAACGGCCGGTGCGCAGCCCGGCGGTGCGCAGGCTTCGGGCCCGGCGGTGCGCAGCCGGGTGGTGTGCAGGCTCCGGCCCGGCGGTGTGCAGGCTTCGGGCCGCCCGCCGCGGAGGCCGGGGGCTTTGTGCGGTATCTGCTGTTTGGCGGCTTATGGTGATCGTTGTGGCTGGGCGCTGGTGCGCGGGAGGAGTTGAGGCCGTGGCGTGCGCGGAGCCGGCTGGTGGTGGCCGGTCCACCTCCCCTGCGCGGCCGGGCGCGGGGTTTGGCGGGCGGTCCTTGGTTCCGCTGCTGGCCGTGTGTGCCGGGTACTTCATGGTGATCCTGGACGTGACGGTCATCAACGTGGCGGTGCCGGTCATCGGCCGGGAGATGTCGGTCTCGGTCACCGGCATCCAGTGGATCACCGACGGCTACACCCTGGTCTTCGCCGGGTTCTTGCTGATGGGCGGCGCGTGGGGCGACCGGTGGGGCAACCGTCGGGTCTTTTGCGCCGGGGTGGCGGTGTTCACCCTGTCCTCCGCCGCGTGCGCGGTGGCCTCCAGCGGGCTGTTGCTGATCGCGGCCCGTGGGGTGGAGGGGCTGGGCGCGGCGTTGATCGTGCCCGGTTCGCTGGCGTTGCTCCAGCAGGCGTATCCGGCCGGGGCGGCTCGTTCGCGGGCTTTCGGGTTGTGGGGGGCGATGGCCGGCATCGCGGCGTCGGCCGGGCCGTTGCTGGGCGGGCTGCTGGTCTCCACTGTGGGGTGGCGGTGGGTGTTCTTGATCAATGTGCCGATCGGTGTCGCCTGCCTGGTGTTGACGCTGCGGCAGGTGGCGCCCTCGGCCCGGCTGGTGTCGCGGCCGGTGGACTGGCCGGCGCAGTGCGCGGTCGTGGCGGCGGTGGCGTTGCTGACGGCGGCGCTGAACGAGGCGGGGCGGCGTGGGTGGTCCGATCCGGCGGTCGTGGCCGGGCTGGGTCTGTCGGTACTGGCCGCCACGGGGTTCGTGGTGCGTGAGCGGCTGGCCCGCTTGCCCGTCGTCGCGCCGAGCCTGCTGCGTTCGCGTGCCCTGGGCGGCGGCGCCGTCATCGGTTTGCTGTTCAATTTCGGTTTCTACGGCATGGTGTTCACCGCCAGCCTGTACTTCCAGCATCAGCGGGGCTTCAGCGCGCTGGGTACCGGGGTGGCGTTGTTCCCCGCGGTGGCGATGACGATGTTCGCCTCCGTACTGTCGGGACGGCTGGCCCGCCGTACCGGGGATCGGCCTTTGGTGGTCGCCGGCATGCTGCTGGCCGGGTGCGGGCTGGCCGGCTGGGCCGCGGCCGGCAACGATCCCGCCTACCCGCTGCTGATCGCGCCCATGATGGCGGCGGGATTCGGGACCTCCTTCGCGTTGACCGGCGCCACCTCCACGGTGATGGGTGCCGCGTCCACGGCGTATTCGGGGACCGCTTCGGCCCTGTTCAACACCGCCCGACAGATCGGCAGTTCCACCGGCGTCGCCCTCGGCGGCACCCTGCTGGCCACCGCCGCCGACTACGGCCAGGGCCTGCGCGTCAGTATGACCGTCGGCGCGTTCGCCTACGCGGCGGCCGCTGCTGTGGCATGGCGGTGCGTGCCGCCGAAGGCGCAGAAGGAGACTCCTGACGCGGGGAGAGCGGGCGGGACGCGGTGAGCATGCCGGGCGCGGTGAGCGTACGAGACGCGGTGAGCGTCCGGGCGCGGAAGGTGGGCTGGGGCTTGGGCCTGGCCTGGGCTTGGGCCTGGCCTGGGCTTGGTCCTGGGCTTGGTCCTGGGCTTGGGCTTGGGCTGGGGCTTGGGTCTCCCGCAGGGGGAGAGTGGAAGGTGGGGCATGGACAGCGGCACCCTTTACTCGATTACTCGATCGGTGAACTGGCCGGTGTACCGGGCTGAGCGTAAGGACGATCCGGTTCTCCTGCGACCGCGGCATCGTGCCGCCGGCCGATCGCATCCCTGCCGGATACCGTCGCCACGGCCCCGATGCCGTAGCTCGTCTGGCTCTGGTGCGCACACTGCGCGAGCTGGGTGTGGGCCTCGACGCGATCCGGCAGGTCACCGATCGCGAGCGCACGCTCGGCGACGTCGCCGCGGAGCATGCCACTGCCCTGGACGTGCAGATCAACGTGCTGCGTCTACGGCGAGCAGTGCTGGTCGCCGCAGCCAGGGGTGAGCGGAGGTGGAGGAGAGGGAACGTGTGCATCGGCTGGCCGCCTTGTCGACGCCGAACGGCCCCGCCTGGTGGAGGACTTCCTCGGTGCCGTCTTCGAAAGCCCGCACGGCGACTTCGCGCATGCCGCCCCGCGGCGTTCGACGCCCCCCAGCTCCCCGACAGCCCCACACAAGAGCAGGTCGCAGCATGGGTGGAGGGGCGCAGCTGTCACTGGACGAGGACTTTCGCGCCACTGCGGGGCGTGGTCTGCGACCAGGCAGCCGACCTGGCCGACGGTGCCGCCACTCCGCCACGCCGCCACGCCGCCACGCCCGGACATCGTGGCCGTGGCCGCGACCTTGCGGGGCGGCCGTGGCCCTGGGCGTCAGCCCCGACTCACCACAGTCCGGCTCCGTTGTCACCGGGCTCACCGCAAGGTGTCCGCCGGCCGACGGACACCGTGACGACGCCCGGCTACGTAGCCGGCTGCTGCACCGGCTCCAGGCCACGCACAATCCGCGCCGGGACCAGTACTTCACCCTGCCCACCGTGAGCAACAGCTGCCGGCCCGGAACCCCTGGCACCAATGATCGACTGGTCCGTTCAGGCCCTGAGGACGCAAGCGGCCCCGATGACGCGGCCGTCGGACGGACGAAAGGCCCGGTCACCTCCGCCTGCCCGGCTCACCAGGACCTGCAGTTCACCAGAGCCTCCGGCTCACTGGAGCCTGCGCCTCGCCGGAGCGTGCGGCTCACCGGGACCTGCGGCCCACCGGGGCCTGCGGCTCGCCGGGTTCGTGGCCCCGCTGCAGCGTCTGCGCGGCTTTGTCACCGCCATCGGTGCGGGCTGCCACGCGTCGTCCACGGCCAGCGGGTTCAGAAGTGGCTGGGGAACGGGCCAGCGCCGGGGTCGAGGTCAAGGTCGAGGTCGGGGTCGGGGTCGGGGTCGGGGTCGGGGGCAGGGTCGGGGGCAGGGTCGGGGGTTTTGGCCCGGTCGTCGAGCCAGCAGCGCAATGCGGTGCGGTCCACCTTGCCGTGGGGGTTCAGCGGCATGGTCTCGATGGTGTGTACGGACGCGGGCAGCATGTAGGACGGCAGACTGCGGGCGGAGGCCTCACTCACCGCGGCCGGGTCCGCCGCACCGGACAGCACGGCAGTGATCGTCGCCGCGTCCGGCCACATCAGACACACCGCCTCCACCGCTCCGGCCCGACGCAGCACCGCCTCGATCTCGCCCAGTTCGATCCGGTAGCCGTCGATCTTGACCTGGTGGTCGTTACGGCCGATGCAGATCAGCTGGTCGTGGTGGGTGCGCACCAGATCGCCCGTGCGGTAGTACCTGTGACCGTCGCGCTCGAAGAAGCGCTCGGCGTTCAATCGGGGCGCCTGCCAGTAGCCGGGGGTGGTCTGGGGGCCGGCCACACACAGTTCGCCGGTGGCGCCGTCCGCAACCGGCGTCAGGTCCTCGTCGACGATCAGCGTGTGCAGGCCGGGATAGGGACGGCCGATGGGAACGTTGTCGTGCACGCACTGCGCGGGACTGGTGTACGGGTCCCAACGGTAGGCCGTACAGGCGATGGTCAGTTCGGTCGGCCCGTAGAGGTTCTCCACGACCGAGGCGGGCGCGGCGGCCTGCCAGGCTTCCGCAGTGGCCTGGGGCAACGCCTCACCACAGAACAGACTCCAGCGCAACGTAGGCATCGAACCAGGCGTGAGCAGACCCCGCCTACGCAGTGCCGCCGCCACCGAAGGCACCGAGAACCACACGGTGATCTGCTGACGTTCCAGGTAGTCGAAGGGCCACGACAGCTCCTGGGGATCCATGACACAGACCCGCGCCCCGTTCTCCCAGGCCATGAACAGGTCGAAGACCGACAGATCGAAAGTCTGCTCACCGATCTGCGTCAACCGGTCCCGAGGCGTGATCCGGTAACGGTCCTGGTTGACGGTCAGGAAAGAGCGGATGTTGGCGTGGGTGATGGGCACCGCCTTGGGCTCACCGGTACTACCCGAGGTGAACAGCACATACGCCGCCTCGCCGGGCTCGGGCTCGGGCAGTTGCTCCAACCCGGTGACGCCCGCGAGGTCAGCGGCATGCAGAACCGGCCCATCACCGAGGCCCCCCACCAGGCTGGTGGGTGCGCTGTCGGGCAACAGGACCGCCGGACGGCGGGGCAGGCCGTCCAGGAGCTGGGGCAATTGCGGCAGCGACGCCGCATCGACGATCAGCGCATCGGGAGCAGACCGTTCCAGCATGGTACGGGTACGCCGCAGCGGCAGGTGGCGACTCAAGGGAACGAAAGCCGCCCCGGCGAACAGCGCAGCAGCCACCCCCAAGTACGCAGCCGGACTACGTGCGGCCAGGACACCGACACGCCGCGGCCGAGGGCCAGCCGCCTCCACAATCGCAGCCGCCCACCGACGAGCGGTCTCAGCGACCTCGTGATAGCTGTACTCGCGCCCATCCAAGCTCAGCGCGACATGGTCGGGCAGGCTATCGGCATGCTGCAGGAGCCCGACGCCCAAACGTCGGTCCGGCACTGTGACCATCTCAGATCCGTGGACGTGCGACGGACCGCCCGCACCGGGGGCCGACGGTGGCCGACGGACGCGAGACGGCAGGGGCGGCCAAGCCCAGCGAGGCCGGCGAGGCCAGCGGAGGCGGCGGGGGCGGCGGGGTATCACGGTGCAGGGCCCGGGGTGTGGGGGTCATATCTCCACCCTGACCAGTACGGGCCATCGGCGCCTGTCGACAACCGCACCGAGCCGACAGCAAGAGCGAGCCGAGGACAGAAGCGGGACCGACGGCAAGAGCGGGACCGAGAGCAGGAGCGGGACCGACAGCAGGAGCGGAGCCGAGGACAGAAGCGGGACCGAGGACAGAAGCGGAGCCGACGGCAGGAGCGGAGCCGACGGCAGAAGCGGAGCCGACGGCAGAAGCGGAGCCGACGGCAGAAGCGGGGGGCGAGGGCAGGAGTGGGGGCGAGCGTCGGGCGTGCGTGTGGGGGTCGGCCACGGAAAGTCCCCGGGGCGCTTCCGGCTCATCAGGCCGAGGAGGGGCGGTGAAAGTGCAGCGAGAGGCAAGCGAAATGGCTCTTCGAAAAGCCGGTCCGCTGGACGTCCAATTTCACTGAACGGCCGGTCTATTTGACGCCCATTTCACTGGCGGACGGTTCACTGCACGACCGGTTCGCCGGAATGCCGGGGCTCACTCGATCAGCCGCACTCGAGGCGAAGCCGCCCACGGGGACGTGCATGGTGATTTCATGAACACTACTCAGACGAACCGCCCGAAGAAGGCCGTATCGCGAATACTTGCGGCCAGCGCCGCCCTGGGCCTCGCTCTCGCCGCCACGGCGGCCACCGCCACCTCCGCCACGGCCGTAACGCCCACCCCCCACGGCGCAGCCGCCTCCAAGTCCAGCCCGGCCGGCGACCACGACGACGGCTGGGGCAACACCTGGGGCTACGGCGGCGGACACTCCGGCGGCCACTCTGGCGGCCACTCCGGAGGCGGCAACCACGGCGGCAACGACGGCGGCGACGACTGCAGCGGCCTGATCGTCCTGCTCTGCCTGTAACGACACCCCACACAGCCCGACCCGACGGACGACACACCACAGCAGGAAAAACAACAGCAGGAAAAACAACGCCGGACAGCAGGAAAGACGACGGCGGACGGCGGACGGCAGAAAGGACCACGGCGGTCGGCAGGAAAGACGACGGCGGGCGACGGGCGACGGGCGAGCGGGGACCACGCGAAAACTGCCGCAACCCGGCAGACCGCAAGGCGCCCCCCTCGCGTCCCTCCACGCGCCTCGCCGCCGGACCACGTGCCCCCAGCGCCGGCGGGGGACCAGATTGGTGGCCCCCTGCGAGGTGCGTGGGCGAGGCCTCATAGCCTGCTTCCACGCGCCTCGCCGCCGGACCGCGTGTCCGCAGGGGCGAGCGGGAACCTGGGCGGTGGCGGTGGCCCCCTGTGAGGTGCGTGGGTGAGGCCTCATAGCCTGTGGGTCGCACTCGAAGCGGTGCCAGGCACCACCAGCAGTGCCAGGTCGACCGCGCATCACAGGGGGATCCGCATGTCCGCGTACTCACCACCACCCCAAAACCCCACACCCCAAGGCCCGGTGCCCCACGGCTCGGCGGCCCATGGCCCCGCACCCCAAAGGGCGGTGCCCCCGGGGCGACTGCCGGTGGACCACTCCCCCACGGCCAACCCCCCGCCTACGGCCAACCCCCCGTACAACAGCCGGGCGAGCCGATGTTCACCCCCACCGGACCCGAGCAACGCCCGTGGCTGCGACCACTGATCGCGGTAGCCATCCTGGCCGCTGTCGGAACCGGCTTTTGGGGGCTCAGCGCCCTGACCGACGACGGCAAACCCCCCGTGAAAGCCGCCCGCGACGCCCGAGTCGGCGACTGCCTGGAAAACCGCGGAACACACACCGACCCAGTGCTCTTCACCATCCCCTGCAACGACACAAAAGCCGACTACAAAATCGTCATCGACGCAACACTCCAAGGCACCTGCCCACAAGAACTGGACAAATACACCGAACGCGGCGGCCGCCAAGGACAAACCACACTATGCCTCAAACCAATACGACACTGACCCAAACCCACACCCACACCCCGACCCGGCCCCAGGCCCGGACACAGACACAACCACAGGCACGGGCGTAGGCATGGACACAACCACAGTCGCAGGCGTAGGCCGGGCCAGGCCAGGCATGATCCGGCCGGGCCGGACCCGGCCGGTGGTCACTGACTGAGACATCAGGCGATGACGCCCACCAGATGCTGCCAGTAGGGCCGGGCGAACTCAACCAGCAGTTCAGGATCGCTACCGACGACAACCGGGCAGCCAACCAGATCCAGCAGAACCAGACCGAAGGCGCGGTCGCCGTAGGCGTAGCAGTCGGCGGGCGGCCAGTTGTGTGCGGTGAGCAGGGTGCGTGCGTGCTCGGCCTTGGCGGGGCCGATCATGGTGGTGAGTACTTCGCCGGTGTAGCGGCCGTCTTTGACTTCCAGGTCGGTGCATAGGATGCGGTCGGCGATGGGGTCGAGGCAGGCAGTGAAGGACCCAGAGACCAGGACGGTGGCCAGGCCGTCCGAGCGGTGGATGTGCAGGGCGTGCAGGATGTCGGTGTGGAAGAGGTGCGCACCGCACACACCAGGGTGCACCCGCCCACACCTCCCAACGCCCCCCACTGCGCCATGCCGAGATGGCGGCGCTGGATGTGTGGGACCGCGGCCCCTCCCCCGGCCGCACCCGACGCATGGCCCCCATCATGCAGGCACTGACCACCGTATGGCTGACACCGCTGGGCATCACCGCACACCTCACCAACGGCGGAGCCACCTTGATCCTCACCAGCCACGAAGCCACCCGCCTGCACGCCGAGGCCTCCGCCGCCGACGCCCTACCACCCTGATGCACCTCACCGGCTCCGCCGAACTGCGCATCCCCCCGAGCCCACCACGGCCAACACACCCAACTGTGGGAAGTCCTCGCCGAACTACGCGACGCAGCAGCCATCTCAGCCGGCCTGGCCACCACCTCCTTCCCCCCACGTGCCCTACACCACCGGTCCAGAGCCCGACTGACACCAACCGAACACACCACCGAGGCCGTCGCCCACCGACACCGACCCGGGCAGCCCAGGCCGGCGCCCGGTTGAGGCCAGTACGCGGAAAGCGCGCGCCCGCCGCCGCGGGGGCCACCCCGGTTGCTTCCATGAGCTCGGGGCTGGACACACTCGACAGGGCCCTGGGATGTAAGAGTGGCTATGTCAGTGATTTGATCTTCTGGCCGCCGGAACAGGAACTCTCGGCCGATGAGGTGGTCGATCAAGCCCTGGCGCCCCCGGCCTGCGGGGCGGTCTTCGAACGTGCCCGGGCGCCACGTGGGAGGCGGCACATGCGGCGGGACCGTCGCGGCAGTCTTCCGCCGGCTCCAGCCGTGGCCCGTCAAACCGCTCCCCAAGGCCTGTCCGACCCCGCCCCATCGGACAGGTCCTAGTTCGGTTGCCCGATCGGCCGCACGACCAGCGTGTTCACGTCCACACCGGGTGGCTGGGAGATCGCCCACACGACGGTGTCCACCAGTTGCTCGGCGGAGATCATCGGGCCCGCCGCGTCGGCGCCGCCGGGGCGGTCGTCCCAGAACGGCGTCAGCACCCGGCCCGGTGCGATCAGCGTCGTACCGACCCCGTACCCGGTCGTCAGCATGCGGACGTTCTCCGCCAGCCCGGTCACCGCGAACTTCGTCATCGAGTAAAGGTTCCCCGGCGTGTTCTTGAACCCCGCGACGCTCCCGATCAGCACGATCCGGCCCTGCGACGCCTTCAGTGCCGGGAGCGCCGCCCGCACCAGCAGTGCGGGGCCCAGGACGTTGGTGAGCACCATGCCCCGCCACTCCTCGGGGTCGCCGGTCTCGACGGTGCCGTTGGTCGCGTACCCGGCGTTGGCGATCGCGTAGTCCAGTCGCCCGAACACGCGCACGGTCTCCTCGACCGCCGACGACACCTGTCCCCAGTCGGCCGCGTCCCCCTCGAATGTCAGCAGCCGGTCGCCCGCGCCCGCCTCCGCCGCGGCCTCGGCCAGCACGGCCAGCTTCTTCGTGCTGCGTCCGGTCGCCGCGACCCGGTGGCCGAGGCCCAGCAGGCGGCGCACGGTCTCCGCCCCGATCCCGCTCGACCCTCCGGTGACGAAAGCGACGGGCGCTTCGGTGCTCTCGATGGACACGTTCCCGTTGGACATGGTCTCCCCGTGTGCTGGTGCGCTGCGCGCGCAAGTGCGGCGCGTCGCTGCCCGACGCTAGATCGTCCCGGCCCGCGCGTCCACGCCATTGCCGATCACGGGCACCGGCACCGGCACCGGCACCGGCACCGGCACCGGCACCGGAGGCGTCTTCCCACGCCGTGACCGGGCCGGCCTTCTGGCCGGCTAGCCGGTGATGCTCGGGCTCCCGGTTTCGATGTGCCCGGTGAAGCGCCGCGACCAGACGGCGTCGGTGTTGAGGGTGACCGTGAAGTCGTACCACCCGTCCGCGCGGGAGACGGCGTTGAAGTAGTCCTCCGCTTCGGCGCCTCCGGCGACCTGGTAGGTCCAGGGACCGTCGGAGCGGTAGTGGTGGGAGGTGACGGTGAAGGTGACGGGCTGGGCTGCGGAGTTGGTCATACGGAACCAGATGGCCGGTTTGCCGGTGTCGGGGGCGGCCGCGTAGCGGCTGTGGACCTCGGCGGTCCTGCCTGCGGTGGTGGCGTTTCCGGCGAACCGGCGCAGGAAACGGTTGGGGCCGAGCAGGGACAGGTCGTACTTGCCGTCGCCGTAGCCGGCACCGATGTTGAAGTAGTCGGTGGTGGTGCCGCCCGCGTCGACGGTGTACTGCCACGGGACACGGCTGCGGTAGGCGTTCGGGTGGACCGAGAAGTGCACCGCGTTCTTCGCCGCTGCGCCTTCGTTGGCCATCTTGATCCAGGCCAGGATCTGGCCGCTCGCACCGACTTCGAGCCGGTCGAGGTATCCGTCCGGCTGGTAGGGCAGGGCCCTCGCCGGCCTGGTGCCGGGCTCCTGAACCGGCAGCGCGTTGGTCGTCGGGGTCGGGTTCGGCAGCGGGCCGCAGGTGGCCTGGCCGATGACCTTGGCGGTGTCGGGGAGCGAGGGCAGGCCGTACACCGGAGAGTCGAAGTCGAAGACGCCGGTGAGGTCGCCGGTCACCTTCCGGCGCCAGGCGCTGATGTGGGGGCCGGCCGCGGGCTTGCCGAGCGACGCGGTCCACTTCTCCAGAAAGCGGAGTACGGAGGTGTGGTCGAACACCTCGGAGCTCACCCAACCACCGCGGGTCCATGGGGATATCACGATCATGGGGACGCGGAAGCCGAGCCCGTACAGCACTCCGTTCAGGAATTCGCCGCCGGTTCCCGCGGGCGGGGCCGGCGGCGGGACGTGGTCGAAGAAACCGTCGTTCTCGTCGTAGTTGAGGAACAGCACGGTGCTGTCGAAGACGGCCGGGTCGGCGGCGAGCGCCCGGATCACCAGGTCCACGAAGTGCGCTCCGTCGCCGGGCGGGGCATAGGGGTGCTCGGAGAACGCCTCGTCGGCCACCACCCAGGAGACCTGCGGCAGCGTCCCGCCCACGACGTCCGCCTTGATCGCGGCGGCGATGTCATCCGGGGTCGAGCCGGTGACGCGGGGCACCGAGGCCATGCCGCGGTCGTGCAGCGGGTCGCCGGACTTGGCGTCCACGAACTTCTTGAAATACGCCAGTCCGTTGTCGCCGAAGTTGTCGTTCGCGTTCTCGTAGACCTTCCAGCTCACTCCGGCGCTCTGCAGCGCCTCCGCATAGGTCTCCCAGGTCAGGCCGGACTCCTCGCCGCCGTCGTAGCTGGTCGAGTCGACCTTGCCGCTCCACAGGTACGTGCGGTTCGGTCCCGTCGCGCTCAGCGTCGAGCAGAAGTACGCGTCGCAGATGGTGTAGTTGTCGGCGAGGGCATAGTGGAACGGAATGTCGTTGCGGTCGAGGTAGCCCATCGTGCGGACGTTGCCGACGCCCGACACCCAGCTGTCGAGCTGGCCCTTGTTCCATGCGGCGTGCTGCGAGGTCCAGCTGTGCGGGAGGTCGCCGTTGCACTGGGCGAGGGTCTCCGAGTCCGCGCCGCCGGCCGGAGGCGTGGCGCTCAGCTTCCACGGGTACTGCCGACCGGCGCCGTTGACCTGGTTGAACACCGAGTGGCCGCCGGGCAGCGTGATGCCACTGCGGTCGGCGAATCCGCGTACGCCCTTGAGCGTGCCGAAGTAGTGATCGAAGCTGCGGTTCTCCTGCATCAGCACGACGACGTGCTGCACATCGGCGATCGTGCCCGTCGGGGCGGATGCCGCGTACGTCCGCGTACCGGCCTGCGCGGCCGTCACCCCGACCGCTCCCGCTGCGGCGCCGGCCGACAAGGCCACGAAATTCCGACGACTCATCCCCGCCACGTGCTCGCTCCTCATCAGTCCGATGCGGCCGGTCACTCGGCGGACGAGAAGAGTGCCGGGGATCGGCGAGGTTCAACAGACAGTCGACGATGACACCGGGTGAATCGGGGATGAACGGAAGCCTGTCACCAGCCGTGGGGGGAACCAGCTCAGTCCTGGTGCAGTTCGTTGCGGCCGGGGCCGCCGGAGAGCTTGTCGGTGCCCGCGCCGCCCCACAGGACGTCGTCACCGCTGTTGCCCCACAGCGTGTCGTCACCCGCCTCGCCGTACAACCGGTCGTTGCCCTTGCCGCCGTACAGGACGTCGCCGCCGCCCTTGCCGTGCAGGACATCGTCGCCGTCGTCGCCGTGCAGGTTGTTCTCCTCGTCGGTACCGGTCAGGGAGTCGTTGCCGGCTCCGCCGGAGCAGTCCTGCCCGCAGTGGGTGAGGGTGTCGTTCCCCGGGCCTCCGAAGGAGCCGAACCCGAACGGACCACCGCCGCCGTCGAGGCGGTCGTCGCCGTCGTCGCCGTGGAGTATGGCGGAGGCGGACCCCTTGAGCACGTCGTTGCCCATGCCGCCGTAGACGCCGGCCCATGCGTCGCTGTCCGGTTCGAGCGTCGCGGTGTCGTCCTTGTCGCCGAGGTCGATGTCGTAGCTGTCCGAGTCGTCCGAGTTCTGCGGGATCTCGACCGCGCAGCGCACGACGGTGCGGTCGTCCTGTGTGGGGTACGTGCACTCGTCCGCGCTCGCCGCGCTCGTGTCGATGGCGATGTCGTAGCGGTCGTGGAAGGTCAGGACGTAGTACGACTCGAACTCACCGCGGTGCTCGACCTCTTCGTCGACCGTCAGCTCGTTCTGCTGACCGGCGGCGGCCCTGTACCAGAGCTCGCCGTCCTCGTGGACGACGGTGGCCACGGCCCTCGGGGCTGCCTGGGCGGCCGGCGCCGCGAGCGCGGTTGCGCCGAGGGCGAGGGCGAGGGTGGCGGTAGCAGCGACGGTGCTGTAGGTACGCATGCGGAAGTGGCCCTTCGGGATGTCAGTGCGCCGTGGTGCTTGAGGTCACTGGGTTAGACCAGGGTCCCGAAAGCGGAGTTGCGCCATCGATCATGAACAACGGCGGACCAGGCAGTGGCCGGGACGTGGCCAGCTCGCCGAAGCCCTCGGCGCCCCTGTCGACGCTGGACCGGTACCAGGATCCGTCCGTCGTCAAAGACCATCGAGCGGTGAATCATGGTCGGGCTGCCGCCGTCGGGCCGCGACGGCGGCAGCCCTAGCCCTCCCCGCAGGTGTCAGCCCTTGCGGGGGTAGAAACCGCCGCCGGCGTCGCCGTGGGCCGTGCAGTCCATGTCGCGGTAGCGGTCGACGAAGGTGCCGGTGAGGCCGGTGAACGCGTCGTACGACTGGTCCAGGGGCAGGTCTTTGCTCACCCTGAACCGCAGCTGCACGTGGACGGACTCGCGGGGCTTCAGCGTCTTCGGGCCGGGGATGGTGCCGCGGGCGTCTCCATCGGCCTGGCGCAGCGTCTTCCAGGCGCGCTGCGAGGTGTCCCAGTACTGCAGATCACCGTACGGGCTCAGGTCGCGCTCGCCCTCGTTGTAGACGTAACTGCCCAGCTTGGCGCTGAGTTCGAACGACTTCAGCTCCTTCGCCGAGGCGTTGGTGAGCGTGGCGGTGTAGGTCGTCCAGTGAGTGCCGAGGGTGATCGACTTGGGTATGCCGAACGAGCGGCCCACGAAGGTGTTGTTGTGGTACTTCCCGTAGGCGGTGTCGAGGTCGTAGCACGTCGGGATCTCCGCGGCAGGGGCTGCCTGGGAGGCGGGCGCGGCGGCCACCACCACGGGGAGCAGGGCGGCCGTCGCGGCCGAGGCCGACAGGGCGCGGCGCAGTTTCATGAAGATCTCTTTCCCGGTTCTTCGGACCCTTGGAGCCTTGTTTCCAGTGCCGTTGAGCTCTCAGGCCGTGGATCCTTTGGTGATCAGGTTCTTGGAGAAATGGTGGGGCTTACGCGGTGACGTCCGTGGCGCCCGGACCGGCCGCGCCCTTCCGGCGGCGCACGCCGATGACCGCGCCCGCGCCGACCACCATCGCGGCTCCACCGGCGAGAGCGATCCCCGGGAGCGCGGACGAGGAGCCGGTCGCGGCGAGGTGGGCGCCGCCCTGCGGGCCGAGGCCACCGGTGGAATCGGGACCACCCGTACCGCCACCGGACGCAGCGCTCTGGCCGGCGTCGGCCGTGCCCCCCGGCTTGCCCGGCTCACCAGGCTTGCCCGGCTCCCCCGGCTTGGCGGTCGGGGGCTGCGTCGGCTTCGCGCCCGCGGGGAGGATGGTGAAGTCGTACCAGGCTTCCTTGGCCGAACCACAGGAACCGTCACGGTTGCGGTAGTCGCCGGCGGCGAGCGCGTACCCGGCGCCGGGCTTGGCGTCCTTGACCACGCGGGTGCGCAGTTGGAGCGTGATGGTGCTGCGCGGACCGACGGCGAAGGAACCGAACAGGTCGTCGGGCTCCGCGTCATGGAAGGTCTTCCACCGCCCGGTCCTGGCGTCGCGGTACTCGGTCTCCAGCTCCCAGTACGGCCGGTCGACATCTTCGCCGGAGGACACGTGCAGGAAGGGCTGGGCCTCCGCCAGGGGCTTGCCGGTGGTGTTGGCGAGCGTCATGGAGAAGGGGGTCCAGGCACCGCCCGCAGTCAGCTGGCGCGGCAGCCCGCGGACGGCCACGCGCAACTGGTCGGACTCGAACGCGCAGGACTGACCCACCCCGTCGGAATCACCGCCGTCCTTGCCCCCACCGGCGGCACCACCCACGCCGGCGGCTTCCTCGGTGGTCCCTTCGGCGGCCCCTTCGGCGGTCCCGGCGGCTTTCGGCGGCTTCCCGGGGGCAGGACGTGCGGCCCGGTCTCCGTCCTGGGAGGCCGAGCCACCGGCAGCGGCTTCGCCCGGGCGCCGCACCTCGTCCGGATTACCCGTTCCACCCCCGCTCGTTGCGGAATCCGCCGGCCGGTCCACCGGTCTCGCGGCATCGGGTAACTCGGGAGAGGCGGGCGTGCGACGACCGGCGTCTGACACCGGATCCGACGCGAACGCGGCGGCGGGCGCGGCCAGTACGGCGGCGGGCGCTAACACGGCAGCCGCTGCGGCGGCCGTCAGGGCTCGGCGAATCTTCATCCAGGAGACCTCTCGAATCCCAAGTGCCGTCTGGACGGCACAGATTGACGTTCGTCATGGTCAGGCCGTGCATGACGCGCAGTGTGGGTGAGCGCGCCCGCAGACAGGCGTTATTGCGCACATACGCACACCTGCGCCTCTTGTAGGAGCACTCGCACTGCGAAAAGGTTCCACACTTAAGTCACTGAAGTGGCGCATAAGGTGGGAGGTGTCCTGGGATTTCCGTTAGGGGGCCGTCTCCAATCGAGACACCGCTTTCGGCACCAATGTGCTTGCCGGAATGGCACGGCAGATGCTCTCCGGGAACCGCCCGCAAGATGCCCTGGAACTCGTGCGTCTCGCGCAAGACGGCGTCCGCACCACCGCAGAGCCGCGCCTACGGGCGATGCTCCACACCCGCGAGGCGTGGGCACGCCGTTGGTGCCGCCGCGCACACTCAGTCGGGCCGAGTCCGTCAGCAGCTCGCACAGCTCTACCCGTATACGGTCGGCAGGGACGTCCCCGGCCCGCTGCGCGAGGCCCGGGACCACATCCGCGAGCTGCTGGCGACGTAGGAGATACGGAGCGAATGACCACCATCGCCGTAACGGGGCACATGGACCTGACGGAAAGCACTGTGCTCCTGGTGCAGGAGGCGCTGCGGGATCTGCTGCGCGAGCACCGCGCGAGCGACCTGATCGGGGTCAGCTGCCTCGCACGCGGCTCCGACACCCTGTTCGCCGAGGCCGTGGTTGAGGTGGGCGGCCGGCTCGTCGTCGTCCTCCCCTCGCGTGACTACCGGCAGGCGAAGGTCAAGCCCGACCACGCCCCCGCTTTCGATCGCCTCGCCGCTGTTGCCGAGGTGGTGACCATGCCGTACGACGCCGCGAGTCGGGAGGCCTACGAAGCGGCCAACGGCGAGTTGCTGAAGCGGGCCGACCGGCTCGTAGCGGTGTGGGACGGGGTGCCGCCCACAGGCAAGGGAGGGGGCACCGCCGACACCGTCGAGCAGGCCCGCGATGCAGGCCTTCCGGTGGATGTCGTATGGCCGAGCGGGGCCGCGCGCGGCGCCTAGGGGGTGTCCGATGGGTCAGGGTCGGATAAGGCCGCGGCGTCTGGTGCACTGCGTTCGCTGCGCGAACTCCGTCTCGGCTCCTCATGTGCTCCTTTGGATGCCGAGTTGCATCGCAATGCGCCGGAGCGTCTCGATAGCGGAGCACTGCCCCTGACGAGTCGCGATGGCCGGGTTGCGGTAGTCGCCATCGTCTACGACACGTTTTGCCGGCTTGCTCAGTGATGCGTGCCAAGTCCTGACCGACGTTGAGCGTCGCCACTTCGTCCTCGTCGAGCGTTGCCCCGTGCTCCTCTTCAGTGGTGCTGTTCGATGTCCAGTCGGCCGGACGGGATGGCGGAGGACGACGCACCCTCAGGTGGCCTGACTTCCGGCTGTGCCCGTGCCCCCTTCCCCGCCGTACTTCTTCCAGGTCTCCCGCACCCTGTCCTGGGAGTGCTTGTGCTTCCTACGCGAGCAGACGACTCCGGCCGACCCCAACCGGGCCGGAAGGCAAACTCCACATCAACGAAGGCGATGACTGAGGAGGACGCGAAGGCCAGCCGTTCGCGAGCGTTGCCATGGTTCCAACTGAAGCAGGCTGGGCCGGTGAAAGGGACTTTCCACGTTGTGGCCCGCGCGGCAGGGGTGGTCAGTGGATGCGTCTGCCATCCCGGCGATGACGAGGAGGGGTCCAGACCGTGCTCGGATTGGTGAAGTCCCAGGTGAACGGGCGGATGAGGGGGTGTGGCAGGTGGCGCAGGGCCCAGCTTGCGCATTTGTAGCGGCGGCTGGGGATGCTGACGTAACGGCCACGGGCAAGGTCGCGCAGGGCAGTGGCAACCACGTGGCCGGGGGTCAGCCAAGCCCAGGAGGGAAGGTTGGGGGTGCCCAGCTGGTTGCGGTCGAAGAAGTCGGTGGTGGTGAAGCCCGGAAGGAGTGCCATCATGCGAACGCCGCTGGCCACGACTTCTTGGGAGCGGGCGACGGCCTCGGTGAAGGCGAGCACCCATGCCTTGCTGGCGGGGTAGGTGGTGGCCAGGCCGCCGACGCCCAGGGCGGTGAAGGAAGAGACGTTCACCACCTGGCCGGATCCGCGCTCGATCATGCGGGGCAGCGCCGCGTGGGTCAACCGCATGACGGCACGGATGTTGAGGTCGAGCAGAGCGGCTTCGGCGGATACGTCGTTGGCGTGGAAGGGCCGGCTCAATACTGTCCCGGCGTTGTTGACGAGGAAGTCGACCGCTTCCCCGGTGGAGAGCCGATGTTCCACAGTCGCGCAGCCGTCGGCGGTGGCGAGGTCGGCGGGGATGGTCTCGACGTGGACTCCCACCGAGGTACGGAGGGTACGGGCGAGGTCGTCCAGGGCGTTGCGGGTGCGCGCCACGGCGACGAGGTCGTAGCCGCTCCGGGCCAGTTGTTCCGCGAAGGCCCGGCCAATTCCGGAGGACGCGCCGGTGATCAGTGCGGTGGGCACGGTCACACCGGCTGTTCGATGTGGTCGGCGCGGAAGCCGACGGATGTGGCGAAGATGTCGAGCAGTCCGCTCAGTGGTTCGGCGGGCAGGCCGGGCTTCCACAGCTCCACGCCCATCTCACCGTGGTAGAGCATCGGCCAGCGCACGTAGCACCTCGGGTCGTCGGGGGTGTGGACGGCACGCGAGCGGCGCACGGTGTCGGCCGCGACCTGGGCGGTCAGATCGCTGCCGCAGCCGAAGCCGTAGGGGTAGCGTTCCCGGTTCGGCGGCACGGTCTCGATGTGCGCGTCGTCGGCTCGTTCCACGCCGACGTGGGCGTGGATTCCGGCCCGGATGAGCGGGACTTCACGCTCGCCTTCCGGGTGCGGCTCCCAGGCGCCGGACGTCGTGCGGGTGACACGGACCTTGGGGACGGCGTGGAGGAAGGCGCGTACCTCCCATGCCTCTACTGATGGCCCGAGCGGGTGCCGGCCTTCGGGCGCGAGGACGCGCAGGGGACTGTCGGGCGGGTCGAGCGCGACGATGGTGACGTCGTCGGGGCCGAGGTTGCGCTTGTCGACGTCCCAGCTGCCGGAGGCGCTTACCACCAGAGCGTCGAGGTCGGGGGCGACGAGGAAGAGCATGCCCTCGCTCATGCGTTTCCAGCCCATGTACTGCTCGTACAGGCGGGCCAGTTCGTCAGACACGTAGCGGCCGATGGCGGTGGGTGGTGGCAGCAGTCCCAACTTGCCCATCGTGCGGCCGGCGCGTGCCAGCTGGGCGGGGGCTGGGCTGGCGTCCCACGTGCGAGCAGGTACGGCGTCCGGCACCACCTCGTAGGCGTCAGAGATGTCGCGGGCGCAGGCGGCAGCCACCAGGCGGTCACGCATGCGGTCCGCGACCTGAGGCGCCGTCTCGGTGGGGTGCCCTCCCTCCATGGTGCAGAAGGTGACTTCCGTGATCTGGCCGGGGCGGTCGCCTCTGGTGACAAAGAGGATCTTGGGTGCCGCAGTACGGGCCATGGCGGTGCGGGCGGTCTCCACCACGTCCGCGTGCGGCAGCAGGCTCAGCCGTTCAGGGATCTCGGCGAGCACCACGACCTGGCGGGAGCCGACCCGCAGGCCGTGTTCCTGGCAGGCTGCGACGGCCACGGGCGGCATCTGTTCGGGCAGCCGCTCTCGCAGTGGTCCCGGTCCGTCGGGGATGCCGACGGCGACCAGCAGGAGGTCGATATCACCGCGCGAGTGCTGCATGACGGTGTGTCCCTGCTCCTCGAAGGCCGTGAGGAGCTGTCGGCCGAAGGCGGCCAGGGTGGGGCCGGCGTGCTCGCCCAGTCCCACGGCCTGGACGAGCAGGGGCCGCCACCAGGGCAGTGCGGACAGGTCGTGCGGCGGCGCCGAGGCTGCGGGGCCGAGGTGGGTGTCGGTCACTGTTCTCTCCGGATCAGCGGTAGAACGCGGCAGGCGAGGTCGTCGAGACAACTCAACGAGGTGAGTTCGAGTACGGAGATGTCGCAGCCGAGCCGCTTGCGGACCAGCGCGGACAACTCGACGACCATGAGGGAGTCCATGCCCAGGCGCTCCAGCCGGCAGGTGCGGTCGACGCGATCGACCGAGGTCTGTAGGACCCTTGCGGTCAGCTCGGCCAGGATCTCGGCAACCGTCTCGGTGGCGTCCTCGGGCGGCAGGTTCTCCAGCCGGGTCCGTACGTCCTGCGGGCTCTCGGCGGCGCACTCGGGGCCGGTGTCTTCGACGCCGTGGAGCAGCCGGGCGTCGAGGGCCGGGAAGAGCTGACCGAGGCGGTGCCAGTCGAAGCGCCCGACGAGCGCCGTTTGCGTCTCACCCCCGATGAGTTCCCGCAGGGCGGACCATGCCTCGTGTGGTGCGAGCCCCTCCAGGCCGCTTCGTGCGAGGGTGTCCATCAGGCCGGCCCGCTCGGCGTAGCCCGTGCTGCGGATGGCACCCCACTCCACGGCCAGTCCCGGGAACCCCGCCCGGCGCCGCTCGCGCACCAGTGCCTCGGCGAAGGCGTTGGCGGCGCCGTACGGGCCCTGGTGGCGGTTGCCGAGCGTGGCACTGACGGAGGAACAGGCCACGAAGAAGTCCACGCCCTTTGTGCGGGTGGCGCGGTCCAGGACGAGGGTGCCGGTCACCTTCGGATGCAGGACCGCACTGAAGCGCTCGGTCGTCAGTTCGCCGAGCGGGGCGTCGTCGATGTGCATGGCTGCGTGAATGACGCCCTTCACAGGGCGGCCGGCGTCCGCGGCCTCGGCGAGGATATGGGCGACGGCGTCGGGATCGGCGATGTCGGCCGCGTGGACGCGCACGTCGACTCCCTGTGCCAAGAGCCGCTCGAGCAGGGCGCCGGCTTCGGGGGTGTCGGCACCGCGGCGGCCCACGAGGACCAGGTGCCGGGCGCCCTCCTCGGCCAGGTACGCCGCGAAGGCGGCACCCAGCCCTGACAGGCCGCCCGTCACCAGATAGCTGGCGTCGGCATCGAGGCGCAGGCCCTCGGCGGGGCGCTCCACGAGTGGGGCCTGTGCGAGATCGATGACGACCTTTCCGATGTGCTGAGAGTGCAGCAGGGTCTGGAACGCCTCCGCGATCCGGTCGGCTGCGTAGATCTGGTGCGGCAGCGGCCGGTATCGCCGGTCGGTGACACGCCGGGTCAGCTCAGCGAACTGCGCGACGGCCGTCTGGGGGGCCTGGGTCGCCAGGCCGGCGACGTCCACGCCGAAGTAGGCGATGTTGTTGCGGAACGGGCCGAGCAGCAGTGGCGTGTTCGCGTACAGGTCACGCTTGCCGAGTTCGACGAAGCGGCCTCCAGGGCGCAGGCACTCCAGGCTGCGGGCGATGGCTTCCCCGGCGAGGGAGTTGAGGACGACGTCCACGCCGCGGCCCGCGGTGGCTGTACGCACGTCCTCCGCGAAGGCGAGGTCACGGGAGCCGAAGACGTGGTGGACGCCCAGAGTGCGCAACAGTTCCCGCTTGGCCGGGGTGCCGGCGGTGGCGATGACGTCGGCGCCCATGGAGTGGGCGTACTGGACGGCGGCCAGGCCGATGCCGCCCGCGCCGCCGTGGACGAGCACGGTCTCCCCGGGGCGCAGGCGGGCCTTCTCCTCCAGCGCGTACTGCACCGTGAGGAACGCGGCGGGCAGGGTGGCCGCCTCGCTGAAGCGCATGCCGTCGGGGATGCGTCCGGTCTGGTCGGCCCGCACCACGACGTGGGAGGCCAGGCAGCCGTAGCCGGAGGCGTAGACCCTGTCGCCGGGGGCGATGGCGGTGATGCCGGGTCCGGTCGCCGACACGATGCCGGCGCACTCCAGGCCGAGGCGTGGGCCGCCTTCGGGGGGCGCGTTCTCGTCCGGCACCAGTCCGGTGGCGACCATGACGTCCCTGTAGTTGAGGGCGGCGGCCCGGACCTCGATCAGGAGCTCTCCCGCACCCGGCGCTCGCGGGGGCTCGGGGATCCAGCTGAGCTGGTGCCGGAGGCCGAGTTCGCGGAGCTGCAGGCGGAAGCGGTCGCCCTGGGCCGGGCGTCGGGACGGCGGGGCGGAGGAGACCAGACGAGGCTGGAAGCGACCGTCCGGGGTCAGAATGGTCTCCGGGGCGTCGTCCGGGGCGAGCAGGTCGCCGACCAGACGCTCGGCATCGCGCCCGGGGTCGTCGCCGGACTGCAGCGAGACGCAGCGCACGCGTACCGCCGGATACTCGGTGGCCAGGACGCGGCCCAGACCCCACATCGGCGCGTCCGCCGGGCTGAGCGGGCACTCGGGAGCGGGAAACAGACCAGTGGGCGGAGTGACCAGACACAACTGGCCCCGCACTGCGCTTAGTTGCTCGGCCAGTTCCCGCAGCGCGCGGGCCCGGCAGGCCGTCAGGTCCTCGACGCGGTCGGCTGTGGTCGTGTCGCCCGCGTTCAGGAGCACCACCACGCGGGGCGGGTCATCGGGGACGGCCGCGGCGAGCACGGACAGCGGGGCAGTGTCCCCCAGGCGGTGCAGCGGCGCCGCCAACCTCGTGGCCACCGCCTCGCCCAGTTCCGCCGCGGTGGGCTCGGCGGCAACCGCCCAGCAACCCACTTCCTGGTGCGGCCGGGCGAGCGCCGGTACGGCCCGGCTTCCGGCGCGGCGGGCAAGGAACACGGTGGTGTCCCGGCGCGGGTCATCGGGGGCGACTCCCGTGTGCCCCACATCGTCGAAGCCGGCGCCGTACAGGCACCGCGTCCACGCCTCGCGCGACATCAGGGGCGGCCCGCCGCGCCGGTCGTCCGCGCAGTCCCCGTACTCGTCGAGCAGCCCGAACAACGAGCCGACCAGATCGGCATCCAGGCTCTCCAGGCCGAGGAGGAGCCCGCCCTCGGGGAGCAGACCGGCGACCCGATCGGCGGCGCGGTGCACGTCGGCAGCGCCGTGGAACGCGTTGGCGGCGAGGACCAGATCGAAGCTCGCGTCGGCGAAGCCCTGGTCCGCGGGGTCCTCGTCGAGGTCGAGGGTCCGGTACTCGATGACGTCGTGGTCGCGGAAACGGGCCTCGGCGCGAGCGAGGAGCGCGGTGCTGACATCGGTGAAGGTGTAGCGCGTTCGGTCGGCGGGCAGCTCCGGCAGGACCGCGGCGGTCAGGCCGCCTGTGCCGGCGCCGATTTCGAGCACCCGCAGCGCTCGCCCCTCGGGCCAGTGACGGACGATCTCGCGGATCAGGCCGCGAGCGTAGAGATGGTGCAGCCTCCAGTGCGGTGCGTCGCTGTACAGCTGGGACATCAGGTGCCGGTCGGCGTCGGCGAAGAGCATTTCGCGCGGGCCTGCCGCACCGCGCAGGATGTCGGCCAGGTGCGGGCGACACCGGTTGAACAGCGCGCTCGTGGCCCCCCAGTCCGGCAGTTCCCCCAGTTGGGCGCGGACCTGTGCTTCCGGGTCGGGCGGGATCTCGGTGAATCGCCAACGGGCGGGGTCGATTCCGGATTCCTCACGCGGGGCGAGCAGTCCGCAGTCACAGGCAGCCCGGGCCATCAGCTCCAACAGCGGACCGTACTGCGTCCGCACCCCGACGGCTTCGAGGTTTCCGATCCCGAAATCCTCTATACCGGGGAGGAGTTCACGAAAGGCGACGCCGGCATAGTGGCCCAGCACACGCCAGTTCAGCTCCGCGAACCTCGGGTAGCGGTCGTCCGCGGCCGCGGTGAGCCGGCGGCGTTCCTCACGGGTGGCCTCCAGCAGCTGCGCGGGGGCGGGCAACGCAGGACATGGCGCGGGCCCGCCAGGCAGAGGCAGAGCGCGCAGGGCGACCTCATGGCGGGCAGGGGGTTTGGTGCCCTCGTGGTCGAAGCGGCGTAGCCTGCATCCGGTCAGCTCCAGGCTCACCCGGCCGTCGGGATCCAGCACGTGCACGTCCCACACCGCCTCCCGGTCGCCGACCGTCACGGCCTTGACGTGGACGAAGCCACGGGCGGCGGGCTCACGCCACAGACGGGCGCCCTCGATCCCCACGGGCAGGAACAGCCGCACGTCACCGGGCCCGGCCAGCGTCCGGCAACCGGTCTGCAGGGCCCCGTCCACCAGGGCGGGATGGGCGAGGTAGCCGGCGGTGTCCGCCTGGAGGTGGTAGGCGGACAGGACCTCGCCGTCTCCCGTACGCAGCTCGGTCAGCACCTGGAAGGCGGGACCGTGTCGCACCCCGGCCCGGCACAGTGCCGCATAGTGGTCGGCCACCGCTTCCGGAAGCTCCAGCCGAGCCGTGAGCGCAGCGAGGTCTACACGGTCCGGCGCGGCTCGGTGCAGACGCCGCACCCGTCCCCGGGCATGCTGCTGCCAGCTGCCCGTCCCGCCGGTGCGGCTTGCGACGCTGACCGTTCCCGTCTGCGGCTGGAGGGAGGTTTGCAGCAGCACCTCATCGGTGCTGTCCTCACCGGGCAGGACGCAGGCCGCCGTGATCAACAGGTCCGTCACTTCCAGCGCTGCCGTGTCGAGGGCCTCACGGCCTGCCTCGAACGCCGCCTCCAGATAGGCGGTGCCCGGCAGCACGCGGGCGGTGCCCACATGGTGGTCGTCCAGCCACGGCGCACGCGCCGACGAAAGAGGGCCGTGCCAGACCGGATCGGCCACCGCGGCCCGCTGCCCGAGCAGCGGCCGCTCCACCGTCCCGTCGCTGGTGACCCTGCCCCACCAGTTCGGTGCGCCGTTCCAGTGCCGTTCACGCTGCCACGGATAGGCGGGCAGTGCCACGACGCGTCCCGGGCGCGGGAAGAGAGCGCGGGCGTCGTAGCGTGCGCCCGCCGCCACGGCGTGTGCCACGGCGGAACGGACGCCACCTGGGCCGTCGCCACGCCGGGTGCAGGTGCGGACCACGGCCACGGTGCGCTCGCGGCGCCGCGGTGCGAGACGACGGAGGTAGGGGCTGAGGACCGCGTGCGGACCCACGTCGACCAGCACATCGGCCCCCAGATCAAGCAGGGTCTGGGCCGCAGCGCCGAACAGTACGGGGCGCCGCACGTTGTGCCACCAGTACGCCGCGTCGAGGCGCTGGTCCTCCGCCAACAGGGCGCCGGTGACCGTGGAGACGAACGGCAGGCTCGGCCGCCGGGAGTGCAACGGGGCCAGCGACGCGCGCAACGGCTCCTCGACCGCGTCCATGGCCCTGCTGTGGAAGGCGTGATCGAGGTCGAGGGGGCGGAAGAAGACACCGCGGGCCGTGAGTTCCTCGCCCCATGCGGTCAGTGCCGCGGTGTCCCCTGCGACGGTGGTGTCCGTGTGACTGTTGATCCCGGCGAGCTCCAGTCGGTCTCCGTACGGGGTCAGCGCCTTGAGGGTGTCCTCCTCGGACATACCGACGGCCGCCATGCTTCCCTCACCCGCGGTGAGCGCCTGAGCCCGGCTGCGGGCGGCGACGACCAGCGCGGCGGCGTCCAGGTCGAGCGCCCCGGCGGTGTACGCGGCGGCGATCTCCCCGACGCTGTGCCCAGTGACCGCGGCCGGGCGGACGCCGCGGGCCGCGAGCAGTTCCACCAGCCCTACCTGGAAGGCGAACAGCAGCGGCTGGGCCACCTCCGTGGCGCGGATCCGGGAGTTCTCCGCCCCCGCGCACATCTCCTCGACGACCGACCAGTCCAGGTGACGGCCGAGTGCCGCGTCCACCTCCTCGACCGCCTCACGGAATATCGGCTCGGCGGCGAGCAGGTCCGCCCCCATGCCCGCCCACTGCGAGCCGTTGCCGGCGAACGCGAAGGCCACCGTGCCGTCCTCGACCGCCGACGCGGAGGCCAGACCAGACACCGGCCGCTCGCCCTGGGCCGCGCCACGCAGCGCCCGCGCCGCCTCGCCGGGGGCGGAAGCGAGAACCACCGTGCGGTGCTCATGCAAGGTGCGTCGCCGCGCTGAGGTGAAGGCAAGGTCGTGGAACTCCCCCTCGTCACACGTCTCGAGCCGCGCGGCCATGCGCCCACACGCCTCATCGAGCGCCTCCGGAGACCGGGCGGACACCACCACCGGCACGGGGCCGCCGGAATGGGCCCGGTCGGCCTGGTCCTGCTGCGGGGCAGGGCCGACGACCACATGCGCGTTGGCGCCGCCGAACCCGAAGGAGTTCACCCCGACCACGGACTCCGGCCCCATCTCCACGGATTCGGCGCCGGTGACGGGCCGGAGGCCGAGGCCGGCGAAGTCGATCTCGGGGTTCAATGGTTCGGCGTGCAGGGTGGCCGGCACGATCCGGTCGCGTAGCGTCACCACGGCCTTGAGCAGGCCCGCAACGCCTGAACCGGCCTCCATGTGACCGATGTTGGACTTCACCGAACCGATCCGCAGCGGGCCGGTCGCACGATGCCGTGCCAGGGCCTCGCCGATCGCGATGCACTCGATGGGGTCCCCCACCGGCGTCCCGGTCCCGTGCGCCTCCAGGTACACCAGCCGGTCGGCCCCGATCCCGGCGTTGCCGTACACCTCCCGCAGCAAAGCGCTTTGAGCCTCGCCGTTGGGCAGGGCGAGGCCCGCCGTGCGGCCGTCGTTGTTCGTGCCGCTGGCCACGATCACCGCGTGTACCCGGTCACCGTCGGCAAGGGCCGCCGACAGCGGCTTGAGCAGCAGCAGCCCGCCGCCCTCGGCCCGTACGTAACCGTCGGCATCGGCGGAGAACGCCCGGCAGCGTCCGGACGGCGACAGCATGGCAGCGCCGGAGAAACCGCTGTAGACGTATGGGTCGAGCAGGATGTTGATGCCGCCGGCCAGGGCCATCGCCGACCGTCGGGTGCGCAGGTGTTCGCACGCCTGGTGGACCGCGGTCAGCGCCGAGGAGCAGGCCGTGTCGACCGTGATGCTCTGGCCGTGCCAGTCCAGCAAGTGCGAGATCCGGTTCGCGGTGTTGCCACCGGCCGTGCCGGAGACGGTGTACGCGTTCCCGCTCTCGGGCCGCGCCCCCTGAAGCGTTCCGTAGTCCTGGCTGGAACACCCGATGAACACGGCGCCGTCCGACCCGGCGAGCCGCCCGGCGTCCATACCGCCGTCGTCGAGGGCCTCGACCGCCATCTCCAGGAGCAGCCGCTGCTGCGGGTCCATGCGGGACGTCTCCCGCGGCGAGATCCACGAGAAGTACCCGCAGTCGAACCCCGCGATGTCGTCCAGGAACCCGCCCGCCACGGTGTAGGTCCGCCCGGGGCGCCGCCGCCCGCCGTCCAGGAACGACTCGGCGTCAAAACGGTCGTGCGGCACGTCGGTGACGGCGTCCCCACCCGACAGCAGGAGCGCCGCCAGCCCGTCGAGCGACTGAACACCCCCCGGCAGCCGGCACGCCACGCCCACAACGGCGATCGGCGAACCACCCCGGTTCTGGTCCATCTGCACGCGAAGCTCCCTACGTCGAACCACCAGCACCGGCGCCATGGGACAAATGACAGGTCTTCCCCATAGGGGATAAATAGTATTAACCACCATTTACATAAATATGCGCCATTGACCTGGATGGACGCTCCCCCGCGTGTCGTGCGGCACTTGCGGGAGTCGTCGCCCTTCTGGCGGCGTTCACCTGTTTGCCGCTGACGCGGTGACCACCGGAGCGCGGACGTGCAGCACGGGCCACGCGGACGAGGGCAGCGAGTCGTACCGGCCGGTCCGGCCTCCAGAGAAACGCCTCGGCTGCGGATCCCCACAGATGCAGGCCGTCGCCCGCGGCCGTCCGTACCGGTCGACAGCGCCGGGGGCGACGGCCGCGGGCCGAAAGTTGACCGAGCAGGTCGCACCCTCTCCATCCGCGGTGACCTGCATACTCGGCCAGCTGCCGGCTTCTTCCGCTCTACCGGAGCCAGCAGACCTCGCACGTAGTCCCGCATCCGCCACCGCAGATCCACCCGAGACAACCGGCCCGCCACCCGCGCGAAAGCCGTCTCCAACTCCGTCGCCGACAGACCGGCTTCGCCACCCCCACCATGCCCATGACAACGAGCCGACCAGCTCAGGCAACGGTTTCTGACTGGAGTACCAGGGCCAAGGTAAAAGCGGGGTGCCCCGCCCGGTCCGCACCACCGACTACGGCGCCCGCACCGACGCTGCCCGTGGCAGGTTCAGCCCGGAGTGCATCGGGCGGAGGTGGGGGGCGTGCTGCGGATCATCGGCTCGATCTGCACCGGCGTGGTGCGGGCCATTGGGTCTTGGGTCTGGCACCGACAGCCGGGCTCGTCGGCCAGGCACAGGATGTGCAGGGCTTTGGCGATGCAGCCGTAGCGGGCGATGGCGTCGCCCGGCGAAGTCGACCGGCCGACACGCGAGAACATCCGGATTACGTCCATGGAGAACCAGATCAGGGCTCGGCCTGGCACTCAACGCCCTGGTGCTGATTAACAGCCGTCTCCGCGACCGCCTCGTTAGGGTGCGTCGTTTCAATGAGCCGAAAGAAATGAGAATCTGCGCCTGGGCCGCCACCGTTGGACCGTGGAGCGGACGGTGGCCTGGCTATTCGGCTGCCGCCGTCTGCACCGCCGTGACGAGCGCAAGGCCGCACACTTCCTCGCCTTCGCGGGCGTCGCCGCCACCCTCATCTGCTACAGACGCCTGGTCCGGTGACACCGTCCGTTCCCCGGCCGGCTGGGAAAAACCACTTGTCCGCTCCGGTCGGTCATGGAAGGGTGTGCCGCGCTCTGCGATCTTGCAGGCATTCTCACGGTGAGGAACGAAGCCAATGTTCTCGGCGCCCCCCAGCGGCCGCCGTCGGCACTGAACGCCCGCTCCGCAGCAGCCTCAGCCTGCCGCGCTGTTCCCTACGGCGGCCCCACGACACGGTGCCTGACGCACCGTCACTCTCCCTCGCCCCGAACTTCCTGAGTTCGCCAGGGCTCCTCCAGAGACTTCGTGAGGTCAACACCCACCATGGACATCCAGGTCCAGAGCTTTGCCGTCACCAACCTCCGCCGCCGTCCCGTGGTCGTCGAAACCGGCGGCTTCGTCGCCGGCCTCACACCCGATACCGACAACCCCTACCTGAACTACGCGACCCCGCTACCCGGCGCCGAACCGAATGGGCAGGACGTCGCGGCGCTGATCGGGATCTTCCGGGAGCGGGGTCTGCTGCCCCGGCTGGAGTTCGCACCGCAGGCCGCCCCCGCCGTGGCACCGGCCCTGCGGGCGGCAGGCTTCGGCACCGAGGCGGTGCACGAATACCTCATCTGCACACCCCACACGCTCACGCTCCCCCAGCCCTCCGGCTCTCCGCGTGTGGACAGCCCGACCACCGACGAAGAGTTCGCCGAGCTCGATGCCGCGCTGGCCGAGGCATTAGGTGGCGTCTTCACACCCTCCGCGCAGGGTGCGGCCCGACTGCGCCGCACCCAGCAGAGCGGTGGAGCAGTGCGCTTCGTCCGCACCCCGCAGGGCGGCATCGTCGGCGGGGCATCCTGCTCCCCGTCGGCCGAGGGCACCGCAGAGCTGTCCGGCGTCGGCACCCGCCCCGCCCACCGTGGCCGCGGCATCGCCGCCGCAGTAACCGCCGCGCTGACCGAAGCGATGTTCGCCCAGGGAGCCGGATCAGTCTGGCTGGAGTACTCCGGGGAAGGATCCCGCCGCGTCTACGAGCGCGCCGGCTACCGGCCGCAAGGCACTCGCCTCTACCTCTCCTTGCCCCCGGCGCAGCAACCCTGACAGCACCAACATGCTCGGGGCCGCGGCCGCCTGCCGCCCCGAGTGCAACTCCTTGCAGGCTATCGGCGGGTATTGGGCCCGGACCATCCGTATACGCTCAGGGCTCGCGCTCATCTTGCCCGCCGGCAGGGCAAGGCGAGTGCCACAGCAGGCGTTCACCAATCGACGGCGCAGGAGTCGGCTGCTACCGGGCCGGGGCCTCGCCGGTGGCGATTTTCGTGGTGCCTGCGGCGGCTTTGGTGCCTGCGGTGGCTTTGGTGGCTTCGGCCTTTGGGGTACCAGTACCGTCTGTGGTGGGTTTGGTGTCCGCGACGCCGCTCGGCTCTGTAGTGGTGTGGCCAGGGCGGGTTCGCGGCAGCAGCCATACGGCCAGTATGGCCAGGGCGGCGACGAGCAAGGCGCTGATGCCGCTGATGACGTTCAGGCCGTGGGTGAAGGCGGCGTGGGCGGGGTCGAGCAAGAGGCCCTGGAGCCGGCTGGGGAGGCCGTCCATCATGGCCATGGCGTCGGGCAGGCTTTCGCGGGCGGACTCGGCCTCCTGCGCCGGGACGTCGCTGGGGAGGGTGTCGGTCATCCGGTCGCGGTAGACGGCTGTGCCTACTGTGCCGAGGACCGCGACGCCCAGGGCGACGCCGAACTCGGTACTCGTCTCGGACATCGCGGCGGCTGAGCCCGCCTTCTCGGGCGGGGCCGCCCCGACGATCAGGTCGGTGCCCATCACGAACATGGGGCTGATGCCCAGGTAGACCATGACGAAGCCGGCCACGAGGACAGGCAGCCCGGAGGCGCTGTCGACCTGGGTGAGTACCAGGTAGCCGACCGCCGAGATCGCCAGTGAGGCCCCGATGACGTACGCGGCGGGCACCTTGCGGGCGAGTGCCGGAGTCAGGGCGGACGCCAGGATGAGTGCACCGGCGGCGGGCAGCAGCCATAGCCCCGCCTTGACTGGCGAGAGCCCCTCGACCAGTTGCATGTACTGGGTGATGAACAGGTAGACCCCGCCCATGGCCGCGATGCTGAGCAGCTGGATTCCCAAGGCGGCGCTGAACGAACGGTTCCTGAACAGCGTGACGTCGAGCAGAGGGCTGGCCAGCCTGGACTGCCGGTGCACGAACAGCACTCCAAGGACCAGACCGCCGGTCAGGGTGGTCACAGGCAGCGCCGCGAGGCCGTCCTTGGCCAGTTCCTTGATGCCGTAGATGATCGGCAGGATGGCGGCGAGGGACAGCACGACGCTGGTCAGGTCCAGTCGACCGGCCTGGGTGTCGCGGTACTCGGGAAGCAGCACCGGGGCGGTCACCAGCAGCAGGATCATCACCGGCACCCCTAGGAGGAAGACCGAGCCCCACCAGAACGCCTGGAGCAGCAGCCCGCCCAGCACCGGCCCCAGCGCGACACCGGCCGAGAAGCAGGTCACCCAGACACCGATGGCCGTGCCGCGCTGCCTCGGGTCACGGAACATGTTGGTGATCAGCGCGAGGGTGGACGGCATCAGGGTCGCCCCGGCTATCCCGAGCAGCGCGCGAGCCGCGATCAGCATCTGGGGGCTGGTGGAGTACGCGGCAAGCGCCGAAGCGACGCCGAACGCGGCCGCCCCGATCATCAGGAGTTTCCTGCGGCCGATCCGGTCGCCCAGCGTTCCCATGGTGACCAGGAAGCCGGCGATCATAAAGCCGTAGACATCGGCGATCCAGAGCAGTTCGCTGCCGCCTGGCTGGAGGGCGGCGCTCAGGTGCGGGACGGCCAGGTACAGCACGGTGGCGTCCATGGCGAGCAGCAGGGTGGGGAGCGCGAGCACGGCCAGCCCGAGCCATTCTCGTGGCCCGGCCAGCTGTCGGGGGAGGGTCGTGTGGGGCGTTTCCGTTGACATGCCGCGTAAGCTAAACCCTCACGCCGACGTCAGAGTCAACTCGCTTTCGGGGAGCTTGTGATCACATGCGTATCGGGGCGTTGTCGCAGCGGACCGGAGTCAGCGAACGGGCACTGCGGTACTACGAGGAGCAGGGGCTGCTGAATCCGCTGCGGCGTCCGAGCGGGTACCGCGAGTACACCGATGAGCATGTCCACACCGTGCGCAGCATCCGCACACTGCTCGCCGCCGGTCTGGGCACCGCGACCATCGCCGACGTACTGCCCTGCATGGTCGACGAGGGCGGGCAACTCGCGGCCGCCTGCCCCGACCTGCTGGTCGACCTGACCAAGGAGCGGAATCGGATCACCGCCGCCATGGACGAACTACAGGCCGCACGCCAGATGTTGGACGCCATCATCGCCGCGCCCGTCCCCCTTGAGGCAGCCCAAGCACTGGACTGCAACGAGGTGGTCGGCCACTGAGGGAGGTGCACCGCAGGCCCGTCGTTCTGAGTCACCAGCCCCTCAGCCGTCAGTCCATGAACCATCGGCGGAGGTGGCCAAGTGGCCGGTGGTGAGCGTCGGTCGTGTACGCGGCCTCTCTTCTCATACCTGGCGAGTTCCGTTTGGAGCACCGAGCGGACCAGAGGAAGATGCCTGCGACGTGGAGGCCCTCGTCCGACGCGGCACAACACGACACGACACGGTCGCCGGCACGACGAGACGGTGGGACCAGCCGTCATCTCATGTGGCGCCGCGGTTGCAGCGCCTGGCCGTCAATCGCCTCGCCCGATGAGCGCCCGCAGGGCTCCCTCGGGGGTGTCCGCCAGCAACTCGGCGTAGTCCATGCCTCGATAGATCACGCCATTGGGGGTCATGGCCAGATACTGGTTGCGGCCGTTCGCCATGCCGAGGGGGTAGAGACGGGGCTCCCCGGTCTGCTCGCCGAGCACTTCGAAGATCTCCGCGTCCCACTTGGCCAGTAGGGGGTCGAACCGGAACTCCATCCAGGACGAAGCCTCGACCGGTTTCCCGGGGGCGAACGCCAGCCCTCCGAACTCGGTGAGAAAGCACCGCGCCGCGTCGTGGATCTCGAACCGATCGTGCTCGAGCAGGATGGCTTCCCATGTCCCGGTGGGCACCGACCGGCCCGGGTACCACCCGGCGGCACGCAGCACCCGGTCGGTCGTTGCGGTCCACCGCTGGTCGCTGTTGCCGCCCTCCACCCGCTGACCGTGTGGATCCCGCGCCGGGGTGGACTCAGCCGCGACCAGGGGCAGGGGGACGTTGAAGCAGCGTGTCTCGACGAGCTTGTTCAGCGCCTCGTCAGGAGCCTCCGCCAGCAGCTGGACGGTGTCCTCCCCGAGCGGCGCCAGGTAGACCGCGCCGCTCGGGGCGATGGCCAGGTGGCTGGTGCGGCGGTTGGCCTGGCCGATGGGGTAGAGCGAGACCCCGGCTCGTTGACTGAGCCGGGCGAAGGTCTCCGCGTCCCACTCGGCCGTGAGGGGGTCCAGCCGGAAAGGCGACTGAGCCGTGACCGGACCCGGCGGCCAGCCGTCGTTCACCAGCGCGCCGAACTCGGCAAGGAAGCGCCACGCGGCCTTGTGCATCTCGAAGCCGCCGTGCTCGCGCAGGATGGCTTCCCAGGTGTCGGTGGGGACCGAGCGGCCTGGGTACCACCCCGACTTCCGCAGCACAGCATCGGTCGCTGCGGACCACCGCGGCTGGTTTTCCACTGGCATCCTTGAGGTGAAGTCATGTGGAGTCACATGAACGTGAACTGGTGGAGGTTGACGATCGCTGCTGGATCGCCTGGAGCTTCCCACGCAATTATCTTCTGTCGGCACCGATCGTGGGCTGTAAGAGACGGTCGGCGCCCAGTAGGACCGGATCCTGTACTAGCGTCAAGTGACCAGGTGTCAGTCATACGCGGAGACGGGATATACCAGGTTATGGGGGACGGGCATGACGACGACCGCGTCATCGGGCAGTACACCGGAGCCGGGCAGTGGCAGTGGCACGCCTGGTGAGCCCACCGGGCAGAGCGGGGACTCGCCGTCCACTCCTGCTCCTGCGCAGGTGCCGCAGCAGAGCTCTGCCGGCTTGGGGGGCGGCCCCCGGGAGAGCATCTGGGCGATCGTCACCGAGGCGCTCGGCCTGGCGCCCGGAGCCTCCCGGCGCAGGAAAGTCGTGTTGTTGCTGGTGATGGTGGCGATCCCGCTCCTGGTCGTTTTCCGGGACACGCTGATTGACTACGTCATGATCAAGCCGAACGTGGCCAGAGAGAACGATTCCAACAAGGAGTACGACGCCTCCCAGTTGCCCTTCACGGTGTCCGTACAACCCGAGAACGGAGAACCCCGTCACTGGGCCATGGTTCTCGACCGGGAACTGACCGCCGACGAGGCACGGAAACTGACGTCCAGCAAGGACAGTTCGACCGCCTTCTCGTATATGAAGGCACTGGGCGGCCATCCGCTCTCGTACGCGGCCGTGTTGGAGCACGCCCCCAAGCGGTACACACAGCAGCAGACGTCAACGGGGCGCCTGGAACTCTCCGACACGTTCAAGATGAACGTGCTGAGCACTCGGTCCTCCCCCGTGGTCATCAACGACTGGAAAGTCACCGACATCACGTGCCGGAAGAGCACCGCGCGGACGGTCGTCGGCTATCCACCTCAGGGCGGAACCACCTACCAGGGGATCCGGCTCCACATTCCACCCCGCGCTGACGAACCCGTGCTGACCGACGATGCCGAGGGACAGGGCGAGTCCTACTTCGGCACCCACTACATCGAGGTCGGAGGGGGCCAGCCCTCGGGCGGGATCAGGGCGGAGGCGATCGCGCCACCGGGGCAGTCGTGCGAGTGGGGCATCAGCGTCCACTACAACGACTCCTACCAGAAGGGCAGGTGGGTCCAGCTGAAGGACGGGAAGGGGAAGCCGCTGCGCACCCGGACGGAGTCCGTTCCCCTGGACCCCCGGCAGAAGTGGGTCTTCGGCTCCGTGCCCTGGACGCAGTGCCCTGAGAAGCCCAAGGAGCCGATGTGCGACCTGCTGTAGCCGGCAAGGCCGTGGCGCTCGTTCTCCTGGCCTTACTGTGCGTCCAGGCATGCAGCCCGCAGCCGACAACTGAGCAACGGGACTCCAGGCCGTCAGTGCCCTACCTGGGCAATCGCGAATACGCCCTTCCGGACAGCCCGTTCACCCGCAAGGGCACGGTCATCACCGCCACATGCAATATGGGCGCACGCTATGCCAGCATTTCGGTTCAGGCCTGGGATCCCGAGACGTGGCGACCGCGCGCGGAGCGGCAGTTCCCCATTCCGAGCGACGCCGCGTTCACCAACTATCCGGGCGCCAAGGCGGTCAACAGCCCTCTCGTGGACCTCTGCGGAGTGAGTCCGGACGCACCGTCCCCCTATCCCGTGAGCAGTTTGGAGTACACGGCTCCCCGGGTACGAGCCCTCTTCGACCTGGCGTTTACGCGCATGGCGGTAGTTCTCCGGGACCCCGCCGGCAAGACCACCAGCCACGTCGGCTTCGTGACGGGTGGCGCCGACCAGGACGAGGTCGTGCGCCTGGGCGGTACGGCGCACGACGACGAGCAGAACGCGGTGATGTCGCCCGACGGGCGCAGTGTGTGGTTCACGTACACGGCTCATGACGGCAAGAAGAGGATCGGATCTCGGTCCGTCGCGGGGGACCACCGCCTGTCGGACGAGGGCCCGGCCGCCGGACACGGCGTCCCCCTCACCATCTCGGGCAAGCCACCGCGTGCTGTCCAGGCGAACATGGTGCGCCTCGCGCCGAACGGCCGCCGGCTCACGGCGAACGCGCCGAAGGTCTTCGGGAACGTCTTCGACACCTGGAACTCCTCGGGTCCGCTCACGGGGGCATCGGCACACGGCGCCACTCTGCTGAGCGGATGTGTCGGCGTCGTGGGCTGGATCGGTGACGACCGGGTGCTGTGCCGCACATCGTCCGGCTCCTTCCAGGCTGTGGACGCCCGTACCGGCCGTGCCTCAGGCGCCCCGATCAGCGTGGTCGGCCCGTATGACGGGACCGTCGCGGAGGGGATGCTGGTCTCGGCGGACGGGAAGAAGTCCATCGTCTCCGTTCATCAGCCCAATGGTCGGAAGAGGGAGGGGGCGGAGTACGAGGGCCCCGATTTCAGGGTGGTGCCGACCACTTCCGGAGGATCGACGAGCCACATCTCCAGCAACCTCCTGAGCATGGAGACGATGTTTCTGGAGTGGTGGTGAATTCGGTGTGGCTTCGGCGCGGTGGCTGCGGCTGCGGCTGCGGTGTTCAGCGACTACGGGATCACAAACTCCGGCGCATCGAGCCATCACAGCTCCCCGAGGACTGCCCTCGGGCGCCCACTGCCAGCTACTTCCCGACGAACCCATGCGGACACTACCTGTCCGCATGCTGGTGCACTCTCCAGTTGCCGGCGCCTCTGGCCCGTACTTCGAACAGGTGCCAGCCGGCAAGCTCCGCGGCCCCTTCGCCGCGCAGGCTTCCCCAACCCATCCCACAGAGAGGCGCAACCACCGTGTCCCAGGACATCGAGCTGCTGGAAAAGGCCCTGAACCACACCACGCAGCTGCTGAGCAACGTCACCCCGACCCAGTACGGGCAGCCCACCCCGTGCGACGACTTCGACGTACGGGGCCTTGCCAACCACCTCGTGGCCGGAAACCCGTACTACGTCATCCTCGCCCAAGGCGGTGGCCCCGACTTCTCACTCTTCGCGCGGGACCAGATCGGCGACCAGCAGCCCGGTGAGGTCTACGCCAAGGGCGCGAAGGACGTACTCGCCGCCTGGCAGACCGAAGGGGCGCTGGACCGGCAGATGCCGCTGCCCGGCGGCGGCATGGGCCCGCGGATCGCCGAGCTGCACCTGCTGGAGGCCGTCCTGCACGGCTGGGACCTGGCCACCGCGACCGGGCAGGACCGGGCCGGCGACCCCGACACCGTCCAGGCCGCACACGACCGCTGGTACGGGAACTTCCCCGACGAGGCCCGCGCCCACACCGGCATGTTCGCCCCGTCCAAGCCCGCACCTGACGACGCACCGGCCCTCGACCGGCTCGCCGCCTACTTCGGCCGCACCATCTGACCCGACAAACCCCGGACACCGAACCGGAGACCCCTCCGGCAAGCCACCCCGCTCCCTCGGTGGGGCCCCGTCACCCCGGATGGAGCCCCACCTTCCGAGGCTCGTGCTCGCACGCGCTCCCCCTCCGTTAGGCGGGGAGGCGAAGGCGCACCGAGTAGCCCTGGCCGGATTCGGAGAGGTGGATATGTCGCGCCCGGCCGGCGCTGCGAGCGCCTCCTGGTCCTTCACCATCCCGCCCGTCGACTCCGCCTGTGCGCAGTCAGGGCGGTGAAGGTAGGCGTCAGCCCAACCGTCCTGACGTGCGGGCGGAGCGAGCCACCACCGCTTACGTCTCTCTGTCGGGGGAAGATCGAGACTGGCGGAGTTCTCCCCTGGCAGGCCTTGGACGACGGGGAACGGGGCGCGGAAGGTGATCGTGCGGGAACCCAGGGACGGCCCGTGCCGGCGGCCATCGTTTGGGTCTGGCAGCTCCATCTGCAGGGTGTACCACCACACGCCCGAGCGGTCCCGGTGCCAGCGGACCACGGCGGCCTTCAGGTGCTGCCCGTCCGGCAACGTGACGTCTGCCCGCGGGGCCGAGACGTCCGGGGGGGAGCTCGTCCTCGTCATCCCTCACGACACGTCATGGTTCTCGCCAAGTGCCTCGGCACCCGCTTTCTGCCCACAGCCGCCCACTTGAGCCTGGCGGGCATCTGGCTCACGCCGATGCTTGACGTTCCCGAGGTTGCCCAAGCGGTCAAGGTGTCAACGGCGCACTCCCCCATTGTCGGCGGAACCTGGGATCCGCATGGGGACGCGGCGGCCCGCGCGGGCAAAGCGCAGGTGCTGGAACTGCCTGGGGCTGATCACGGCCTCGAAACACCAGGCGACGTCCAAGGCTCCTTACTCGCCTTGGCCACCGTCATCCGTGCCGCCGAAGACTTCGCCGCCGACCTGACCTGACGCACCGCCTGAGCGTTCCGGTCGTACCGCTCAGTGCTCCAGCAGTGTCCCCTGCTTCGGCTGCGGTCTTGCGCGGGGAGCGGCAGTCGCTAGCGTGTGGACCGCGGCGGATCCACAGCCGCGGTCAGTTGGCAGCCAGCACGATGGAGGGACGCATATGGGTGAAGCCTCATCTGACATGGCAGTCGCGCGGCAGCCGGAGGGCACCGCGCTGACAGACGGCGAAGCGGCGCTGGCCGCGGAGCTGGACGAGACCAGGATCGAGCCGACTACCAAGGACGCGTAGGGGTGTTACTCGGTGGGGCGGGTGCCGAGGAAGGGTCGTGCCGACCGCGACGACGGGAAGCGTCAAGGCCCGCTGCACCAGCCCCACCGGCCACCACCGCTGCCCAGCGGACCAGCACCACGGTCGAGCGGGCTGCCCGGAGCATGGGACTGCACCCCTGCTGGCGACGACACGCCCACATCGAAGGAGTGGTCTGCCTGTGGGAGTGCTCGCTGGCCGACAACACCGGTGCACCGGTGCCGGGAGCGAGCGGGATCGGTAAGGGACATGACCAGGCAGAGGCCCGGCTTCGTGCGCTCACCGAGGCTCTGGAGAGGTTCCTGACCGGTCCGGCGAGACTGAATGAGTCGCCCGTCCACTTCGTGGGTGCAGGAGAGCTGGCTGCCGGCCCACTGTCCCGGGACGCGAGCGCGCCCCTGCTGACTCGGCTCTCCGGCAGCGAACTCGCCTGTCACTCCTACCAGTCACTCCACCCAGGGGACAGCGCGATCAGCATCCCGCTCTACTTTTCAGCCCCCTGGTACACGGACCAGGACGGGAAGCACTACCGCGATCGGGTCGGAGACCGGACCGACTACCGGGACCTGTCCCGGTACTCCGTCAGCTCCGGCTACGGCTTGGCGCCCACCCCTGACCACGCCACCGTCCACGCGCTGCTGGAGACCATCGAACGTGACGCGTGCTCTCTCCTGATCCTGCGCGTCCTGCTCTCCGGCCGGCCGCCCACCGTCGTGGACCCGCGCACCCTTCCCGACGATCTCGTCATCCTGCACGGCCAGGTCGAGCACGAAGCCGACGGCCCAGTCCACCTCATCGACGCCACCAGCGACCTGGACATCCCCACCATCCTCGCCTACCGCGCACCCGCCGACGGCCGCCCCTACCTCCGCGGCCAGGCCACCTCCCTCTCTCCCGCCCAGGCCGTCGCCGGCGCACTCACCGAACTACTCGAATCAGCGGTCGCCCGCCGGCACACCAGCCCGCCGCCCCTCCCATTGACCGATCTGGAGCCGTACCCGGCCCTGCACCGCTGCGCCCGCTTCGATCTCACAGCTGCCCTGCACCGGGCACGCACGACGGCATTCGCTGACCGGACGACGTTCCCTCCCTGCCCCGGTGCACAACTGGACGAAGTGCTCAGCCGGCTGACCGCCCACGGGTTCACCGCTTACCGCCGCCGCATCGCCACACTGCCGGGGAACGTGAGTGCCGTCCACACCGTGGTGCCGGGCCTGGAACGGTTCTTCGCCGTCGTCAAAGGGGCGCTCACCCTTCCCGGACCACGAGGACGATCCTCCCGCTGAGGCCGCAAGAGGAGAAACAACGCCACTCCCTGACGGGTGCCTGACGAACGGCGAAGGGCGACCTTCCGGATCGTCCGCGCGATCCGGGTCTGGGAGAGTCAGATCGCTGTGCGCCCGAGCTGTCTGACGCTCTTTCCTATCGGTCTACCACCACGCTCAGGCTACGGTCCAGGACGGCGTCCGGCAGCAGCCGCGACAGCGTCGTGGCTACCCGAGCGTCGGCACCGACGCAGTAGCGGGTCCTGGGGCGGGCAACAGTCAGCGCCCGGAAAATGGTGCGCGCGAAATCCTCCGGGCGCGTCTTGCTCGTCAGGGCCCGCTGCTCGTTCGCCCTCAGGAACTGCTCGAAGGACGCTCGGTAGTTGTCAGCAATGGTTTTGGGGGCCTTGCTCATTATCCCCTCTCCGGACTGCCGCACCTTGCCCCAGATTGGGGTTGAGATTGCGCCCGGCTTAACGACCACGACCGAGACACCGAACGGCCGCAGCTCGCGGCGGAGCGCGTCGCTCAGCCCCTCTTTCGCGAACTGCGCCGTGGCATATACCCCCAGATATGGGACGGCCACACTGCCCACGCCTGAGCTGATATTGACTATGCGTCCGCGGCTGCGCCGCAGTTGCGGTAGGAAGGCTTGAGTGACGGCGACAGTACCGATCACGTTGGTGTCCAACTGCTGGCGCAGGCTTTCGGGGGGCACGCACTCAAGAGGGGCGGAGACACAGCTCCCGGCATTGTTCACCAGCGCCCACACGCCCTCGTCGCCCATGGTCTCGGCGACCTCGGTGGCGGCCGCCCGGATGGAGTCCTCGTCGGTGACATCCATGACTACCGGGCGCAGCCGTGCGGAGGACGCCTCGTCGCGCAGCCTCTGGGCGTCCTCGAGTTTGCGCACAGCGGCGAAGACCTGGAATCCGCGCTGCTCCAACGCAAGCGCGGCCTCCTTTCCGAGTCCGGAGGAGGCACCGGTGATGACGACGGCGCGTCCGGCCGGGGACAGTGGCTCGGGCTGACGGCTCAGCATTTCGATTCCTTCGAAGGTGGGGGTACGCCGGCTGTCTGTTAGTCAGCCGGAGGCTTGGCGCACATCGGGCGCGCTCGATAGCGCGGAGAGCAGGGTGTGTAGGGATTCGTCGGCGATGCGGCGGGCGCGTGGTGCTGGGACGAGTCCCTCGACGAAGCTGAAATTCCAGGTAAGTTGGCCGTGGCTGGTAAGGACGGTTGCCACAATTGCGCCGGTCACCGAGATGCCCGCGACGAGCTGGGTGCCGGAGACGCGCCAAGGGCCTATCCGGTCGGGGAAGCCACGGCGGCCCAAGTTGGAAAGACACATGTTGATCGGGCCCTGCTCGTCCATATAGCGCATGAACGAATCGGCGTCTACTGGTGTCTTGGGTCCCGCCTGGTCCAGCAGATTGACCAGGGACAAGTGCTCCTCGCGCCTACGACGGGCCGCCAGGCCCTGGCTGATGACGCGGGCCATGGGCCACAGAGGTACGCCGGGCCGGTACAGGACACGGGAGGGAAGGGTGGCCGCGTACGTGCCGGCTTCGTCGTGAGCAACGGCGGGATCGAGCTCGGCTCGGAAGTCGAGCGGGGATCCGATCGAGAGGTAGGCCGGGTCCTGTGTCCCCGCCTCCGTGGCGACGGCGGTCACCATGGCGGCGGCCAGGGCTCCGTGCACCGTGACCTCGTGCTGCCTGCAGGCATCCACGAGCAGCTCCAGCTCCCCGGCGGTGAGGGATCTGTGCACCATCCGGGTGCGCCGCTGGTGGAAGGGGATGGGACGGCTGGGCACGATGCGATGTGGCCGCAATCTGCGTGCTTCCTCCGCGTCGCGCTCCATGAGATCCGTAAGAGCAGCGGCGCCTGCCTCGCCCTGGTGGTGGCGCGGCAGCAGGTCCTCCGCGGCGGGCAGCGCCCGGCGCGACGTACTTGAGGGTTCCTCGCCGGCGCTCAGCTGGGCGGCGATGTCGATCCATTCCTTGAGCAGCGCCAGGCCCGTCATGCCGTCGGCTATGCAGTGCGATGCCGTCAGAATCAGGTCGTGGACGTGCTCCCCGCCGCCCTCCAGTGTGATCACGACGGCTCGCAGCAGCGGTCCGGTGCGCCAGTCGATGCGCTCGGAGAGCTCGCGCTCGTTGACCTCGTGCTCCCACCGTGTGCCGGCATCGGGGTCCAAGGCGGGCACCTGGACGTGGCGGAGCGGGATCGGCGTATGCGCAACGTCCACTGGGCGGAATGCGGGGGCTTGGCACTCCTGGGCGCTGATCGCGGTGCGCAGCAGGGGATGACGGGACTGCAGGACGCTCAGGGCGCGGCGCAGCAGTGGCATCGGGAGATGGCCGTGGATCCGGCTGCGGAAGATGCCGTTGAGGGGTGAGGTCTGGTCGGCGATCCAGTACCAGCGCTCCAGGGGGCTGAGGGGGCGTCGGATAGCAGGGACGCCGGGGAAGGAGAGGGCTTCGGCGCTCGGGCGGGCGAGTTCCTTCCGGGGCGTTTGCCGGTAGTGGTCGGCCTGGGCCTGCTGCCGCTCGGGGGTGTCGGCCTTCGTCATGATCGACATCATGCCGACCCGCGAGTTGGGCTGCGGCCAGCCAGACGACAACGCGGCAAGGAGGAGCGAAATAAAGCCAAGTACCGTGAGCGACCATCGCAAGCGCATACCAGACCCGGAGACTGCGCGGCCCATCGGGTTATCAGAGGCGTTTGCTGGAGCGATCGCGCTGAGAGGAACTTGTCCGAAAGCCGCTGCGGCGGCGCGGGGCTCGACCTCGTCTGGCGCGGCACACAGTAGCCAGCGAACGCCTACATGCGGAAGTTGAGTGGAGGGCCCGCCGAGCACGGTTGGCAGCAGGTGGCGTCCTGGCGTAGGAGCTTTAGCGACGCTCCCTGAGCCTAATGTTGGAAGTAGTTTGCGAGCCCACTGCGCGGAACATGGCCGCCGAGTTGACGAGTCGCTGGTCACCATAGTGGGCCAACGATGCCGGCGTTTGGCGTCCGCGACAGCCCGAAGCGCCAGCTCACACGGCCGGGCCAGCACTGCCCGGTGGACTCGCAGGCTTCGGTGTGCCCTCGCAAAATGTGCTGTCTGGTCGCAAGTGGGTATCGGATTCCGGTCCACTAACCTCGGGCTTTCACGTGGCCTGGCGTCCGGGACGTGATTGAAAACGCGAGAAGTGCCCCTGACCTGCAACGATAGAGCTTGTCAAGGTCCTGTCA
>NZ_JBHYJC010000035.1:0-76710 GCF_042749045.1 Streptomyces sp. NPDC059008 | reverse complement strand
CGACAGCCGGGCTACCACCATGCCCACGATCACCCCAACAAGCCGAAACGGCCCGCCAGTTGAACTGCCGAGCCGTCACGAAAGATCGAGGCTAGCCGGACATCTGGCCCCGTGCCCTGGGGCTCCGGCAGCGTCAGTGGCAACCTGTGCAGGCCAAGGCACTATCACCGCGGCTTCCAACAGTCTGCCAATTCCTACGAGCAGTGGAAGACCGTCGAACGCTGCATCAACCGCCTCAAGCAATGGCGCGGCCTGGCCATGCGCACCGACACACTCGCTATCGCCTAGGCACCGCGGCTTTTGACGAGTCCGAGGCTTACGACGGAAAACTCCGATCGAGATCGAGTCGGAGTACCTGCCCAAGCACCTTCTGCAGCACGGCTGGCTGGGTGAGTTCCCCACGTGAGGCACCTAGCAGAGCAGCAGGTGATCCAGGCTAGAAGGTCATCGCGGAGCCGGGGCAGCTCCGCTCCGCCACCCACGTCGGCCCTCTGAACTGCGGATTTTCGGGTGTGGACTGCGTATGGATGCCAAGTGCCTGGCTCTGAGGCGACTTTGGAAGAGCTGACGGTTCCCTTCTTGGGCGTTCCCGGAGAGAATGGATGGATCGGCTTCGCCGTCGCCGTCGCCGCCGAAGCCGATCATGCCCAGCTGGTCCGTCATTTGGTCCGTGACTGGTCCGGAAGATCAGTTCAAGGAGTGGTGATATCGCGATGTATAGGGCAATCGGGTCCCTATACGACGTGATGGAAATGAAGGTACCTGCCGGCGACTCCCCAGCTCAGAGCCCATTTCGAGCGACCTAGAAGAATCCGAGCTTCTTCGGCGAGTACGACACCAGCAGGTTCTTCGTCTGCTGGTAGTGGTCCAGCATCATCTTGTGGGTCTCGCGGCCGATGCCGGACTGCTTGTAGCCGCCGAAGGCCGCGTGGGCGGGGTAGGCGTGGTAGCAGTTGGTCCAAACCCGGCCGGCCTGGATGGCGCGGCCGGCGCGGTAGGCGGTGGAGCCGTCCCGGGTCCAGACGCCCGCGCCCAGGCCGTACAGCGTGTCGTTGGCGATGTCGATCGCGTCGTCGAAGTCGTTGAACGGCGCCACCGCCACCACCGGGCCGAAGATCTCCTCCTGGAAGACCCGCATGCTGTTGTTGCCCTCGAGGATCGTCGGCTGGACGTAGTAGCCGCCCTCCAACTCGCCGCCCAGCTCGGCCCGGGAGCCACCGGTCAGGATGCGGGCGCCCTCCTTCTGGCCGATGTCCAGGTAGGAGAGGATCTTCTCCAGCTGGTCGTTGGAGGCCTGTGCGCCGATCATGGTGTCGGTGTCCAGTGGATGCCCCTGGACGATCTTCTCCGTACGGGCCACGCCGGCCGCCAGGAAGGTGTCGTAGTGCCCGCGCTGGATCAGCGCCCGCGACGGGCAGGTGCACACCTCGCCCTGGTTGAGGGCGAACATGGTGAAGCCCTCCAGCGCCTTGTCCTGGAAGTCGTCCGCCGCCGCCGAGACGTCGTCGAAGAAGATGTTGGGACTCTTGCCGCCGAGTTCGAGCGTCACCGGCCGCAGGTTCTCCGAGGCGTACTGCATGATCAGGCGGCCGGTCGTGGTCTCTCCGGTGAAGGCGACCTTGGCGACCCGCGGGCTGGAGGCGAGCGGCTTGCCGGCCTCGACGCCGAAGCCGTTGACGATGTTCACCACGCCCGGCGGCAGCAGGTCCGCGATCAGGCTCATCCAGAAGTGCACCGAGGCCGGGGTCTGTTCGGCCGGCTTCAGGACCACCGCGTTGCCGGCGGCCAGCGCCGGGGCGAGCTTCCAGGTGGCCATCAGGATGGGGAAGTTCCAGGGGATGATCTGGGCGACCACCCCCAGCGGTTCGTGGAAGTGGTAGGCGACGGTGTCGTGGTCGATCTCCGACAGCGAGCCCTCCTGGGCGCGCAGGGCCCCCGCGAAGTAGCGGAAGTGGTCGACGGCGAGGGGGATGTCGGCCGCCAGGGTCTCCCGCACGGGCTTGCCGTTCTCCCAGCTCTCGGCGACGGCCAGGGCCTCCTGATGCTGCTCCATCCGGTCCGCGATCTTGTTCAGGACGGCGGCGCGGTCGGCGGCGGCGGTACGGGCCCAGCCGGGCGCGGCGGCGTGCGCGGCGTCCAGCGCGCGCTCGACGTCCTCGGCGGTGCCGCGCGCCACCTCGGTGAACGGCTGCCCGTTGACCGGTGTCGGGTTCTCGAAGTACCGGCCCAGCGCGGGCGCCACGAACTCCCCGCCGATCCAGTGGTCGTAGCGCGGCAGATAGCTCATGACGGCATCGGCGGAACCCGGGCTGGCGTAACGGGCCATGGGACGGCCTCCCAAATCGCTCTCGGCACCAAGCCCGCCGCACCCGTGCGGCGGGGCGTTGTGCGCAGGCTAGAGCGAACGAGGTTGCGCGGACGTTGCGACGCGCACGGCGGGTGGCGCCGCGCTCCCGCCGCCGGTCAGGCCGTACGCGGCGCGCAGCCGGTCGGCGGTGGCCCGAGGGGCGGCCCGGGCCGGGGAGCGCTCGGGGAGGGCGCCCACGAGGGCCTCGAAGATCTCCAGGTCGTCCTCGCCCCAGGGCGTACGCGACCACTCGCGCAGCAGTTCGGGATCGCCCGCGGCGAGCAGTGCGCACCGCATCCGGTCCGCCAGCGCGTCGCGCAGCCGCCGTACGCCGGGCGCCTCCGACAGCGGCAGCAGCGGACCGGGATAGGCGCCCAGCGCGGAGCGCGGATCGCCGGCCGTCAACTGCTCCTCGACCGTACCGAGATCGGTCTCGACGGGCCGGCTCAGACGGTACGGGCGGGAGTGCAGCAGCGCACCGACGAGCTGCCGCAGCCGGGACAGCTCGGCCCGCAGCGTCACCGGGCGCATCTCGCGCTCCCCGTAGAGCAGCAGGGTGAGCTGGTCTCCCGTCAGGCCTTCCGGGTGCCGGGCCAGCAGGAGCAGGATCTCGCTGTGCCGGCGCCCGAGCCGCAGCCGCTCACCGTCCACGACCAGCAGCGCCTCGTCCCGGCCCAGCGCGGTCAGGAAGACCCCGCACCCCGGCGCGCCGGAGGCGAGATGGGCCTCCGCGGCGCGTGCCGTGGCCTGCACCAGGGCCAGGCTGTGCGGGCTCGCCAGATGGTCGCCGCCGGTGATGTCGACCGCGCCGAGCAGCCGTCCGGTCCGCGGATCGTGCAGCGGGGCCGCGGCGCAGGTCCAGCGCTGCACCTGCCGGTTGTAGTGCTCGGCCGCGAAGATCTGTACGGCGTGATCGGCGGCGAGCGCGGTGCCCGGGGCGTTGGTGCCGGCGTGCCGCTCGTCCCAGCGGGCGCCGACGACGAAGTTCATCCGCTCGGCACTGCGCCGCACCCCGCGGTGGCCCTCCACCCACAGCAGCCGCCCCTGCGGATCGCAGACGGCCAGCAGATGCGCCCCGTCCTGCGCGAAGCTGCCCAGCAGCTCCCGGAAGACGGGCATCGCCCGAGCCAGCGGATGCCCTTCCCGGTAGGCCCGCAGTGCGCTCTCGTCCAGCTCGATGGGCGCCGGCCCGTCGTACGCGGCCCGGGCGTCGGCCGAACGGCGCCAGGAGTCGGCGACCACCTGGCGGACCGGCGGTGCGACGGTCGGGTCGGCCAGGAACGCCGTATGCGCCCGCCGCACCGTACGGGTCCGCTCCACCGGATCGGCACCGGCCTCCATCGCCAGCCAAGGGTTGACCACGTGTCACCTCTCCAGAAGCGGCTCCTGCCCCCGTACGGCCGATGGTGCTCGTACCGGCCCGAGCCGTAAACCCCGCCTGGTGCGCGCCGCCTCAGCCACCGGCGCCGCTCGGGACGCCCGCGCGCAGCCGCAGGCCGTCCGCGACGACCAGATCCGAGGTGACCAGTGCCTGTTCGGCGCTCACGTCCGTCATGAAGACGAAGGGCGGTACGACCGGCGGGACCGGGAGGGTGTCCGGGGTGAAGGTGAGGCAGACCAGGCCCTCCAGGCAGCCGCTGAACTTGGTGAGGTAGAGCGTGACCTCGCCCTTGAGGCTCAACGAGTCGGCGCTCAGACCGAGTTCGTCTCCGCCGTCGCGGGTGGTGAGCCGGTAGTCGGTGAGCGAGGCCGCCTTCATACGCAGCACGATCGCCTTGATCGGGCCGTTCGCCGTCGGTACCTCCTCGACCCCGGCCAGGGTGAAGCCCTGCGGCGCGAACATCGTGGTGGTCACGGTCGGCGGATGCGGCGGCGCCGGGATGCCGGCGGCCGCGCGGGCGGGCCGCGCCGGGCCGCCGACGGTCAGCAGCAGGGCGAGGGGCAGTCCGACGGCGAGTGCCTTGCCGCCGGTGCCCCCGCGCAGCCCCGCCGGGTCCCGGCGGCCGGACGGCGCGGGCTCCGGCGGCGGGGGGTGCCCGGGCGTCCGCTCCGCCGCCGGGGCCTGCCCGGGCGTCCACCCGAACCCCATCGCGCTGCCCGCGATGCCCAGCCCCATGCCGACCAGGAACCCGCCGAGATTGGTCGCGGCGAAGGAGAGCACCGAAAGGATCAGCGCATGGATGCTGACGTAGTGGTGGGCGGACGGTGCGCACCACAGGAACAGTCCCGCCACGATCAGCGCCAGCCCGATGCCCAGCGCCGCCAGCCCGCCGAGCCCCAGGCTCACCAGCACGGTCAGCGGCGAGAGCGGCACCAGCAGCAGCTCCGCCCCGCCGGACACCAGCAGCAGCCCGGCCCAGAACGGCCGGGTCCGCCGCCAGCGCCGCAGCACGGCCCGCCGTCCGGGCCAGGGCAGCGTCCGCTCCAACCAGGCGCCGCACCGGGCGCGCCGTGCGGTCAGAAGCACTTCGCGCCGTCCAGGCTCACGCTCACCCGCATCCCCTTGAGGCGGAAGTTCCCGCCGGTGGCCGACCAGGCGTGCGACTTCACTCCGGCGACCTCGATGTCCCCGGCCTGCAGTCCGAACGCGCCCTTCCGCCCGTGCACGCCCGGCACGGCGTCCAGGGAGGAGGCGTCCCGGCCGATCTGGGCGGTGCCGAAGCGGGCGTCGCCGACGAGATCCTCACCGTCTATGACGAGGCTGTCGGCGCTCACCGGACCGGCCTCGCCGCCCGCGGTCAGCTTGAACACCACCGTGCCCACCGGCGTCTTCACCTGCGCCGACTGGCAGATGTCGGCGAGCGACGCCTTGCCGATGCCGAGCAGCGCCACCGGATGGCCGCCGCCGTCGGCGTCGTGGTCGGTGTGCACGTACGAGGCGAGACCGCGGCTGGTCAGCTTCCCCGACGACACCTGGAAGTGGGTGCCGGAGACGGCGAACGACGAGGCCAGCACGCCCTGCGCCATCGCCGTGGCCAGCGCGCCCACGGCGAGCACGGCGGGCAGCGCCACCACTGCGGTCTTCTTCCAGGAGGTTCGCCCCTCGGGCGAGGTGTCCGTCCTTGAGCTCACTGCGTCCTCCCCGGGGCAGTGGTCGAATGCACGAGGGAAAGTGCGTCCAGGCGCCCTGCGGAGCAGCCAGGTCCGCAGATCATGACGCTCTGTCATACTGCGCAAAACTCTTGGCAGTTGGAGACTAGGGCCGATTTTGAATAAGAGTCAACAGCGGGGAGGGGGCGGCTCGCCGGCCGCCCGGGGGAGCGGGCGCTCACAGGCGCGCCGCGCCGAACTGATAGCCACCGGACGGAAGTTGTTCGCCGACACCTCCTACGACGCGCTGTCCATGGATGACATCGCACGTCAGGCCGGGGTCGCCAAGGGATTGATCTACTACTACTTCACCAACAAGCGCGGCTACTACCTCGCGATCATCGAAGACGCGGTCGCCGAACTGGTCGAGCGGGCCGGCAGCACCCATGACCTTCCGCCCGTCGAACGCGTCGAGCGCACCGTTGAAGGCTATCTGCGCTACGCCCAGCACCACCAGGCCGCCTATCGCGCCATCGTCACCGGAGGTGTCGGTTTCGACGCCGAGGTGCTGGCGATCCGCGACACCGTACGCGCCCGGCTGCTCGGCACCATCGCCCGCGGCGCCTGGGGCCGCGAGGACATCCCGCCGCTCGCCCGCACCGCGCTGACCGGCTGGCTCTCCAGCGTCGAGGGCGTCACCCTCGACTGGATCGCCGAGCAGCAGCTGCCCCGCGAGACGGTGGTCTCGCTGCTGGTGCGCGCCCTGGGCGACACCCTGCGGCTGATCGAGGAGTACGAACCGAGCTGCCCGGCCCCACCCAGGCCGCCCGCCTGATCCCCGTCCGGCGCGCCGCCGCACGACGAACGGGCGGGGAAGCCGCTGCCTCCCCGCCCGTCGGCCCAGCTGCCGTCGGCGCTACTTGATCGCCTTGATCAGCTCACCGTCGGTGGTGTCGCCGCTGAGTTCCCAGAAGAACGTGCCGCCCATGCCCTGGGCGTTCTTGAAGGCCATCTTCGTGCCGATGGTCTCCGGGGTGTCATAGCTCCACCACTGGTCACCGCACTTGGCGTAGGCGGTGCCGCCCACCTTCCCGGTGGCCGGGCAGCGGCCCTTGAGCACCTTGTAGTCGTCGATGCCGGCCTCGTACCTGCCCGGCGCCGCGCCGGTCGCCGTGCCGCCCGGCGCGTCCTGGGTGACGCCCGTCCAGCCCCTGCCGTAGAACCCGACGCCCAGCAGCAGCTTGTTCGCCGGAATGCCGAGGCCCTTGAGCTTGGCGGTGGTGTCGGTGGTGTTGAAGCCGGCCTTCGGGATGCCGTTGTACGACGAGAGCGGGGAGTGCGGGGCCGTCGGTCCCTTCGCGTCCCAGGCGCCGAAGTAGTCGTACGTCATCGGGTTGTACCAGTCGACGTACTGGGCCGCGCCCGCGTAGTCGGCGGCGTCGATCTTGCCGCCGTCCGAGGCGTCCGCGGTGATCGCCGCGGTCACCAGGTTGTTCTGGCCGAACTTCGACCGCAGCGCCCTCATGACCTTGGTGAAGGCGTCCTTGCCGCTGGCGTCGCAGCTCAGGCCGCAGGCGTTGGGGTACTCCCAGTCGACGTCGATGCCGTCGAAGACGTCCGCCCAGCGCTTGTCCTCGACCAGGTCGTAGCAGGACTGGGCGAAGCCGTCCGGGTTCTTGGCGGCCTCGGTGAAGCCGCCCGACCAGGTCCAGCCGCCGAACGACCAGATCACCTTGAGGTCGGGGTGCAGCTTCTTGAGCTTCCTGAGCTGGTTGAAGTTGCCGCGCAGCGCGCCGTCGTCCCAGGTGTCCGCCTTGCCGTCGACGCTCTGGTCGGCGGTGTAGGCCTTGTCGTAGTCGGCGTAGGAGTCACCGATGGTGCACTTGCCGCCCTGGACGTTGCCGAAGGCGTAGTTGATGTGCGTCAGCTTGGCCGCCGAGCCCGACGTCTCGATGTTCTTGACGTGGTAATTCCGGTCGTAGACACCCCAGTTGGTGAAGTATCCGACGACCTTGTCGCCCGCGGCGGCCGGCGTCGCCGTCGTGCCGGCCGGCTGGGCCGCGGACCGGCCCTGTGCGGCGGGGGAGCCGGCCGGGTGGGCCGGGTGGGCCGAGGCCGGTCCGGCGAGCAGGGTGCCGGCCAGCGCCGCCGTACACAGCGCGGTGGCGGCGGCGATCACCGCGCGCGGTGATCGCATCCGGTGCGGTCTGAGCATGTCGTCTCCTCGGAGGGGGGCGAGGGGTGGAGCCTGACCTGCGTTCCGAATTGGCATGAACGCGTTGAACGTTGGAGGAAAAGTTAGAAGGACTAGACCACTGAGTCAATGGTTCGGACCAATCTCATGACCAGCGGGTAAAGACTTCTCCGGCCGGCGGTGGCCGGCGGTCTGCCGGGTCTGCGCGGCCGGTGATGATCAACCCGTGACGCCGGGCCTCCGATCGGGCATACTCCTAGCGCCACAGCCGCAGGTCATCGCCTTCCGAGACCCGGAACGCGATCATCGGCCTGGCACTACGGAAACCGGCGCCGCCGCCCATCCCCGCGTGCGTCGCCGCAGCGCCCGACAGGGAGGAGAGCGCCGCCATGACCGAGTACGGCCCCCGGCCGGTGGACCGCAGGCTGCCCACAGAGGAAGCCCGCGACCTGTTGACCCTCGTCCGCGAGCTCGCCGAGCGCGAGGTCAGGCCCACTGCCGCCGAGGAGGAGGACGCCGGCCGCTTCCCCCGCGAGCTCTTCCGACTGCTGTCGGAGTCCGGTCTGCTCTCCCTGCCCTACGACGAGGAGTTCGGTGGCGGCGGCCAGCCCTACGAGGTCTACCTCCAGGTCGTGGAGGAGCTCGCGGCCGCGCGGCTGACCGTCGGCCTCGGCGTCAGTGTGCACACCCTCGCCTGCCACGCCCTGGCCGGTTTCGGCACCAAGGAGCAGCGCGCCGAACACCTCCCCGACATGCTCGGCGGCGGGCTGCTGGGCGCCTACTGCCTCTCCGAGCCCTCCTCGGGCTCCGACGCCGCCTCCCTGACCACGCGCGCCACGCGCGAGGGTGGGGGCACCTCCCGCTCGAGCGGAGCCGAGAGTGGGGGAACTTGGACCCTGAACGGCACCAAGGCCTGGACCACCCACGGCGGCGTGGCCGACTTCTACACCGTCCTGGCCCGCACCGGCGGCGACGGGGCCCGTGGCATCACCGCCTTCCTGGTCCCCGGCGACGCCGAGGGACTCAGCGCCGCGGCGCCCGAGCGCAAGATGGGCATGAAGGGCTCCCCGACGGCCCAGCTGCACTTCGACGGCGTTCGCATCCCCGACTCCCGCCGGCTCGGCGAGGAGGGCCAGGGCTTCGCCATCGCCCTGTCCGCCCTCGACTCGGGGCGCCTGGGCATCGCCGCCTGCGCCATCGGCGTCGCCCAGGCCGCGCTCGACGAAGCGCTCGCCTACACCGCCGAGCGGCAGCAGTTCGGCCGCCCGATCGCCGACTTCCAGGGCCTGCGCTTCATGCTCGCCGACATGGCCACCCAGGTCGAGGCCGGCCGCGCCCTCTACCTCACGGCCGCCCGGCTGCGCGACGCCGGACAGCCGTTCTCCAAGGAGGCGGCGATGGCCAAGCTCTTCTGCACGGATACCGCGATGCGGGTGACCACCGACGCCGTCCAGCTCCTCGGCGGCTACGGCTACACCCTCGACTTCCCGGCCGAGCGCTATATGCGCGAGGCCAAGGTCCTCCAGATCGTCGAGGGCACCAACCAGATCCAGCGCATGGTCATCGCCCGCCATCTGGCGGGGCCCGAGACCCGCTGAGACCGGGCCGGGGCGGGGAGGGCGACCTTCCCCCGCCCCGGCCCCGTCCCGCGCGCGGACGGCCGGATGCGGCCGTCGAGCGCGGTACCTCCTCCCGGGGGCTGGCCGTCCGTTCTCACCTGACGTACCGTCAACTCCCCGCCGCGGCACCGCACACCGGGCGACCCCTGCCGACCGTGCGCCCAGGAGGAGACCGTGCCCGACCGCCCCATCGCGCTCGACGAGTACCCGATCCACCAGGTCCCGCTGTCCATGCGGCATGTCGCCACCGGCGACCGCAACGCCTACGACCGGTGCATCTTCCACGTCATGGACCACTCCGGACGTGCGCTGCTGATCGCCGGGCTCGGCGTCTACCCCAACACCGGCGTCATCGACGCCTACGCCACGCTCCGCCTCGGCGACCGCCTGCACGCCGTACGGGCCTCCGACGCGCTCACCGACGACCGGCTGGCGCTCACCGTCGGCCCGCTCACCATCACCGTCGAGGAACCGCTCGCCCGCCTGCGGCTGACCTGCGCCCCGGACCCCGCCGACCCGGACGGCCTGGCCTACGACCTGACCTGGACCGCGGCGTTCCCCGCCACCTGGGAGCCGCACCACACCCAGTACCGCGGCGACCGGCTGACGCTGGAGGGCCGGCGGTTCGTCCAGGCGGGCACCTGCACCGGCCGCATCCGCGTCGCGGGCCAGGAGCTCGCCGTCACGGCGGGGGAGTGGACCGGAACCCGCGACCGCAGCTGGGGAGTACGCCCGATCCCCGGCGAGGACGCCGGCCGGGCGGGGGAGGAGCTGCGGCCCGAGGGCTTTCACTGGGTCTGGTGCCCGGTGCGCTTCGACGACCGCTTCGTCATGGTCATCGTCCAGGAGGACGCCGACGGCCACCGCACGCTGAACGAGGCCCGGTTGGTCCGCGACGGCCGCCCCGACGTCCAGCTCGGCTGGCCCCACACCGACATCCGCTACCGCCCCGGCACCCGCCACCCCCAGCGCGCCGTCATCCACCTCACCGACCCCGCCCGCAAGCCGCTGGAGCTGACCGCCGAGATCCTCACCTCCTCACCGCTGGCCGTCGGCGCCGGCTACCCTCCCGCCGACGACTGGCAGCACGGCACCTGGCGCGGCCGCGGCTGGACCGACCGCCGCAGCTACGACCTGTCCGACCCCTCGGCGCACCCGCTCGCCGCGTACGGCGTCACCGACCACGCGGCCCGCTTCACCCTCGACGGACGCACCGGTCACGGCATCTTCGAGCACGGAAACTTCGGCCGGCACGACCCCAGCGGGTTCACCGGCTACGACTCCGTCGCCCAGGAGGCGGGAGAATGACCGACCACCCGTCGCCCCCGGAAGCGCCCGCACCGGCCGCACCCGCGGACCGGCGTCCGCGCACCACGACCCGGGACCCCGTGGAACTCACCCGCCGGCTCACCGCCTGGCTCGGCACCCGGCTGCCCGGCGTCCGCGCCACCGCCGCGACCGTCCCCGACTCCAACGGCATGTCCAGCGAGACGCTGCTGTTCGACATCGACCACCCCGGTCCGCCGTCCCAGGGGCCGGCGGCCTCGCCCGGGATCCCGCGCTCCTGCGCGCTGCGGCTCGCCGCCGACCCGGCCGCCTACACCGTCTTCCCCCGCTACGACATGGCCCGGCAGTACCGCACCATGCGCCTGGTCGCCGAGCACACCGACCTGCCGGTGCCCCGCACCCTCTGGCTGGAGGAGGACCCGGCACACCTCGGCGCCCCGTTCTTCGTCATGGCCCGCGCCAGTGGACGCGTCCCGCCGGACGTCATGCCCTATACGTACGAGGGCAATTGGCTGCACGACGCCACCGACGCACAACGCGACGGGCTGGAGGCCGCGAGCGTGTCGGTCCTTGCCCGGCTGCACGACCAAGTCCCGGTGGGCGCCGCCGACTTCCTCGACACCAAGGGGCCGGGCAGCACCCTGCACCGGCACGTCGAGGCCCAACGCGCCTACTACACATGGGTGGTTGACGGGCGCCCGCGCTCACCGCTCATCGAGCGGGCCTTCGACTGGCTCACCGACCCCGAGAACTGGCCGAAGGACCCCGGTGAAACCGTCCTGACCTGGGGCGACGCCCGGATCGGCAATATCGTCTACGAAGGGTTCGAGCCGGCCGCCGTGCTCGACTGGGAGATGGCCGCCCTCGGCCCGCGCGAACTCGACCTGGGGTGGATGGTCTATCTCCACCGCTTCTTCCAGGACCTCACCGAAGGCAGCGGACAGCGGGGACTGCCCGACTTCCTGCGCCGCGACCGCGTCGAGAGCCGTTATGCCCGGCTCACCGGGCACCCGCCCCGCGACATGGACTTCCACACCCTCTACGCGGCCCTGCGGCACGCCATCGTCATGCTGCGGGTGGCCTACCGGCAGGTGCACTTCGGGGAGGTCCCGGTACCGGCCGACGCCGATGCGCTGATCCTCCACCGGGACACCCTGGAGGCGATGGTCGAGGGCCGCTACTGGTGAGCGCCGCGGCGGCCGCCGGGCGAATGCAGTGGTGCGCTCAGGCGCCGCGGCGCATCCGCGGCACCCGGATCGGCTGCGTACCGGGACCGCCGATGTGCGAGAACGGCTGACGGCGCCAGTCCAGGCTCTCGGGGAGCGTCAGCAGCATCGCCGCGTCCTGCTCCTGGGTGTCGAGGGTGTCGTCGGTCTCCGGTGCCTCGGACGCCGGGCGGCCGGAGCCCTGGCACACCGTCAGACCGAACGGGTTCCAGGGGGTGGCGCACAGGGCGTGCTCCGGAAGGGTGTCCTCGTCCGCCAGCAGCGCGATCGGCTGCAGGCAGTCGGGGCAGGTCACGCGGAAGATCTCAAAGGTGTCGAACGCGTCGTACGCGCCGTCGTCGCCGGAGAAGCCGAGACTGTCGCCCTCCTGGGCGCTGATGCTCGCGGCAGCGGAGTCCTGCTTAAGGCGTCGCATGATGTCCATCCCCCTCGGGTGGGCCGATCGGACCGCCGGCTTCCTGTGACGGGCGGTCCTGGCCACCAGCAGCAATTCCCTCCATGCCGGGCGCATAATCGCGGGCACCCTGCCGACACCGGTTCACTCGTGTGGCATTGGTCACACGGACCGGCGCGGAGGTGTCCACGATCCGGCGCGCGATGCGCATATGCGCCCGCGCACAGTAGGTTGAGTGGGTGGAGGAGTTGGACCGACAAATCGTGGATCTGCTCGTCAAGGACGGGCGGATGAGCTACACCGACCTGGGCAAGGCCACCGGCCTGTCCACCTCGGCGGTGCACCAGCGGGTGCGCCGCCTGGAGCAGCGCGGTGTCATCCGGGGCTACGCCGCCATCGTGGACCCCGAAGCCGTGGGCCTGCCGCTCACCGCCTTCATCTCGGTCAAACCCTTCGACCCCAGCGCGCCGGACGACATCTCCGACCGCCTCGCGGAGGTCCCCGAGCTGGAGGCCTGCCACAGCGTGGCCGGCGACGAGAACTACATCCTCAAGGTCCGGGTCTCCACTCCGCTGGAACTGGAGCATCTGCTCACCCGCATCCGCACGCTGGCCGGCGTCTCGACCCGCACCACGGTCGTGCTGTCGACCCCGTACGAGGCCCGCCCGCCGCGCATCTGACCGGCAATCGCCCCCCGCGCGCGGAGCCGCCGCGGACAGGGGCCAAACTGTCCGGTATGAGCGAGCGCATCCCCGACGCACCGTCCCGTACCGTCCTGCTGCGCGGGGGTGAGGTGCACAGCCCCGCGGACCCCTTCGCCACCGCCATGGTCGTGGAGGGCGGCAGCATCGCCTGGGTCGGCGAGGAGGGCGCCGCCGACTCCTTCGCCGAGGGCGTCGACGAGGTCGTCCACCTCGACGGCGCGCTGGTCACCCCGGCGTTCACGGACGCGCATGTGCACACCACGGCGACCGGGCTCGCGCTCACCGGACTCGATCTGGCCGGTGCCGGCACACTGGCCGACGCGCTGGCCCGCATCCGCGGGTACGCCGATGCCCGTCCGGCGGACCGGATCCTGCTGGGGCACGGCTGGGACGCCAGCGCCTGGCCGGAGGGGCGTCCGCCGTCCCGTGCGGAGCTGGACGCGGCCACCGGCGGCCGTCCCCTCTACCTCACCCGCGTCGACGTGCACTCCGCGGTCGTGACGACGGCGCTGCTCGACCTGGTCCCCGGCGTCCGCGGACAGTCCGGCTTCGACGCCGACGCCCCGCTGACCGGCGACGCGCACCACGCGGTGCGCCGGGCCGCGTACGCCACCGTCACCCCGGCCCAGCGCGCCGAGGCCCAGGCCGCGGCGCTGGCCCGTGCCGCCTCGCTCGGCATCGGCAGCGTCCACGAGTGCGCGGGCCCGGACATCTCCGGTGAGGAAGACTTCCTCGCGCTGCTCGCCCTCGGCCGGGAGGGCGGCGGCCCGCGCGTCGTCGGCTACTGGGCCGAACTCGTCGCATCTGCAAAGGACGCCGAGCGGATCCGTGAGCTCGGGGCGATCGGCGCCGCCGGCGACCTCTTCGTCGACGGCTCGCTCGGCTCCCACACCGCCCATCTGCACGCCCCGTACGCGGACGCCGCCCACACCGGCACCGCCCGGCTCGACGCGGACGCGGTCGCCGCCCATGTCGCCGCCTGCACCGAGGCCGGGCTGCAGGCCGGCTTCCACGCCATCGGCGACGCCGCCCTGACCAGCGTCGTCGACGGTGTACGAGCCGCCGCCGAGCGGGTCGGCAGGGACCGGATCCGGGCCGCCCGGCACCGCGTCGAGCACGCCGAGATGCTCACCGAAGCCACCATCGCCGGCTTCGCCGACCTGGCCCTGACCGCGTCCGTCCAGCCCGCCTTCGACGCGGCCTGGGGCGGGGCGGACGGCATGTACGCCGCCCGCCTGGGCGCCGAGCGGGCCCGCACCCTCAACCCGTACGCCGCGCTGCTCAAGGCCGGTGTGCCGATCGCCCTCGGATCCGACAGCCCGGTCACCCCGCTCGACCCCTGGGGCACCGTGCGCGCCGCGGTCTTCCACCGCACCCGCGCCCACGGCATCTCCGCCCGCGCCGCGTTCACCGCGCACACCCGCGGCGGCTGGCGGGCCGTCGGCCGGGACGACGCCGGAGTCCTGGTGCCCGGCGCGCCCGCCGACTACGCGGTCTGGCGCACCGGCGAGCTGCTCGTCCAGGCGCCGGACGAGCGGGTGCAGCGCTGGTCCACCGACCCCCGCTCCGGCACCCCCGGCCTGCCCGATCTCACCCCCGGCGGCGACCTTCCGGTGTGCCTGCGCACCGTCGTCGCCGGCCGAACGGTCTTCGAGCGGCCGAACGAGTGACATCGCACGGGCTCGTGCCGTAGCGGCCCGCGCTTGCCGCTGCCCGCCCCACCAAGGGGCGTTCGCGGCTGACCTGGGACGACGCGAAATCGACGCAGGCGCAGGACCTGTTGACAGCAGGCGGTCGACGGCCGGTAGGTTCGGCCGAGTCCACCTCAGGACGTCCGACCGGGAGACCTCCGCGCAGTCGTCGAACGCAACTGGGCCATGGGGCGGTGTGCCACTTCGGCACCGCCACTGGGAGCCAGGTCCAGGACCAGCGACACGGGGCGACGGAAAGTCTTGGCAGGTCGGCAGGTGCGACCCGGATGGGGCCCGGACGCTCAGTAGACAACGGCTCTCGGTCGACCCGCAGCCAGCGGGTCCCAGGTCGGCCCGAAGGGCGCCGGGCCCCGCTCCGCACCCGCCGCGGCCCTCCGCGCGGCATTCACCTTTTGTGCACCCCGCATCCGCATACCCGGCCACCCGATGTACGGTCAGCTCACACCGCACGACCGTCTTGCAGGAGGCCCGCGACCGTGCCATCGGGTTCCGATACCACCGAAGAAGCCGCCAGCGGCGCCATGCCCGGCGACGCGGTGGCGTCCGCCGAGGCCGCCACCGCCGCGGCCACGCGCCCCGGACGAGCCCGGCGGTGCGCCGCGCTGGCCCGGCGGGAGGCCCCGCGCACCGGCCTCGCGGTGGTCTTCGGTGTCGCGCTCGGCCTCGCCTTCCCGCCGTACGACCTGTGGCCGCTGTCGCTGGTGGCGGTGGCCGCGCTCTCCTTGCTGACCCGGGGCCGGACCGCCCGCCAGGGCGCCTGGACGGGCCTGGTCTTCGGGCTGCCGTTCTTCTTGATCCTGCTGAAGTGGCTGCACGTCGTCGGCTGGGACGCGGTGGTGGGCCTCTCGGTCGCCGAGGCGCTCTTCATGACGCTGCTGGGCGCCGCGCTCGCCGTGACGTCCAGGCTGCCCGCCTGGCCGCTGTGGGCCGCCTGTCTGTGGGTCGCCCAGGAGTGGGCCCGCGACCGGCTGCCGCTCGGCGGCTTCCCCTGGGGCCGACTGGCGTTCGCGAACACCGCTTCGCCGTTCACCCCGCTCGCCGCGCTCGGCGGGGCCCCGCTGGTGACCTTCGCCGTCGCGCTGACCGGGGCCCTGCTGGCGGCCTGCGCCGCCGGCCTGTGGGGGCTGCGCGGCAAGGGCGCGGCGCGCCGGGCGGTCCCCGCTCTGGAGGCGTTCGGGCTGGCCGGCGCGGTGGCCCTGGCCGGTCTCCTGGTGCCCGTCCCCACGAAGGCCGACGACACCGTCGACATCGCCGTCGTCCAGGGCAACGTCCAGCAGCCCGGCATGGACTTCCTGGGCCGCCCGATGAGGATCCTCGACAACCACGCCACGGCCACCGAGAAGCTCGCCGCCGACATCAAGGCCGGCCGGGCGAAGAAGCCCGACCTGGTCATCTGGCCGGAGAACTCCTCCGACCTCGATCCGTTCCAGTACCCGCAGGCCTACGACCGGATCGACGAGGCCGTGAAGGCCATCGGAGTGCCCGTCCTGGTGGGCGCGCTCGTCGACCACCCCTCCAAGGAGGGCTACGTCTACAACGAGGGCATCGTCTGGGACCCGAAGAAGGGGCCGGGGGCCTCGTACACCAAGCAGCACCCCGTGCCGTTCGGCGAGTACGTCCCCTTCCGGGAGCAGCTCAGCAAGATCATCACGCGGTTCCAGCGGGTGCCCCGCGACTTCTACCCCGGCCACCACACCGGCGTGCTCAAGGTCGGCCCCGCCAGGCTCGGCGACGTCATCTGCTTCGAGGTCGCCTACGACGAGATCGTGCACGACACCGTCGAGGCCGGCGCCCGCGCCCTGGTCATCCAGACCAACAACGCCACCTACGGCCGCACCGGCCAGCCCGAACAGCAGCTGGCGATGTCCCGGCTGCGCGCCGTCGAGCACGGCCGGGCCGTGGTCACCGCGGCCACCAGCGGGATCAGCGCCGTGGTCGCCCCGGACGGCACCATCACCCACCGTATTCCGGAGTTCACCCAGGGCGTGGTCTCCGCGCGCATCCCGCTGCGGGACGAAACGACGTTCGCCGACCGCGTCGGTGCGGCGCCTGAGTGGGTGATCGCTATCGTGGGGCTTCTGTCCTGCGCCGCCGCGGTAGCCGTCGGCCGGCGCGGGCGTACGAAGGACGAGAAGGGGCAGCAGTGACAGACGGTCAGCGGCAGTACGGACCGCTCGGCACCACGTTGGTGATCATCCCGACGTACAACGAGGCGGAGAACATCAAGCCGGTCGTCGCGCGGGTGCGGTCCGCCGTTCCCGAGGCACATGTCCTCGTCGCGGACGACAACAGCCCCGACGGCACCGGCAAGCTCGCCGACGAGCTGGCCGTCGACGACGAACAGGTCCATGTCCTGCACCGCAAGGGCAAGGAGGGCCTCGGCGCCGCCTACCTCGCCGGCTTCCGGTGGGGCATCGACAACGGCTACGGCGTGCTCGTCGAGATGGACGCCGACGGCTCGCACCAGCCCGAGGAGCTGCCGCGGCTGCTCACCGCCCTCAAGGGCGCCGACCTGGTGCTCGGCTCGCGCTGGGTGCCCGGCGGGCGCACCGTGAACTGGCCCAAGTACCGCCAGTTCATCTCCCGCGGCGGCAGTACCTACTCCCGGCTGGTGCTGGACCTGCCGCTGCGCGACATCACCGGCGGCTACCGGGCCTTTCGCGCGGAGACGCTGCAGGGCCTGGGGCTGGAGGAGGTGGCCTCCCAGGGCTACTGCTTCCAGGTCGACCTCGCCCGCCGCGCCGTGCAGGCCGGCTTCCACGTCGTCGAGGTCCCGATCACCTTCGTCGAGCGGGAGCACGGCGACAGCAAGATGAGCCGTGACATCGTCGTGGAGGCGCTGTGGCGGGTCACGGCCTGGGGCGTCGGTTCCCGGGTGGACAAGCTCCGCGGCCGCTGAGAATCCGGGCCGGCACCTCCCGAACGTGATCCCCCGCGTAACCCCCGGGGGGTGCCGGGGAAGGTGCCAGGCACACTTGAGGCATGACGTTCGGAGCCACCGCATCGACCGGTCCCCGCCCGCCCCGGCGCTCGCGCGCCCGCCGGTTCGTGCCCTTGGGCATCGCCGCCTTCATGGTGCTGGAGATCTGGCTGCTGACCGTGGTCGCCGGGGCCACCAACGGTCTGACCGTCTTTCTGCTGCTGGTCGCGGGCGTGCTCGTCGGCGGCTATGTGATCAAGCGGGCCGGCCGACGTGCCTGGAAGAACCTCACCGAGAGCCTTCAGCCGGGCGACCCGACGGCTCCCCCGAAGCCCGCCGCGTCCGGCAGCACCCGGTCCGGCACCGGCAGCACGCTCCCGATGGCCGGGGGACTGCTGTTGATGATGCCGGGGCTGGTGTCGGACGCGCTGGGGCTGCTCTGCCTCTTCCCGCCGACCGCGAAGCTGATCCAGCGCCGGGTGCAGAAGCTGCTGGACCGCCGGGCGGCCTATGCGCCGGGCTCGTTCGGTGACGCCTTCCAGCAGGCCCGGATGCACCGGCCGGACGGCAAGGTCGTCCAGGGCGAGGTGATCCGGGAGGACGACACCGCACGGCCCGAGGGGCCGGAGCGTGGAGCCCCGCAGCGCCAGGACCCGCCGCTGACCGGCTGATCACGGCACCTTCCGGGCCGCATGGCCACGGACGGATACGCCAAGGGCCGGGGCCACTGCGAAGTGCAGTGGCCCCGGCCCTTGCGTACTGCGTGCCGCAGGTATGCCGTCAGGCGGACTTGCGGTTGCTGTCGCGCGGATGCACGGCGATGTTCATGGTGCCGGAGCGCAGGACCGCCAGCCGTTCGGCCAGCACTTCCTCCAGCTCCTCGCGGGTGCGCCGCTCCATGAGCATGTCCCAGTGCGTACGCGCGGGCTTACCCTTCTTCTCCTCAGGGCCATCGCCATCCACCAGAAGCGAGGGTGCACCACATACCTTGCACTCCCACTCCGGCGGAATCTCGGCCTCAACCGAGAACGGCATCTCGAATCGATGTCCGTTCTGGCATGCGTACTCCACCGCCTGGCGCGGGGCCAGGTCGATGCCGCGGTCGGTCTCGTAGCTGGTCACCACGAGTCGCGTGCCGCGGAGAGCTCGCTCACTCATGAATCGTGCCTCCCGGGCTTGTCGCCCACAGGACAGGTGTCGCTGTCGTCGTCATCCGGTCAACGTCCGGTCGGCGGTGAAGATTCCCGTATCGGGATATGAGCCCACCCGTCGCCCACCACCGCCATTGACGGAGGCGCTGTGCGCCGCTGCCTACCTTCGTGCCGCCCCTTGTTGTACCCACCGGCGCCCGGTTTGTCACATCTGGCAGCAGATGTCACCCAACGCCTTTCATGCTTGAGCGCGCAGTAACGGTCCGCCTGGTGAGCCAAAGGCGTACACTACCGCCCCACACCCTCCGGGACTAAATCCGGTCAGGTATGGGATTCCCGGCGGCCATGATCGCCCGCCGCACCGGCACCCTCGCCAGCAGGACGAAGCCGATCACGAAGAATGCCACCAGGGACCCGATCGCGTCCCGGTAGCTGCCGGTCAGCTGGTAGGTGACCCCGAACACCAGCGGCCCCAGCCAGCTCACGCCCCGGTCGCTCATCTCGTACGCGGAGAAGTACTCCGCCTCCTTGCCGCGCGGCACCAGATGCGAGAACAGCGAGCGCGACAGCGCCTGGCTGCCGCCCAGGACCAGGCCGATGCCGACGGCCAGGGCGAAGAACCACAGCGGTGCCTTCGCGGGCAGGAAGTAGCCGGCGGCGATCGTCAGGGTCCAGGCCGCCAGCGAGCCCAGTACGGTCCGCTGTGTGCCGTAGCGCCGGGCCAGGCGCCCCATCAGCAGGGCTCCCGCCGCGGCCAACACCTGCACCAGCAGGACCGCCGTGATCAGCGTCGTCTGGTCCAGCTTCAGCTCCTCGGAGCCGTAGACGGAGGCCTGGGTGATCACCGTCTGCACGCCGTCGTTGTAGACGAGATAGGCCAGGAGGAAGGCGAGCGTGAGGGGGTGGCGGCGCATGTCGCCCAGCGTCTCCCGCAGCTGGCGCCGGCTCCGGCCCAGCGGGGTGCCGCCGGTCGGACCCGGCGCGGCCGTGCCCGCCCCCCTCCGCCGGTCGCGCAGCCGGCGCAGCGGAATCAGCGAGAACGCCCCCCCACCACAGCCCCGCGGACGCCAGGCAGATGCGCACCGCTTCGCCCTCGGAGAGGCCGAAGGAGTCGTGGGCGCCGTAGAGCACCAGGTCGGCGACGAGCATCAGCGCCCCGGCCGCGTAGCCGAACGCCCAGCCCCGGGAGGAGACCGCGTCGCGCTCGTCGGGCCCGGCGATCTGCGGCAGGAAGGAGTTGTAGAGCATCGACGACACCACGAAGCCCACGTTCGCCAGGATCAGCAGCGCGCCGCCCAGCAGATAGCGCTCACCGCCCAGGAAGAACATCCCCGTGGTCGCCGCGGCACCGGTGTACGCGCAGACGCCCAGCAGCGGCTTCTTCCGCCCGGTCCGGTCGGCCAGCGCCCCGGCCAGCGGCATCGCCAGTACGGACAGCAGCAGCGACGCCGACACCGTGTAGGCGTAGAAGGAGCCGGCCCGCACCGGGATGCCCAGCGGGTGGACGAAGCCGTCCGCGTCCGCCGCGGCCTTCGCCACCGAGGTCAGATAGGGGCCGAGGAACACCGTCAGCACGCTCGTCGAGTAGACGCTGTTCGCCCAGTCGTACCAGTACCAGCCGCGCTGCTCGCGGCGCCGGGCGGCCGCCTCGGCCACGTCCACCGCCCCGGCTTGTGCGCTCCGCACGCCCACCCCGACCCCCGTCAGTGATCCCCGTCGACGCTTCCCGCCGATTCTGAGGTGAGTCGACGATACGGCGCTCCCTCGGCACCGTCACCTCCTCGTACGCGCCCCGGGGCGGCCGCGTTCGGCGGCCGTCGTGCGAGTTCAGGCGGCCGAGCCGGCCGGGCTCGGCTCCCGGGTGGTGCCGGTGGGCCGGGGGACCAGCAGCCTGGGGTGGATCTTGGGTCCCAGGGCGGCCACGCCGACGGCCATGGCGGCGGCGATCAGCAACTGGGCGTCGGCCACATACGGGTCGAGGAGCATCTCCATCAGCAACGCGGCAGCGATGAGGCCCAGCTTGGCGCAGATCAGCCGGGGCGCCGACAGCGTGGGGCGGGTCGAAGGGTCGATACCGGCGGCCCGGGCTCGCCCCGCGGCGCGGATCTGGAGCGGGACGGTCAGCAGGACCAGCAGCAGCCGGATGGCGAGCGCCCGGGTGTCGACGGGGGTGTGCGGGTCCAGCAGGTGGCCGAAGAGGGCGCCGGCGACCAGGGCCGCGTCGACGATCAGGACCCGGGCGGTGATCAGTCTGGCGAGCGCCGGGCCGGGGCGCGCGGACTCGTGGAACGCGGTGGACAGTCGGCGGTTGGTCCGCAGCAGCAGGGGTGGGAGAAACAGCAGGAGGAAGGTGGCGCGCACGGCGTGGGCCCAGGCGGGCTCGTCGCCCTCGCCGATCCACATGAGGGCCAGGACCAGGCCGGCCACGACGTAGGCCCGGCGGATGTTCCGGGCGGGGGTCTGCTCTCGCCGGTCCGGGGTCATGACGCCGGCTCCTCGGGGGCGGGGTGGTCCCGGTCGCCGCCGGGGGCGGCGCCGATGCCGGTGAACAGCCAGCGCAGGGCCTGGCCGAAGAGCTCTTCGGGGACGCTGTCGGGGTCCACCCGCCGCAGCCGTACCAGGCCCTGGAACAGCGCCGCCACCACCGTGGCCACGGCTTCGGGGTCGACCTCGGAGGGGGCGCCCTGGTCCGCGAGCCAGGTGCCCACCAGGCCCTGAAGCTCCTGGCGCGGTTCGCGCAGCGCGGCGGCCATGGTGTCGAGGACATGGGGGTTGCGCACCGCGTAGAGCCAGAACTCGGCCTGGAGCGGGGCGAAGTCGATGTCCTTGTCGGCGACGTGCACCAGTAGGCGGCCCAGCTCGGCGGCGGCCTCGCCGGTGCCGGCCTCGTGCCGGTCCAGGGTCCGGGCCGCCTCGGCGACGCGGCCCAGTCCGCGTTCGGCCATCAGCTCCAGGAAGAGCGCCTCCTTGCCGTTGAAGTTCGAGTACAGCGCGCCGATGGAGAAGCCCGCGGACTCGGCGATCTCCTCCACCGAGGCCCCGGTGAAGCCCTTGCGGGCGAAGACCCGGGCCGCCGCGTCCAGCAGCAGGCGCCGGGTGCGGGCCTTCGCCTCCGCGCGGGTCAGTCGCTGCCGTACCGGTTCGTCATGCTCGCTGCTCATGTTGTCGATGCTATTTGGATAGCGATCGCTATGTCAACGCTCGGATAGCGTGTACAGTCCAAATAGTGGTTGCTATCTGAATAGCAGCTGCGATCGGACCCGGTGGGCAGCCTGGAGGCCGCCACCGACGGCCCCAAGAGCCACCGGACCCGCTCTGACCTGGGAGGAGAGCGAAGAAATGACCACCGATTCCCCGCCGGACGCACCTCGGCTCGTGGTGGACCTCAACCGCTGCCAGAGCTACGGGCAGTGCGTCTACGCCGCGCCGACCGTCTTCCGCTTCCACGGCGAGGAGGCGCTGGAGTACGACTACGCGCCCGATCCGGGCACGCGCAGCGAGGTCGCCCGGGCCGCCGCGGCGTGCCCCGTACAGGCCATCACCCTGGGCAGGGCCACCGAGCCCGCGCCCCTGACCCCGGAGCGTGTCCGATGAGCGCCCCCGAACGCATCGTCGTGGTCGGCGCCTCCCTGGCCGGGCTGCGCGCCGCCGAGGCGCTCCGCGACGAGGGCTTCACCGGCGAGCTCACGCTGATCGGCGACGAGCCGCACCCGCCCTACGACCGTCCGCCGCTGTCGAAGGCGGTCCTGTCCGGCTGGCTGACCACCGACCACACCGTGCTGCCCCGGGTGCGCGACATCGCCGCCCAATGGCTCCTCGGCACCCCCGCGACCGGACTCGACCTGCGCGAACACCGGGTGAGGACGGCCGACGGCCGGCAGGTCGGATACGACCGGCTGCTGATCGCCACCGGCACCCGGGCCCGGCCCTGGCCCGAGCGGCAGGGCGGCACCCTGCACGGGGTCCATGTGCTGCGCACCCGTGACGACGCCGATCGGCTGCGCGCGGCGCTGGCCGCGGCGCCGAGCCGGGTGCTGGTCGTCGGCGCCGGCTTCACCGGTGGCGAGGTCGCCTCGTCCTGCCGCGACCTGGGGCTCGACGTGACCGTGACCCAGCGCGGCGGAGCCCCCCTGGCGAGCGCACTGGGCGGTGTCGTCGGCGCGGCCGCGGCCCGCTGGTACCGCGACGCCGGAGTGGACCTGCGGCTGCACACCACGGTCCACGCCCTGGAGGGCGACGCCCACGGCCGGCTGCGGCGCGCGGTCCTCTCGGACGGCACGGTGGTGACGGCCGAGGTGGCCGTGGTCGCCGCCGGTGCCCTCGCCAACACCGAGTGGCTGGCCGGCTCCGGCCTGGACGCCGACGCCCGCGGGGTGGTCTGCGACGCGGCCTGCCGGGCGCGGACCGACGACGGGACGCCGGTGCCGGACGTCTTCGTCGCCGGCGACGTCGCCCGCTGGCCGCACCCGCGCTACCCCGGGCAGCTGCTGCGTCTGGACCACTGGGACAACGCCGTCGCCCAGGCCCGTACCGCCGCGCACAACATGACCCACGAGCCGGGTGACCACCGCAGCCACCAGCCCCTGCCGGCGTTCTGGTCCAACCAGTTCCAGGTCAACCTCAAGTGCGTGGGGCTGCCCGCCCACGCCGACCAGGTCGTCCTCACCCAGGGCTCGCTCGACCAACGGCGCTTCGTGGCCGCCTACGGCCGACAGGGCCGCCTGGTCGCCGCCGTCGCGGTGGACAGCCCCCGCGTGCTGGACGGCTACGCCGCCCTCATCGAGGCCGGCGCGCCCTTCCCCCCGGACCTCAACGCCACCGACGGCCCGGACCGACTCCGTCCCGTCGACGCGGAGTTCCCCCGGCGCGGCGCGATCCCGCCGCCCACCGCAGTTCCGCGACCCACCGCCCCCGCACCAGGCCGGCCGCCCGCCCCGCCGACCCACCCGTCCGCCATGGCCGGACACCAGTGAGACACCAGTGAAGGGAGACCCACCATGACCACCACCACCCGGCAGCACACGGCCTCGGTCCTGTTCGCCCAGGCCCTCCGCTACGAGAACCGCGCCGACCCCTACCCCTGCTACGAACAGCTCCGCCGGCAGCCGGTGGTGTGCACGGAGGACGGGACCTGGCTGGTCAGCGGCCACCGCGAGATCAGTCTGCTGCTCCGCGACCCGCGCATCAGCGCCGACCGCCGCAACCCGCAACAGCAGCAGATCCGCAAGAGCCTGCTGGTCGAGGACCCGCCCCGGCACGACCAGCTGCGCCGCCTGGTCACCGAGGAGTTCGTTCCCCGCGTCACGGGCATGCGCGACCACATCGACGCACTCGTCACCGAACTGCTCGACGCACACACCAGCGAGCGGCCGGGAACGCTCGACGTCGTCGGCGACCTGGCCTACCCCCTGCCCGTCACCGTCATCTGCGAACTGCTCGGCGTGCCCCGCGAGGACGAACGCCTCTTCGGCAGCCTGGCCCGCCGCCTCACCCGCGGGCTGGACCCCGTCGACACCCAGACCGAGGACGAGCTGCGCGAACTCCAGCAGGCGCGCGGCGAGTTGGTCGAGTACCTCGAAGGGCTCATCGCACGCCACGACGCCACCGCCGGCGACGACCTGCTCTCCGGCCTGATGCGCGGCCAGGCACCCGACGGCCCCATGGACCCCGTGGACCTCCGCGTCACGCTCGGCCTGCTCCTCATCGCCGGCCACGAGACCACCGTCAACCTCATCGCCAACGGCACCCTCGCACTCCTGCGCCACCCCGACGCGCTCGCCCGGCTGCGCACCGACCCCGAGCTCGCCACTCCGCTCGTGGAGGAGGTACTGCGCTACGACCCGCCGGTGCAGATGTCCGGACGCAGCACCCTGGCCGACATCGACATCGCCGGCACCACCATCCCCAAGGGCGCACGCGTCCGACTGCTCCTCGCCGCGGCCAACCGCGACCCCCACCGCTTCCCCGACCCGGACCGGTTCGTACTCGACCGACCCGACAACGCCCACCTCGGCTTCGGGGGCGGGATCCACTACTGCATCGGCGCCACCCTCGCCCGCGCCGAAGCGCAGATCGCCCTGGCCGCCCTCGCCCGCCGGTTGGAATCTCCCCGCCTGGTGGCCGACCCTCCGCCGTACCGGGAGAACGCCATCCTGCGCGGCCCGGATCGCCTCCCGGTCTCCTTCGACCGCCTCATGCCCGACCCGCGCGCCACCTGACCACCCTTCCGGAAACCGGCCACGGCCGGTCGGCCGAGGTGGTAGTACGGGACGCGGTCCGCGCCGGACGCGGTGCTCCGTCGAGGTAGGGGGTGGGGGTGACCTCTCGCTTACGGGCGTTCGCCCGGTTGGTCACGGTGGTCGCGGTCGTCACGGCCTATGTCGCGCTGCACCTGGCGATCACCGCGGCCACGGACCTGCGCGCCCGCGACCGCTTCCGCGACGCCCCGACGCGAGCCGCCGCGTTCACTCTCGCGCTGGACCGCTACGCCGACGGGGACGTGTCCGCGCGGGCGGAGATCGGTGCGGGCGACGCGTGGTTCGAGGGCCACGCCCCGCCGGGGGAGAGCCGTTCCGCGGTCTCCTCCGCCACCGGCGACGCGCGGGCGGGCCGGGTCTCCCGGGCCCGCGAGCGTATCGCCGGACTGGCGGCGCGGGTCGAGCGGGAACAGGCGGGCCTCGACCGGGACGTCGACTCGTCGAGCACGGCGGCGCTGTGCTGGGCGGCGTCCGCCGTGGCGCTGCTGGTGCCGGCGCTGTGGCTACGGCGTCGCCGCCGGTCGGGCGTCGCGGAGATCGTCGAGGTGGTCGGCCGGTTCGCCCCGCGTCAGCCGTGGTGGCGACGACCGGTGTTCCTGACGGCCAACAGCGTCGGATACGGGCTGTTCGCGGCTGGGTTCTTCGCGGTCAACACGGCCCAACGACCGAACCTGGACATGTCGCTGGCGGCGCAGGTGCTCCTTGTACCGTGCGGCCTGGCCGCGCTGGGAGCCGCCGTACTGATCCTGCGCTACACCCGCCCGCGCTCGGCCCGCGGCGCCGCCCAGGCCCTGCTGGCCGACGGCCGTGAGCCCGTGCTCTACCTGCGCAGCTTCGCCGACGACGACACCGCGGCCCAGGTCGACGACGGGGCACCGGTCAGCATCCATTCACGGGAGGAGCAGCTCGCGGGGGCGTTGGGCGCCTTCGGTCCCGTGATCGCGGTGGGCAGACCCGAGGAGCCGCTGCCGCGCCTGGGCGCGGCGCGGTGTTATCTGCCGCACGACGACTGGCAGCCCGCGGTCCTACGCCTGATGGGACTGTCCCAACTCATCGTGCTGCGCCTGGGACTGAGCGAGGGGCTGTGGTGGGAGATCGAGCAGGCCCGCGCGACCCAGCCCCCGCGGAAGCTGGTCCTCCTGGCGCTGGACGGGCTGCCGGGCATGGCCCGGCGCCTGGACGCGCTCCTGCCGGCGCCGACCCGGCTGGACGAGGTGACCGCCGGCGATCCCTCGGCCTCCGCCGTCATCACCTTCGACTCCGAGTGGACGCCTCATGTGCACCTGGTGGGGCCCGCGCACGGCGCCAAGACCCCGCGAGGCGTGCTCGCGCGCCGACTGGTTCGCGCCAAAGAGGCCACTCGGGCATGGGTGATCATGTATACGCCCACGCACCACGTGGCCCGCGCCATGAAGGCCGCCCTGGCAGCGGTGGGGGTCCGCAAACGGACGTTGGCCTGGCGGGCGCACCTCGCCACGCAGACGTCGCTGTGGAAGGGCATGCTGCTGGTCACGTCCCTGGGCCTGCTGGGCTGGCTGCTGTTCCGGGGACTGCAGTTGTTCGGCCTCTGACAGCGCGCCACTGGGGTGCTCGGCCCCCTCTCTCCCCCTCGCGGCGCCGGACGACGGTCACAGTCCGGCCTTCCTGAGAAAGGGCCTGGGAAAGGGCAGACACGTCAGGCTGCGCGCCGTAGCATCCCGACCCCAAAGAGTGTTCAGCACAAAAATCGCGTCACTTCGGGGGAAGCATGGACAGGGACGGTGCACAGCAGGGCGAGCCGGCGAGCGCGCACTCCGTCGGTGCGCAGCAGCACAGGTCGGTGACCGGCGCGGCCACCGCCGCGACCATACTGATCACGTTGGAGCTCGTGCGTGAGGTAGTGGTGTCGGTGGCCAACTGGCGGGGCTACCTCCTCGTCCACGACTACCTGGCCGGGACGGCGACGGACGCGGACCTCGTGGCCGCCGACGCCGATGCCCTCACGGCCCTGGCGTCATTGCCGACGGTCCTGGTGTGGGTCGCGGGCGGCGTGGCGTTCCTGATCTGGCTGCGGCGGGCGCGGATCAACGCCGAGCTGATGAGCGGTGCCGCCGCGCACCGCCGGTCCAGGGCTTGGGTGGTCGGCGCCTGGATCACCCCGGTCGCCAACCTGTGGTACCCCTACCAGATCGTGTCGGACATCTGGCAGGCCAGTACCCCCCGACGGCCCGCTCCTCTCGCCCTGATCAACGTCTGGTGGGCGTCGTTCGTGGCCGCCACGCTCGTCAAGCCGATCCAATGGCGCATGGCGTCGCAGGAGGACACCGAGGAGAGCTTTCTGGCCAATGCGAACCTGTCCACCCTGCTCACGGCGCTCTACCTGGTGGCCGGCGTGCTGATCATCCTCATCCTCCGGCGCATCACCACATGGCAGACCGACGAGCTCGCCCCGAGCACGCGGCCCTCATAGCGCACTCCACGCGTCGGGGAGGATCCGCGCTGGCCGGGAAGGCTCCGCCGCGCTGCCGAGTGTGCGCACCTGAGTGACGCAGCTCACGGGGAAATGGTGACAGGGTGTTGTCGCGGACGGCTGCGAGCGTCGACGTCATGACGATCACAGACGAGGACTGCCTCGCCGAGACCCTGGCATTCAACGAGCAGTTCGAGGCCACTGCCGCGAGCCGCCCCACCCGCGGGCGGGAGCCGGACGCCACCGTGCTGGCGCTTCTGCGGCGCAACCGGCTCGGTGGCGACACGCCACCGGTGAGACTGCCGCAGGGCCAGGACCGCGTCGTCGCGGACGGGGTGAGAGTCCGGGCGTTCGTGCCGGACCACGTCGACGGCGTATATCTGCACATACACGGGGGTGGTTGGGCGTTCGGCTCCGCGGGCGGGCAGGACGAGAAGCTGTGGCAGCTTGCCGTGCGAGCGCGGCTGGCCGTGGTGAGCGTGGAGTACCGCCTGGCACCGGAGCACCCCTTCCCCGCCGGACCCGACGACTGCGAGGCCGCCGCCCGGTGGCTGGTGGCCAACGCCGCAGCAGAGTTCGGCACCCGACGGCTGCTGATCGGCGGCGAATCGGTCGGCGCCCACCTGAGTGTCGTGACCCTGCTGCGCCTTCGCGACCGGCACGGCATCACCGGGGCGTTCCGGGCGGCCCACCTGCTCTTCGGCCCGTACGACCTGTCGATGACGCCGAGCCAGCGGTCGTTCGGCGCCAGGCGGCTGCTGAGCAACACCGATTCCCTACGGGGCAGCTATGAGCTGTTCACGCCGGGGATGGGGGCGGAGCAGCGCCGCGACCCGGAGGTCTCGCCGCTCTTCGCCGACCTGGCCGGCCTGCCGCCCGCCCGTATCGTCGTCGGTACCGAGGATCCACTGCTGGACGACTCGCTGTTCCTGGCCCAACGGTGGCAGGCGGCGGGTGCGCCCGTGCACCTGGGCGTCGTCGCCGGCGCGATGCACGGCTTCACCCTGTTCCCGCTGACCGTCACCGAGCGGGAACTGGGGCGTGAGCGGCAGTTCCTGGCCACCGCGGGACGGTAGCGTCGGCCTGATGAACCGCACTTCTCGGCTCTATGCGCTGGTCGAAGAGCTGCGCGCGTCGGCGCCGCGGCCGCTCACGGTCGCGGCGCTCGCCGCGCGATTCGAGGTCAGTACGCGCACGGTGCAGCGCGACCTTCAGGCGCTGATGGAGTCCGGTGTCCCGGTGCGCACCACACCCGGGCGAGGCGGGGGCTGGACGATCGACCCCTCGATGACTCTGCCCCCGATCCACTTCACGGCCGACGAGGCCTCGGCGCTGGCCGCCGCGCTGGCCGCGGCCGACGCCTGTGCCCCCTACGCCGGTGCGGCCCGCACGGCGTACCAGAAGATCGCCGCGTCGATGACCGGTCCCGCCGCGGCGGCGGCCCGCGAACTCACCGCACGGATCGTCGCACTGCCGGCGCGGACCGACTCCGCGGTCCGCGCCGCGGTCGAACGGGCCCTCGCCGACAACATGGCGCTGCGGCTGTCCTACGTCGACGCGGCAGGACGCGAGAGCGACCGCGAAGTGGAACCGGCCGGACTGCTCACCGCCGACGGCCGGTGGTACCTCATCGCCTGGTGCCGCACACGACGGGCCGGCCGCGGCTTCCGACTGGACCGGATCACCGCGGCCGCGCCAACCGGCGAGCAGGCGCACCCCCATGACCTGACCGAACTGCTGCACGGCTCGTCCGCGGCGGGTACGGTGCGGCCTACTGCGCTGGCTTTGCTGGGACCTTCGCCGTCAGGACGCGAAGGCCGGTTTCGGCCACTCGTCCGCCGCCGTTCCGTCAGTCGACCAGAACGCCCGGGTTGAGGATGCGACGGGGGTCCAGGGCGTCCTTGGCGGCGCGCAGCGCCAGTGCGAAGGGCTCCGGGCGCTGGAGGTCGTAGGCGGGGCGGTGGTCGCGGCCGACGGCGTGGTGGTGGGTGATGGTTGCGCGGTGGCGGTGCAGCACGTCGCTCGCGGCGGCTTTGATGTCGTCCCAGACCTCGACCTCGTCGCCGGGGCGACCGGCGACGGCCACGGTGAAGTAGGGGGCGGCGCCGTCGGGGTAGACGTGCGTCAGACGGCAGTTGACGGTGGCCGGGTGTCCGGTGGCCTTCAGGGCGGCGGCGCCGACCTCGGTGCGTACGGCGTCGATCAGGGTGGGAATCGTGTCCCAGGTGGCGGCGGTCTCGAAGGTCTCGACGACGGCGCCCATGCGGGCCAGGCCGTCGCGTAGGTAGGGCATGCGCAGGAACGTCGAGCGCCAGGCGCGCACGGCCGCGTCGGCGGGGGCGTCGCGGTCCGCCGTCGGCGCCGCGCCCCGGCCGCCGTGGGCGCGGGCCAGGTCCAGGGCGCTCGTGAGGCGGTCGTCGACGGGGGTGGTGGCGGATTCGAAGCCCAGGACCAGGACCGCGGAGCCGTCGTGCGAGGCGCCGGACAGCAGCGCCTCGCCGGAATCGAGCAGCCGGCAGTTGGCCGGCGCGAGGTCGGACTGGGCGATGGCCCGCACCGCGTCCAGCGCCCGGTGGAAGTCGCTGAAGGCCACGGACGTCGAGGCCTTGTACCGCGGGCGTTCCTGCAGACGCATCCACGCCTTGGTGATGACACCGAGCGCACCCTCGGAGCCGAGGAACAGGCGGTCGGGTGACGGTCCGGCGCCGGATGCGGGCAGGCGCCAGGACGTGCCGGCTCCGGCGGGCGTGACCACGTTCAGGGACTGCACGAAGTCGTCGATGTGGGTGCGGCCGGTGGCGTAGTGGCCGCCGGCCCGGGTGGCCAGCCAGCCGCCGAGGGTGGAGAACTCGAAGCTCTGCGGGAAGTGGCGCAGCGTGAGACCGTGGGGCCGCAACTGCTCTTCCAGTACGGGACCGAGGGCGCCGGCCTGGATACGCGCCGAGCGGCCGACGGTGTCGATCTCCAGGACCCGGTCCATCGAGGTCAGGTCGAGCGACAGCACGGCGCGGTGGGCGTCGCCGCGGTACTCCACGCCACCGACCACCGAGGAGCCGCCGCCGAAGGGGATCACGGCCACGCCGTGCCCGCCGGCCCAGTCCAGCAGGTCGGCCACCTCCTGGTCGCCGGTCGGTCGGGCGACCAGATCGGGGATCCGGCCGGGCCGGCCGCGCAGGGCCCGGATGACGTCGCGGTAGGCCTTGCCCATGGCGTGGGCGGCGCGCGCTTCGGGATCGGCGGTGACCAGGTGCGCCAGTGCGGGCGGGGGTGTTACGCCGGGGCGGGCGACGGGCAGGTCGGCGACCCGGGGTATCGGCAGCGGGCGGGCCAGGGTGCCCGGCAACAGGGCGCCCATGGCGGTGCATTCGGCGTCGTCGGGGTGGGCGTCGGCGTAGCCCCAGCCCCACCAGGAGCGGGTGCGGGAGGTGCCGGGGTGGGACGGGGTGGCAGGCATGAGTGTGCTCCCAGCGAAGTCCGGGCAGGCAATTTACCCAACGGAAAATTACCCTAGGGTAATATCCGGTTCATGACAACGCTCCCCTCCAAGGCCGGCACCAAGGGCGTGCCCAGGGCCGCGCGCGAACGACAGGTCCTGGCCGCGGCCACCGAGGAGTTCGGCCGCCACGGCTACGAGGCCACCACCGTGGCCACCATCGCCGCCCGCGTGGGCGTCACCAAGCCACTGCTGCACCACTACTTCGGCAGCAAGCAGGACCTCTACCTCGCCTGCCTGGACCCCGTCGGCGACCGGCTGCTGGACGCCATCCGCGCCGCGATGTCCGAACACGGCTCCGGCGCACCGCCCACCGCCCTGCGCGTGCTGCACGCCCTGTTCACCGCCCTGGACGGACAGCGCGAGGCCTGGTTCGTCCTCTACGACGCCACGCTGCCGTCCGACAGCGACGCCGCCCGACGCGCGGCGTACTACCGCGGCGCCATCGACGACCTCGCCGCGATCGGCACCGCCGACCTGCTGCACGCCACCGGATCCAGCGACCCGCTCGACGCCGACGCCCTCAAATACGCCTGGCGCGGCCTGTGCACCGCCCTGGTCCGCTGGTGGGTCCACCACCCCGACCAGTCACCGGAAGCCATGGCGCAACGCTGCGCCCGACTCTTCGCGGCCGGCCGCACCCTCCTCGCCACCGCTGACGACGGCGCGTGAGCAGGTCGGGGGCCCGGCGTCCGTGCCGCCGAAACCGCACCTGCGGGGAGGGCACCTGGCCGGCCGTCAGGAGCAAGACGGGATGTTACGAGCCACAGACCAACTGAGTACGCGTACTCACTCCCTGCCGGGTACCCGTGCCCATCCGCCGGATCCCCCGCTGACATACCGTCCCCGTATGCCCGAGGAGGCCGCACCGGCCCACACCACCACCGCCCCGACCGAGTCCCGGGCCCCCTCTTCCGCCCGCGGGACCCTCGGATGGGGCTGTGCCGCGCTCGTCGTCGCCGCACTCGTTCTGGTCGTCCCGCTCGCATGGGGGTCGACGGACATTCCCCGCGTCGCGCCCGAGGACATGGCGAACCGCGCCTTCCAACATTCCCAAGAGGCGTACGACGTCATGAGGTTCAAGCGCACCGTGGAACCAGGAGTCGAGAAGATCGGCGTCAGCACGGAGAACACGTTCGGCTCCAGCCATTGCTACGACGGGGGCCTGCTGGGACTGGACGACAAGACCATCGACGGCGCCTACCGGATGAGCCACAGATGGGCGCTGGACCACGTGCCCGCGAGCCGAGCCGTCCCCGGCCTCCGACGACTGCACCAGCACCTCAAGGACGACGACTGGGAGGTCACGTCCTACCGTGAAGGCGGTAAGGGCCAGGTATGGGACCTGTTCGTCCAGCGCGACGACGGGGAGGAGCGGATGTCCTTCACCTGGTACCCGGACCGCGAGTACTTCACCGGCAGCGCCACCGGGCCCTGCGCCCTTGACCCCGCGTGGAAGGACGGTGCCGCCGGCCTGCCCGGGGATCTCCAGAGACCACCGGTCCTCCACCCCACGCACGGGGACGGGAGCGCAGCGACCGACCAGGGCCCGCCTCTTCGATCACGTGTAAGTTCCGAAGCCGTTGCTGTTGCCCGTTGCCCGTTGCCCGTTGCCGTAGTCGGTATTCGGTATCAGGATGCGCGGTGGCCGATCGAATTGAGGAGCTGGAGTTCTTCGTCTGCCAGTCGGAGCGCGCCCGCCGCCACGTTGTCGACGAGGTGATCCGGGTTGCCTGTCCCGGGGATGGCCAGCATGTGGCCGCCTTGCTGCAGGATCCACGCGAGCCGTACCTGCGCTGACGAGACCTCATGCGCGCGGGCGACAGCGCGGACCTCGTCGTGCTCGGCCCGGACGGCGCCGGCTTCGCGCCCTTGTCCGGCGATGGAGAAGAAGGGCACGAACGCGATGCCGCGTGCCGCGCACGCTCGGAACATCACCCCTCCGTCGGGCGAGTCGATGCCGTAGCGATTCTGGACACACACCACCGGCGCGATCGCCTGGGCCTGGTTCAGGTGTTCCAGGCGGGCGTTGGAGAGGCCGAGGTGGCGGATGAGTCCGGCGTTGCGCAGCTCGGTGAGGGCTCCGAAGTGCTCGCTGATGGAGCTCTGACCCATGATGCGCAGGTTGACCACGTCGAGGTGGTCGCGGCCGAGTTGGCGCAGGTTCTCCTCGACCTGGCCACGCAGCTGGTCGGGCCGCGCCGACCGGGCCCACTCGCCGGAGGCGTCCCGGGCCGGCCCGACCTTGGTGGCGATGACGAGGTCGTCCGCATACGGTGCCAGCGCCGAGTTGATCAGTTCATTGGCGGAACGCAGCCGCGAAAAGTAGAACGCCGCGGTGTCGATGTGGTTGACGCCGAGCTCCACCGCGCGGCGCAGTACGGCGATCGCCTGCTCCCGGTCGCGGGGCGTGGCGTCGGGTACCAGGGCCGGGCCGGTCTGCGGCAGGCGCATCGTGCCGAAGCCGATCCGGTTGACCGTCAGGTCACCGAGCACCCACGTTCCCGAGGCGGCTGCGGAGACCGTGCACGACGACATCCGTTTCATCAGCTCCATCCGATCGTCCTCGCCCCTCGACGGTTCGGGGCGAGGCGGGCCCTGGAGTATGCGCAGGTGACAGCCGTGACGGAAAGGTTCGGAGCGCCAGGGGAATGTCACAGCACGACGGGGAATCCTGAGCACGCACTCCGCGTTACTCCTACTGACGGTTTCTCCTCGTGCCTCCGTCAGGAGCGGAGCCGGAGGAGCAGGTCACGAGGACGTCGCCGCGGTACGTACGGCAAGCCGTGAGCTGCTGGCCCACCTCAACCGCTGACCGCGTCAGTCCCCGTCACTCCCCGTCAGTCCCGTCAGCACCGCGTCAGTCCTCGTCAGCCACGAGGCGACGTGCGAGTTCGATCAGCTCGGCCAGGCGCAGCACCCGTCCGCCGAACCCTGGCAGGGGGATATGCAAGGCCTGCGTCCAGCGGGCAGGGATCGCATCCAGTCCGTAATACGCGCCCGCGAGACCTCCGGTGACCGCGGCGATGGTGTCCGTATCACCGCCGAGGTCAATCGCCGCGCGAAGGGCGCCCTCGAAGCTGGTCGTGGTGCGCAGGGCCCAGACCGCAGAGCCCAGGCAGGGCCACACTGCACCGTTGAACTCGGTTGCCTGGTCGGGGTGCCAGTCGGTAGCCAGGACTGTGGCATATCGCTGGCGATGGTCGGGAGGGACGAGATCCAGAATGTCAGGAAGGGCGCAGAGGGGCTCGACGCCTTCCAGGGTGCGGCGAATGAGTTCGTGGAATATGGCGGTGCCTTCCCAAGCGGCGCGGTCGCCATGGGTAAGAGCTGCAATGCGCCGGGCGGCATCCATCGTCGGCAACCGTCCGGCTCCGGCAAAGTGGATCGCAGATGTCGATGCCCTCATCAAGGAGCCGTTGCCGGCTGCTCGCTGGTTGACTTGGAAATGCATGGCGGCGGCCCGATCCCACGGCATGGCGTTTGTCAGCACGTCCTCCACCGCACCCCGGCTCCGGGAACCGGGCAGAGAACGCACCCGGGGGACCGAACTCGAAAGGGGCTCCCAGCGCATCACCCACCGCTGAGCCGACAACGGTCGCGATGGCCCGCTCCATACGCTTCATTCGCGCAGGCTATCGGCGTCACACCACAGCCACGCCGGCGATTTCCTCTTCCAGCTTCCAGCTTCCAGCTGCCGGACACCGGCCGCCGTCGCCGGAAGGCATTCTGCTTGTGCGCTGATAGCGGGAGAGCTATGCAGAGCTGAAGATCCAGTGCTGCGGATCGTCGATGCGTAGGGACTGTGCGGCCAGGCGGACTTGGGTGGCGGGCCGGCCGGACCAATGGTGGGTGGGGCCGCTGTTCGCCGTTTCTTCGCCAGGAGCGACCCTAAACTCGACCTGGATTTCCCGGGTGGCCGGGATGCGCGGTAGGCCACACCGGATCATCCGGCGCCGGACGTCCCGACAGACGCGGGAGTGAATCCCCTGCCAGGGATAACCGACGACGCGCGGTGATGATGAGATGGGACCGAGCCGCGGTCACCCCGGCCTGCAGGTCCAACCAGCTTTCGTCGGGAGTCAGACCCCGCCGGACCTTTATGTGCATACGCCACAACTGCTCGTCGAGAGCATGCGCGGCCTCCGCGATATCACGGTCGGCAACAACGTTGACCAGGCTGATCGCCTCGTTCCAGGGATTCCAGTCAACCGTGGTGGAGACGACCATCCCCTGCGGAGCGGACGCAGGACGATGGGCCTCCATCACGCTCAGCCCCGTCAACGCGACGGACGACTCCTGCAGCACACGCAAACACGCCGCCACTTGCTGATCGCGGTTCCAACTACGGTCCTGCGCCCGCCTGCTGACCACACTGCCGGCGAAAACACCGATGAGCGTGGTCAAGACCGCCCCCACAGAGGGGACCAGCACACTCCATACGTCCGTCACCAACCCAGTGTGGGGGAGCGGCAAAGGACCTCTCATCGGTATACGGGGCGGATAGCCCAGATATGCGCCAGAGGGCGATGCATGCCGTCGCCGATTCGACGCACTGGTTCTGCAGCGTCCGTCGTACGTGCACCGCGGCCTGGCTGCGCCCGGTCGAGTGACCGTGTGGGTCTCTGCCTGCTCCCGGCCCAGCCTTAGCAGTCCGATGCCAGCCCTGCCGGCCTCGCGGACCACGTCCGCGCCCTGGCGTCGCGGAACGGAACCGTCACCAGCTGCCGAACGCGCACGGGCCCAGCCCGGTGACAGGGCTGTCCAGGACGGCCCCGACGACGTGACCACACCAGCCGCACCAAGATCATCTCTCGTGACGGGGTAGCTCCGGGCGACGTCCCACGGAATCCGAGGGTGCGACGCAGCTTCGGCGTCAAGAATCGGCGGATGCGTGAAGTGAAACCGTCCGACGGGGGCATCACTCTGTCGGCGCTGCGCCTGGAGGATGTGGATCCGCACACTCGGCAACCTGACGCGCCTGGCCCGAGCCGTTCACCTGGGGCCGCGCGTCAGCCTTCGTCCACGCTGGACAGCGCTTCGGCGATCAGGCGGGTGGCGAAGTCACGGTCGTCGGTGAGTCGGTTGATGTGCTCCGCGAGCAGGAACGCGGTGGCTTCCAAGGGGTTCATCTCGTCCGTGGTCCAGTATCCGTACTGCTTGCGCCACAGGCTGGGACTCAGTCCGGTGCCAGCAGCGACGAGCAGCCCAGCCATGGTGGGGATGACCTCGGGACGGATGCTCCTGGGCATCATGCGCATCGTCGCCACGAGGTTGGGCACCACGTACTCGATGACGTCCTTGTCGTGCTCCTCGTAGGCCATTCGCAGCCACTGCATGAACATGTAGATGAGCGTGCATGCGCCATCCAGCAGGTCATCGACGGCGCTGGGGCCCAAGGACGTGGCGAACTGGTCAGTCAGCGCTTGTTGCTCGGCGTCGGTCTGGGCCTTGTCGTCGTAGATCGCTTTGAGCCGAGAGTCGACCATCATGAGCGCCGCACCCACATCACCGGCGGGAGCGTGCTGGGGGTCGCAGGGCGATGACACAGGACTCCTCCTCAACGGCCGTGGTAACGCGGCGTGTCTGCACAGTAGCCCGCCGATGCGGCGAGGGTCGAACGAATCCTGATGAAGGACCCTCGGGTGCCTTTACTCAGATCGGTCGAGGCGCCCTGCACCCGCTTCGACAGCACACGCTTCGAAGCCGGCGCATGACAGGCCCTGCGCCGCTCCAGGTCTCCACTTTCGGGGGGCGCCACGCTGATCCTTCTCCGGCAGCTGGGGCAATTTGACAGACAGTGGTCATAGCGCGGCCGTCCTTCGGGAACTTCTGGGTGGGCAGCCGGCGAGGCCGGCCGACCGAGCGCACTGTGACGATTCTTTTGAGAAAGGGACTCGCCCACGACATGGCCGAGCCGGAAGCCACTGAGCCCGATCCGACGTTGTGCGGCCTGTGCGGCGTGCAGCTGACGCCCGCAACGGAAGTCTTCACCCTGGTTCCAGACTCTTCCGCCGTCCACCCCTATAACGCGGACCTCGACGGCATGCGACGTCTGGGAGCCTGCAGTCCCGACCACCTCGGCGAGCTCCAGCAGCACTACCGGCAACGGCCCTACATCAAGGAAGAACTCTGGGCCGGAAAGATCGCACGCGCCCTGCGCCTGCAGCCCGACCTCGACAAGGAAGAACTCTCCGAGGTGACCGACCTGAACTTCCTCCAGATCGAGCGCAGCCTCACCTGGGAGAGTGAACGGTTTCTGCGCGACACAGCGCCAGGGGGCGAGGGGACACGTCCCGAGGGTGGCCCGCACAACGCTGACGGCCCAAGCTGATACCCCCACCGCGGGCGTCCCGGCCCTGCGACGGCACGTACCTAGGGGCAGGGACCCAGGCCGCGCGGCCGGGCGGGAGTCGTCGACCTGCAGCCGGTCACGCGGAACTCGTATCGCATGGGCGCGCGCTCCCCGGGAGACAGCAGAGGGAGCTCACGAGGCCGGTCAGGACTCGTTCCGCGCCGCCCGTACGCTCTCCTCTCCTCCAGTGCAGCCATCAAGTCCACTGGTGGCGGGGCTTTCGCCGGCTCCATCAGCTCTGAGGGCGTGGGCGGCGCGGAGCAGGCGGCGGCCGAGTTTCTCCAGGTAGGGGGCGAGTTCTGGGGTGCCGTGGATGCTCTGGGTGGGGCCGAGGTCGATGCCGAGGAGTTGTTCGGCGATGTGCTGGGGGTTGTCGGCGGCGAAGTCGAGGGTGCTGGTGGTCTCGTCGAGGGGGCGTACGCGGTCGGGGAGGGAGTAGGTCCGGGCACGCGCCGTGGCGGCGTCGACGGGGACGGTGGCGTGGAAGGTGTAGCGGGCGGGGGCGGCGGCCAGGCGCGCGGCGACGTACGCGGCCGCGTCGGTGGCGGGCAGTTCGCGCGGGCCGGCGCGGTGGCCGGTGGGGGTGGGGTCGGTGAGGCGGTCGACGCGGAAGAGCCGCCATTCGTCGTGGTCGGTGTCGTAGGCGACGAGGTACCAGACGGGTGCGGCGGCGACCAGGGCGTGCGGTTCGGTCCGGCGCCGGCCCGTGACACCTTTCCCGGTCCGGTAGGTGAAGGCGGTGATCTCGTGGTCGCGGCAGGCCGCGGCCAGGGTGGCCAGGACGGTGGGGTCGGCCTCGGGTCCGGTGCTCCAGGGCACGGGGAGCGGGGAGGTGGTCGCCTGGAGCGTTGCCACTTGGTGGCGCAGCCTTTGGGGTAGTACCTGTTCGAGTTTGGCCAGGGCGCGGACGGCGGTCTCCTCGATGCCGGTGACGCCGCTGGTGGCGGTGCGCAGGGCGACGGCGATGGCGACGGCTTCCTCGTCGTCCAGGAGGAGTGGGGGCAGGTCGGTGCCGGCGGCCAGGCGGTAGCCGCCTGCGGTGCCGGTGGTGCCTTCGACCGGGTAGCCGAGATCGCGGAGCCGCTCGATGTCGCGGCGAATGGTGCGCAGGGTGACGCCGAGACGTTCGGCGAGTTCGGTGCCGGACCAGGTGCGGCGCGTCTGGAGCAGGGAGAGCAGGCGCAGCATGCGGGCGGGCAGGTCCTGGGTCATGTTTTTCAGACTGCCAGGCATTGGTGACGCGAGGTGTCCTAAAGGGCTCCTATCGTCGGAAACGTCCGAGCGTCGAGGAGCCTCCTCGGTGTGACGGCAGGAGCCCCTTCCCACCCGAAGCGGTGGTCGATCAGGAACAGCCGGACAGTGGCCCGGCGTGACCGCGGCGGGCCCGCGGCTCCCGACACATGACACCGGCGCGCCCTCACTGACCGTGAGGTCAGATGTGCCGCACAGAGACAGGAAAGATCATGATTACCGGAGTGAACACGACCGTGGTCTGGGTGCTGGACCAGGACTCGGCAAAGGCGTTCTTCACCGACAAGCTCGGCCTGGAGGCGCGTACGGACGTGCCGTTCGGTGAGGGCATGCGCTGGGTCACCGTAGGTGCCAAGGCCCAGCCGGAGGTGCAGATCTCCCTGATGGTCCCGGGCCCGCCGGTCATGGACCCCGAGTCCGCCCGGCAGCTCACTTCGCTGATCGAGAAGGGTGCCCTGATCGGCTGCACGTTCACCGTCGAGGACTGCCACGCGGCCGTCGCGGACCTGTCCGCGCGGGGCGTGACCTTCCTCCAGGAGCCGCAGCCCAGGCCATGGGGCATCTCCGCGACCCTGCGCGACGACGCCGGAACCGTGTACGAGATCCTCCAGCTGCACCACCCGGGCCAGCGAGCAGCCGGCCAGACCCCCTGAGCGCAGCCGCCGCAGCAGCGCACCACGCCGGCGGCCGGGAGGACGAGGCCGTCCTCCCGGCTGCCGCATGGCCCTCGGGTGGCCACACCGGCGACCAGCAGAAACGATGACCACAGCCAACCCCTTCGGGCCCCCGACAACAGGGTGGAGTCATGGCATACGACGAAGTACTGGCGGAACGCGTCATGGAGCGCCTGGAGCCCGAGGGAGTGGTCGCGAAGAAGATGTTCAGCGGCCTGACCTTCCTCCTCCACGGAAACGCACTGGCCAACCTGTACGACGAGGGCCTCATGGTGCGCGTCGGCAAGGAAAGGAACGACGAAGCACTGGAGCACCCCGGCGCCGCGCCTCTGGTGATCCGAGGCAGGGAACAAAGAGGCTGGGTCCTGCTGGCGGAGGAAACCCTCGACGACGACGTCCTGGACGACTGGCTGACCTGGGCCATGGACGCCACCGCCGAGCTCCCGCCCAAGTGACTTGATGGGGGCCACTCCCGGCGGCCGGGTGGCTGCTGGCACCACGGTGCGAAGTGGCGACCCGGGTCGCACGACGGTGGTCATGCGCTGGCCATCTCGTTGCGTGCAGAGTGAGGGTGCGGATGCAGGAGCGGCCCGTACGGCCCGGTTCTCGTAGAGCTACGGCGAACGGACATGTAGCGCTGGGGGATGCTCGGGGTCGGGCTCGGTGCGAGGGCCAGCGGTGCAGCGGTGTAGTGGTTGGCGGTAGCAGTGGCTCCGCTTCAGGATGGGCTATCCGACTTCTGTCGCCTGGCGGCTCGTCAGGGTGCTGTCGTAGTACCTGCCGGATCTACTGCAGCGGGGCCCCACCGTGATCAGCGCGACCTGCGGCGGGGGACTCCGGCCGCAGGGGCGAGGTGTGCGCATGTGCTGCGGCAGTGGACGGGAGGCGGGACGGATGGGGCATCCGGCACCCGGCATCCCCTAGGGACCCCCAGGGGTTTTCCCCCCTCACGGCTCGGGGGGTCGCTCCATGTCCCAGCGGAGTGGCCGACAGGCATGATCCATGCATGACTTTATGGCGAACAAAAATCCGAATTCTGGCTGGCGTGGCGGTCCTCGGCGGTGTGGCGGCCCTGCCGGCTCCGGTCTCGGCGGTGGCCGGCTCCCACAGCGAGCGGGCACAAGGCGGCGCCGTCGTCTCCGTCGAGCAAGCGGCCGACCTCACAGCGGAGGAAGTGGCCCGGGAACTCCAGGGAGAGATCGACTCGTCCCAGGTCCGCTACGGAGTGACTGCGTATCGGGTCACCTACCGCACCACTGACAGCGCGGGCGCCCCCACGACCGCGAGCCAACTCGTCGTCCTGCCCAAGAACGGGGCGCGCCACCTGTCCACCGTCTCCTGGCTGCACGGCACCACCGTCTACCGCAAGGACGTCGCCTCGGAGAATCCGAAGTCGAACGACCGGCTCGTCGCCCTGCTGTTCGCCTCGACCGGGCGGGCCGTTTCGGCGCCCGACTACGTGGGCCTCGGCTCGGGCGAAGGCTTCCACCCCTACGGTGACCCTCGGGCCACCGTCGCGGCCTCGGTGGACGGCCTGCGCGCGGCCCGTACCTTCGCCCACCGGAACGGCCGGGAGCTGAAGCGGAAGGTTCAGGTCAGCGGGTTCTCGCAGGGCGGACCCGCGACCATGCTGGTGGGCCGGGCGCTTCAGCAGAAGGGCGCCGACCGCTACTTCCAGCTGGGGGCACTCGCCCCGGTCAGCGGCCCCTACAACCTCTCGGCCTTCGAGGCCGACGCAGCCGACGACAAGATCGTCAAATCCGGCCTCTACCTCGCCTACTTCGCCACCGCCTGGAACAAGACGTACGGCCTCTACACCTCACCCGGCGACGTCTTCCGCTCCCCCTACGACAGCAAGGTGGAGGTCCTCTTCGACGGCCATCACACCACCGGGCAGATCGCCAGCGCACTCCCGGCTGCCTCCAAGGACCTGTTCACCGAGGACTTCCTGAACAAGATCCGCAAGCCCGACGGTCTCCTGAAGGACAAGCTGCGCCCGATGGACAACACGTGCAACTGGCGGCCGAACGTACCGGTGGAGATATTCCACGGCCGAGGCGACAAGGACGTCGACTTCAGTCACGCGGAGTACTGCGCCGACCAGTTGACCAGGAACGGCGCCGCACACCGGCTGACCGACGTCGGCGACTACGACCACAACGGCTCGGTGAGGCAAGCCCTGCCCCAGATCGTCAGGTTCTTCGACGAGTCGGCGAAGACCGACTGAGGCGCTCCACCGGCAACGGTGGCATCACATCACCATGCTTGGCCGGTACTCCTTCTACTCCTTCCGGCTTCCCGATCTCCTCGGTTACCTGCGCCCGTTGCGCGACCGCGTCGCCGACGTTGATCTGGAGTTCGCCAGCAGGCCGGCCGATAGTTCCGGCTGACCGGGCGTCGGGGTCAGGCACTTGTCGGTGGGAGCGGCTGTGTGCAGCAAGGCGGGGCGGAGCGAGAGGGGTGGAGCGAGGGGGAGCGAGGGGGGCCATCGCTGACGGTGAGAGGTAGACGGTGCGCCATAGCAGGGCAAACATTGGCTGTTGGGGCACTAGGGCGGGATGTGTCCGTAATTCCGTTAACGGGGTGATCTTGTTCACCCTGCCGCTTTTTGGATCTTGGTAGCGGTCTGAGCTAATCTCGCAGCTCACCACCTGGCCACACCCGACTCGGGCTCAGCCGGGGGATATCAGGGGGAAGACGGCACGGGGAGCCGTTCAGTTTCCACGCCAAGCGGCGTACCCGTATGCCCTCTTCCCCCCACCTACAAGGGGAAAGTGTACGTGAAGACCAATTACATCCGAATAGCAGCAGCCACCGCCGCGGCAGCAGTCGCCCTGGGCGTTGCCGCACCTGCCGCGAGTGCTGTCGAGGCTCAGTCGGGCACCACCGCCGCATCGCAGGCCACCGAGTCGCTGCAGCCGACCGCAGGCGATGTCCGTGACCTCGTCTCCCGGATGCGTGCCGACGGGGCCGACGCGAACCAGATCCGCGAATTCGAGCAGTACGCACAGCAGTTGGAGAACCCCGACGCCCACAAGCGCAGCAAGCGTGCCCTGGGCATGGGGACGATCGTGCGCAAGCTGATCGTCGCCGGCCTGCGTCACGGCGGCGCCTGGGCCGGGAAGATCGTCGGCAAGGTCAGCAAGAAGAGCGGTGCCTTCATCTCCCGCAACGGCGGCAAGATCGCCGATGCGATCGAGGACGTCGAGGGCTGGAGCGAGACCGCACTCGCCATCGCCATGGTGAAGGCCGGCGTCCCGACCGACGTCGCGTATGACATCGCCAAGGCCATCATGATGGTCGCCCTCTAGGCAGGCGACTTCGCGGGCGGCTTCCCCTGGTTCGCATCGAGTCAGGGGCGCCGCCCGCACGACCACTCCGACTCGGGAAGGAGCACACCGTGCCGCATCAGCGAGCAAGCGACGAGACCGAGCCCACCTGGAGCTCGCTGTCCCCACGGGACAAGGTGCTCGCCGCCTTCGGCATGACCAGCCTGGGACTTGGCGTTCTCGCCCTCGTGCTCCTGGTCCTGCTGCTGGCGGTTCTGGTCGTCGCCGCAGTCTCCAATGGCCTGATCGAATCCGACGGCGTGGGCCCCTTCATCTGGGGCGCCGTACTGTGCCTGCCCAGCGGGATGCTCGCCGCCGTGTTCCTCTACCCCCTGCGCCTCACCCTCCGCCTCACCCCGGCTTCGCCCAAGGTGAAACGCGGGGCGGAAATGATCTTTTCGGCGGCCACCACCTTCCTCGCCGCCATGCTCGTGGAAAGCTTCACTCCCGGACTGCACGTCGAGCACCCCTGGCTGCCAGCCCTACTGGCCACCCTCTTGGTGGCCCTGGCCAACGTCGTCATCAACCACGTGGAGAACCGTAAGAAGCACACCGGCTCCGACGCCTGACACCACTCAGCAGCAGCCGGCGAGGGGCCGTGCAGTCGATGGCCGGCCAGAGCCCGCTGGTGTCGAGGCCGAGGTCAAGGTCAAGGTCAAGGTCGAGGTCGAGGTCGAACGGGCTGGGGTGTGGAGGGTGGTGCTGTAGGGGGCACGCCGTCCGCACTGCCCGTCCCGGCGTCGTTTCGCCCGTCGCCCGTCGCCCGTGATCCGTCGCCGTTCACCCGCCACCAGTCGTCCGGCTTCCATGCGTGTCGACGATGACGATGATGGCGACGATGACGACGATCTTCACGATTCCGAATTGGCGACGGCTTTCTGACCTTCGACGAGGGAAGTCAGGCCGTCGAGGAGTGCCTTGAGGCCGAATTCGAAGAGCGCGTCGAGACGCAGGTCGTAGCCCTCGCCGAAGGCTCCGACCACCTTGGTGAAGGTGGGGAAGCGGCCGGATTCCACCAGTTCTCGGAGGGCGGGGGCGCGGCTGTCCATCCACTGGTCTTCCGACTGGCCCGTGGCGGCTTCGGCGTGCGCTTCCATCTCCAGGTGCATCGCCAGGCCCTGGACATGGCTGTAGAGCAGGACGTGGATGTCGAACAGCGTCGTGGGGTCGAGGCCGTGGCCGTCGAGGGCGCCCAGCACCCACTCGCCGTGGACCATCAGATTGGGTACGAGCAACGGGCGTGTCAGGGAGCCGAGTTGGGCCAGCCACGGGTGCTTCCGGTGCAGGCTCCACAGGGTCCGGGCACCCAGCTCGATGCGGGCACGCCATTCCTCGGGGGCGTCCGCGCCGTAGGACTCCTCACCGAACGCGGCGTCGGCCATGTGCAGGACGAGGTCTTCCTTGCTCGGGACGTACCGGTAGGTAGACATCGCCGCGACACCGAGGCGGGCCGCGACGCCGCGCATGGAGAGCGCCGAGAGCCCTTCGGCGTCGGCGATCTCGATGGCGGTACGGACGATCCGGTCGAGGCTCAGCTCCTGCTCGGGGTCCGGGGCGGGTGACGGGCGCCTGCGGGCCGGCGCGGGGGCGGATCCGGCAACGACCGTGCCGATCCGGGGCCGGGCCTCGACAAGTCCCTCCAGGCGCAGGGTGGTCAGGGCCTTGGTGGCGGTGGCGAGCGCGACGCCCCATTCCCCGGCGATCTGGCGGGTCGAGGGAACCCGGTCCCCGGGGGCGAGTTCACCGTCCGCGATGCGCCGCCGGATCGCGGCGACGATGCGGAGATAGGGCGGATCGCCGGCTCTTCCTGTGGCCTTCGTCACGACCGGTCGCCTTCCTGTCCTGTACTAGTGCAGAGGGTAGCAGCGGAAATGCCCAATGGAGGGTGTCTGCCCTAGTACACGTCGCGCATTTGGCCAGTTGAAGCGGCTGAGCGTACGACGTACGTTCACGGCGCGTACACCGTACAGAGCACTGGAGGAGCTTCTCATGCGCACCGTACTCATCTCCGGCGGCGGAATTGCCGGGCCTGTTTTCGCCTACTGGCTGCGCCGCCACGGCTTCGCGCCCACCGTCGTCGAACGCGCTCCAGGCCAACGCCCCGGCGGCCAGGCCGTGGACGTCCGGGGCGTCGCGCTCGAAGTCATGGAGCGGATGGGCCTGCTGGAGCAGGCAAGCGGCGTACGGACCCGGATGCGCGGCATGTCGATCCTCGACCCCGACGGCCACGAGGTCGACCGCTCCACTGAGGCGACGTTCAGCAGTGGACGGCTGGACAGCGACGACATCGAGGTGCTGCGCGAGGACCTGGTACGGATGGTGTACGAGCACACGCGCGCAGGCGTCGAGTACCTCTTCGGCGACAGCATCACCGCGCTCGACGAGGACGAGACCGGCGTGCGCGTCGACTTCGCGCACGGACCGTCCCGCACCTTCGACCTCGTGGTCGGGGCGGACGGCCTCCACTCCACAGTACGGCGCCTGGTCTTCGGTCCGGAGGAGCGTTTCGCCCACCACCTGGGGAGCTACCTCTCAGTGTTCAGCGCGGACAACTTCCTCGCCCTGGACGACTGGCAGATGTGGCTGCGGGACGGCGACGCGGGCTTCGGCATCATGCCCGTACGCGACAACACCGAACTCAGGATCGCCTTCGGCTTCGAGTCCGCCCCCCTCGCTCATGACCGCCGTGACGCCGGGACCCTGCGGCAGCTCGTCGTGGACAGGCTCGCGTCGATACGGTGGGAAGGGACCCGCCTGGCCGAGGCCGCCCGGAAGGCACCCGACTTCTACTGCGACGCCATGGCCCAGATCCGGATGGACCAGTGGTCGCGGGGCCGGGTGGCCCTGCTCGGGGACGCCGGCTACTGCCCTTCCCCTCTCTCGGGGCAGGGCACCAGCCTGGCCCTCGTGGGCGCCCATGTGCTGGCCGACTGCCTCGCCCAGGACAACGGCGACCACCGCACCGCGTATGCCCGCTACGAGCGGCGGATGCGCCCCTTCGTCACCCTCAACCAGGCCCTGGCCACGGAGAATCCCGGCGGACCCGCCTCGGAGGAATCCGTCGCGCACGCCAAGAACGCACTCTCACTGGACGGCTGATCTCCTGCCCCGACCGGACATCGAGGCAGGCGGGAACAGCACAGAGCCGCTGCCGCGCCCGGCGTAACTCTCCGGCCCGTTCGCGCCCGGCATGGCAGGATGTGCGGTATGACGAACTACCACGGGACCCATGCCGCGTAGGCGCCCGCACAATGTCCGGGTCGAGCTCCCCGCCCGCCGACCGGACCGTGATGCCCTGGCCGACATCGACGGCCTGTCCGCGCGGACCATGTCCGAGATCCGGCGGATCGAGCGCACCCGCACCTACCTGGAACCGGGGCAGACCGTGGCGGCGGTGCGCCTATGGAAGAACCATGTGCGGCTCCCCAAGGGTCAGTTGACGACGGAGTGGGAGTGGGGCGACGAACTGCACTGGGACTGCTGCGGCAATCCGTTCCACGCCAGGGATCTGCTGGAGGTCATGGTGAAGGCCCTCCCGGCCCGCAGCGCGGCCGAGTTGCGCAGGCTGGTCGAACGGCTCGACGCGCTGGCCGGACGCCAGGACGTACCGCGCCGGGTACCGCCGGCGGTACCGCCGTGGCATGTGTGGTGACCACGCCCGTGCCCCCTGGGCTGTGGTGCGCGGTGTCGGCGACGGTCTTCTCGGGGTGCTGCCAAGCAGGCGTCAGGCCGCGACATCATCGGGGCGTGGCGCGTACCGCAGGGGACCAGCCCTCAGCCGAGATCGTCGAGCAACTCGCGCTCGCGCTGGGCGCCGAGGCCGGCGCGTCTTGGGCGGTTCAGACCCTGCTCGCGTTCCCAGAGCAGCGTGTCGGCCAGTAGCTCCGCCCGGGGCCGATGACGCAGGCCTGCGGCGCGTGCCGCGGAGCCGTCCCGGGCGGAGAACCCTTCCCAGCCCGGTTCGACCAGCCACATCGGCAGTGAATCGGCACCCATGTACTCGGCCACGCCGTTCGTGAGCAGCCAGGCCGAGTCGGCGGTGATCACCGGACCGGTGTGCCTGCCGACGGCGCGGGACAGCTCGATCCACTCTCCGAACGGAACGACCGGACCGACAGCGTCGTATGTGCCGAGGGTCCCCGTCTCCGCGGCGTCGAGCAGCCAGGCGGTGAGGTCCCGTACATCGATCACCTGTGTCGGCATGGCCGGTGTGTCGGGAACCAGCATCGGGCCTTGCGGGTCGCGTGCGGCACGGGCCACCCAGTAGCCGGAGCGTCCGCTGTGATCCCCCGGGCCGCCGATGAGGCCGGCGCGTGCGATGAGCAGGCGGTCGCCGACAGCGGCCGTCGACGCCCGTTCGCAGGCGACCTTCGCCTCGCCGTACCACGCCTGGTCGACCTCGCTCCGGTCGGTCGGAGCGAGCAGGGCCGTGGACTCGTCCGCGGCCGGCGTGGCATGGGAGGCATAGGCGCTGACGGAGGAGACATAGGCCCAGTGCCTGGCCCGGCCGCCCAGTGCGTCGAGCGCCTCACGAACGAACCCCGGCTGCCATGACACCTCGACGACCGCGTCCCATTCGCGCGCGAGCAGGGGTGCATACGCCGAAGGGTCGCGCCGGTCGGCGGCCACCAGCGTCGCTCCGCCCGAGACTTCTCCGCTTGCGCCGCGAGCCAGGCACGTCACCCGATGACCGCGCTCGATCGCCTGTCGCGACAGCTCCCGGCCCACCCACGCCGTTCCGCCCAGAACCAAGATGTCCATTCCGACACCCAAGCACCGCGGGCACGAGTACCCAGGCGGGTTCGCCGACAGCGGACCCGGAAGAGCCGTCGACAGACGGCGGTCCCCAGGGTCCGCGACTCCCGGCCCGGCCTGCGTTCGTCTCGTTCCGGGTTTACGCGGCGGGGCGGTTGGTGCGGCTCGGGCGGTTGCGGAAGCCGAACAGGATGGCTCCCAGGGCGAGCAGGATCACCACGAGGAGGGAGCCGTTTCCACCGGTCAGGCGGGTGGCTTGGTCCTTGAGGCCGTCCCAGAAGCCCCGTTCCGGCGCCTGGACGGAACCGCCCAGCCAGATCGAGCCGTCGGCCGCGGTCACCCGGCGGTCGGTGGAGGACCGTGCGGACTGGGCGAGTTGCGGGTACCGCTTGCGCATCTCCGTCGCGGAGACGCCGGTCAGCCGGACGTTCGTGAGGTCCGCGCCGCCGTACACGTAGCGGGTGAGGCGTTTGTACCGTCCGTCGTAGGTCTCCCGCGTGATGTCGAACTCCTTGTTGCGGTACGAGCGGACGTAGTCGTCGAAGACCTTCCGGGGACGCCAGTCGCCGGTCATCTTGGCCGGGCCCAGGTCCTTGGAGCCGATCAGCGTGTCGAACGAGGTCGGGTGCCCTTGTCGGTGCCGCTCGCGCACCCACTGCGCGATGATCCGCGCCATGAACGCGCGGCGCAGCGGCGCGTACTCCGGGGCGGTGTTGACCGCCTGCACGACCTTGGGCAGCACGAGGGTGCGTTCCAGGTTCTCGTTGTGGGCGTTGGTGGCCGGATCGGCGTTGCACGGCTTCGCATAGGGGTCGTCGATGTGGTCCGACTGCGTCTTCACGTCGAGCTGTGCTCGGAGGATGTAGAGCGCGTCACCGTCCTGGCGCACCTCGACCTTTCCGGGCACGATCCACATCCGGGAGGAGAAACAGAGGGAGCCGTCCGCGGAGCTTCGGAGTTGCCGCCAGTACTGCTTTCCCGTCGCCGAGTCGGGGTGCAGGATCTTCGCCGACGTGCGTTTCATCTGGAGATCGGCCTCCAGCATGGCGCGTCCGGCGTTGGTCCGTCCCAGCGCGGAGTCGACGATGCGGTCCGGTTCGGTGGGATTGAGATTGACCCAGAACTTCCGCGGATCGAGCACCAGCCACGTCCGCAGGTCGGATCCCAGGTTCTTCACCATCCGCATTCCGAGTGCGGTGTCCTGCTGGTAGCCCTTGGGCAGGGGGTGCGAAGAATATGCGTACCGCACCCCGTCCGAGCCGTCGGAGAGATAACGCATCTCCAACGTCGAGAAGTCCACGCCCCCGTAAGCGTCGGCACCCGGGTCGGCGGACAGTGCTTGGCCGAGAGCGCCCGACTGCGCGCTCTCGTCGTCGTCACATGGGCCGGCGGCAAGAGGTGCGGCCATCGCCATGACGGGACGTGGGGTGCTTTTGCCCATCGAGACACACGGGGTCTGTGTGTCGCCCGACACCGGTAGGGCCGTCTTGGCCTGTTGCTCCGCCTGTTCTTGCTCCCGGTTGAGCATGGAATGGGCCTGGCTGTTGAGGGCGTTCACCCGGTTCGCGGACTCCGCCTTCTCCTGCTTGGTCGCGTAGTCCGTTCCGGAGACGAAGTTGCTCTTGTCGTTGCCCTTGTTGTTCTCGTCGATGGCGCTGGTGAGTTTGCGGCATTCCGTACACCGGCCACGGTCCGAGAAGCCGGCTCTCGCCCGCTTCATCAGCCTTTCGGTCGCCTTGTGGCCCAGGCCGAGGCTTCGGAGGACGGGGTAGAGGAATTTGTCATAGATGATGGCTTCGGAGTGGTCCTTGCGTGGGTCGTTGACCGCGGCGAACTCCAGGAGTGGGCCGTCTCCCTGAATGCCTATCCGGTCGAAGAGCGCCTCGTTCCCCTCGCGCTTCAGCAGCTTGCCGTACCCGATGTAGTAGTCCGAGCGCGCGGGGTTCTCGTTGAACTGCCGCGTGATCGATGCCAAATGCGTGGCCTGGAAATTGCTCACATCGAACCAGATGACGGCCAGATTGCGGTTGCCGTCATGCATGTTGAGTGTGCGGTGCGCCTCGTATCCGGCCCGGCCGATCGGGTCGGCCAGGAGTTCGCGCACGATGTCCGCGAACTCGCCTCCCGCCTCGGGCGTCGCGGACTGGCTGGTCTCGGGGGTGTCGGCAGCCACCGACGAGGGTGCCGGCAGGCCGATGACCAGGAGGCCGACGGCCAGTAAGGCGGCGCCCCACCGGCCCCCTCGTACGGCGCGGTTAGAGCGACCGGTCCGCACCGTGCCCACCCGTCTCCTGCTCGGTCCGGCGCGGGAGGCCGGAGACCGGACCGGCCTCGCCGTCGCGCCCGCGGCCCGCCGTGATGCCCGCGGCGTCCAGGTAGCCGGTCAGGGTCCGGCTCGGACCGGTGCTGCCGTTCTCCGAGGGCGTGCCGAAGCCCTTCTCGGCCTTCCGGTGGGCGCACCAACTCGCCGCGACGAGGGCGCCGGGGACCAGAGCGGCGACCGCGCCGGCGCCGCCGAGCGACGTGCCCGTCGAGCAGGTCTTCGGGTGGCTCAGGTCGCGGATGTCGAACGACGGCTTGTAGCCGATCCCGACCGTGCAGGCCGAGGCCTGCTGCGGGGTCAGGAACAGCACCGTGCCGGCGAGGGCGGTGGCGCTGACGGCCGTCCGCCAGGCAGTTCTGAGACCGTTCATGGGGTTACCTCCGGGGGCACGCCCTTGAGCCGCGCGATCCGTGCGCGCAACTCGTCGGCGTGAACTGTGTCTGTGGGATCGTTCTGCACGTGGTGGCCGGCCAGGTCCAACTGGACGGAGTGCAGGCGGTGCAGCGCGCGGGCCGCTCGCCAGCCGCGCCAGCGCCAGGCGCCCACCACCGCCCAGAGCCGCAGCGCGGGCGAGGTCAGCACCGCGACCTCCGCCGGGGTGATGGCCGGGCCCGCTGCGACCTCCTCCGCCACGGCCGCCCGCAGCGCGGGTGCGCGCGCCCGTAGACCATGGACGAGCAGCGCGAGGGCCAGGGCGATCAGGGGCAGTTGGGGGAGCAGCCACAGGAACGGGGAGACCACCAGGACGTCGAGCGTGCTGCCGACCTCGACGTGGCCCCGGACGAGCCCGGACAGCCACCCGGACAGGAGCTCGGAGGCCGTGGCCCCGCCGATCGCCCCCACCACGGCGGCCGTCGCCAGGAGCCCGCGCCGCCGTGCCCGGGCTGCGACGCCGAGCCCGGCCCCCAGCAGCGCGCCGTAGGCCACCTGCCCGCCGAGCAGGCCGATCGACTGCCGGATCCAGTACTCGAAGCCACCGGTCGACCCGAGCATGCCGCCCAGCGAGCCGTAGATCTTCATGTACAGGGCGCTCTCCACGAAGTTGAAGCCGAGTCCGACGGCGGCGCCGAGGACCAGGCCGCTCACGGCATCGGTGACGCGGTGGCGGAACAACAGGAAGAGCAAGGTGACGCCGCCCGCGACGGCCAGTGCGTCAACGACGCTGAGGTGCACGATCAGCAGGTCGATGGTGCGGAACTGGTTCTCCGCGAGTCGGCTGATGTCGGTGGCGGAGGACTTCCCCAGGTAGCCGAAGAGGGTGCCGAACGCGAGCCCGCTGTAGGCGCGACCCAGTCCGAACACGATCAACGCGCCCCAGGCGAAAGCGGCCAGCAGTGCGGCGAGCGGGACCCGGGCGAACCGCACCCCGCCGCGCAGCAGGAGCAGCACGAGGGCCGTACTGGGCACACAGGCGAGCACCAGCGGGAAGTACTCGACGACGACCACCAGCGACAGCAGACCGAACGGCAACAGCAGACACCCCAGCGTCAGCCAGGTCAGCGCCACCGAGCGCCGTTCGGAGCGGCGTAGGACGGCCGCCGCGATCTGGATGACCACCCCCGCCACGATGCCCGCCAGCGTGCACCAGAAGACGGCGCGCGGCATGGACAGCAGCCGGTCGAGCGAGCCCGCGAAGCCGGGCATCTTGCCGAGGCCCGCGGGCAGTTCGTAGAAGATCGACAAGGCCGGTTCGTCGGGCAGCACCCGCGGGCGGGTCATGTTCAACAGCAACTCGACCAGATACAGGACGATCGCGATCCGGGCGATCATCAACGCCCTGGTGTGCGCCAGTCGGTCGTCCCGCAACGGCAAGGAAGCAAGGCCCTTCACGAGCCACCTCCCGTCAGATCGGTCGGCAGGGGAGGCAGGCTCGGCAGGTTCGTGGGCAGGTCGGTGGGCAGGCCCGTGGGAAAGTCCGTGGGAAAGTCCGTGGGCATCGAGCCGGGACCCGACGGCCGGGACGTCGGCATCGGGGGCAGACTCGGCAGGCCCGTGGGCAGGTCCGTGGGGAACCCCGTCGGCAACGAGGGCATCTTCGGCAGCCGGGGGACGCTCATCGTGGGAGAACTCGTGAGGCCCACGACCAGGGACGCCGTCAGCAGCGCCGCACCGACCAGCCCGCCCGCCAGGACCAGCCGGACCAGTACCCGGCCGGGACCCCCCTCCCCGCCGTCGGTGTCACGCACCGCCGCCTCCGGCGGTGACGCGCCGGACGTGTCCGTCATCCCCATGCTCCCCGCTCCCCCTGACTGACCATCACTCATCGGAAACCCACACGCCCCACATGGCCCACACGCCCCAGGCACTCGTCGGCTTCGACGCCGTCCGGTCCACTGTCCTGGGAGGCACTGAAATCCCGATGAAATAGCGATGATGCAGGCGGCACCCGGGCGGAGCCGGGCCCGTCGCGTGCGCGGGCAGGGCCCCTGCCGCGACCCTCGGTGGTGCGCATCGAGGCCCACGCCGGGTACGGATTCAGCTCGGCCGGGCGGCGGCTCTCATGACGGCCGCACGCGCCGGATCACCATGCTCATAGGTCGGTGTCTGCCTGGCGGGCGCTCGCCCAGTGTTCTTCGAACTCGGTCCGGCTGATCTCCTGGCCCGCCAGCGCCGGGTCGAAGAGATCCACGACCGGCGGGTTGAAGGGCCAGTCATCGGGGCCACTGCGCAGTGCGGTTCCGTCTTCGGCCAACTCCACCTGGCGGATCCGGCGTCCGTCGGACCCCACTTCCATCAGATAGACGACGGGTTCATCGTCCTCTTCGTCCCAGCGGCGGCGCAGGTGCACCACGTCCCTGTCCGCGAGCGCGCCGAAGCCCTCCCGCCCACGCTGGGCGTCACGCTTGGCGCGCAGGCCGTCCAGCCCGGGAGGCATCCGAGGATCGTCGATATCGACCTCCTCCAGCCCCTCGTCCTCGAACCGGGCCACCGTGTCCGGGTCGGTGACCACCTCGACCCAGGCGAACGTTTCGAGGACCTCCCGCTCGGAACGCGCTCGGACCCACCACCAACAGCCGCCCATGCCGTAGTCGTGCAGAGCGAGGAAGGAGCGCTTGTGCGCGGCACCGTCACCAGTCATGGAGACTGAGCCTAGGGCGTGTCCGATGGGTCATGGCCGGGTCCGCGGCGTCTGGCACGGCACCTCGCGGCGTTGCCGAAACGCCCCGAGAGCTCCGCTATCGGGACGCTCCGGCGCCTTGCGATGCAGCTCGGCATCCAAAGGAGCACATGAGGAGCCGAGACGGAGTTCGCGCAGCGAACGCAGTGCACCAGACGCCGCGGCCTATCCGACCCTGACCCATCGGACACGCCCTAGTGAGGCAGGCCGCACGGCTGCCGGGCCGGTGCGTTGTCGGTCCGCGCAGGGGGCGTCGCGACGTCAGGCCCCACGTAACCTCTTCCTGTGCCAGCCTCCCGCCTGCATCGTGTCGCCGTCCTTGTGCTCGAGGGCGCGAAGCCGCTCGATGTCGGAATTCCCGCGCAGGTCTTCACGACCCGCGCGAGCATGCCGTACGAGGTGCGGGTGTGCGGGGCGGCACCCGGTCTCGTGACCGGCGGCGACGGCCTCGCGTACGGCGTCGCCCACGGCCTCGACGCGCTGGCGTGGGCCGACATCGTCTTCGTCCCCGGCTACCGGTTCCCGGACCGCGACGACCCGCCGCGGGCCGTCGTCGACGCACTGATCGCCGCCCACGACCGGGGCGCGCGGCTCGCCGCCATCTCGACCGGCGCCTTCGCGCTCGCCGCCACGGGCCTGCTCGACGGCAGGCGCGCCACGACGCACTGGCATTACGCGCGGGCGCTCGCGGCGAAGCATCCGCTCGTCCGGGTCGACGAGAACGTGCTGTTCGTCGACGAGGGCAGCGTGCTCACCTCGGCCGGCGCCGCCTCCGGCATCGACCTGTGCCTGCACATCCTGCGCGGCGACCTCGGCGTGGCCGCGTCCCACCACGCGGCCCGGCGTCTGGTCGCCGCCCCCTACCGCAGCGGCGGCCAGGCCCAGTACGTGCCGCGCAGCGTCCCCGAGCCGCTGGGGGAGCGGTTCGCCGCCACCCGCGAGTGGGCGCTGCACCGGCTCGGCGAGCCCCTCACCCTCGACACACTGGCGCGGCGGGCCGAGGTCTCGCCGCGCACGTTCTCCCGGCGGTTCGTCGAGGAGACCGGCTGCACACCGATGCAGTGGGTGATGCGCGCCCGCATCGACCTGGCCCGCGAACTGCTCGAGCGCTCACAGCGCAGCGTCGAACAGATCGCCGCCGACGTCGGGCTCGGCACCGGCGCGAACCTGCGCCTGCACTTCCAGCGCATCCTCGGCACCACACCGAGCGAGTACCGGCGCACCTTCACCCGGGGCGAGTGACCCGCCCGGCACCGCGTGGCGGGAGCGTGGCGGAGTGCCTTTGGCGGGATCCTTTTGAACCCTGGCGATCCCGCCACTGTCAGCGGCGCGAGCCACGGGCGAGCCTGGTGGCGAAGGGAAGGGACATCACTCATGACTCGCATCGCCATCAACGGATTCGGCCGCATCGGACGCAATGTGCTGCGCGCACTGCTGGAGCGCGACAGCGCCCTCGAGGTCGTCGCCGTCAACGACCTGACGGAGCCCGCCACGCTCGCCCGGCTGCTCGCCTACGACAGCACGGCCGGCCGGCTCGGACGCCCGGTGACCGTGGACGAGAACACCCTTGTCGTCGACGGACGTCGCATCACGGTGCTCGCCAAGCGTGAACCGGCCGATCTGCCGTGGGCCGAACTCGACGTCGACATCGTCCTGGAGGCCACCGGCCGCTTCACCTCGGCCGAGGCCGCGCGCGCCCACGTCGCCGCGGGCGCTCTGAAGGTGCTCGTCAGCGCACCGTCGGACGGCGCCGACGTCACGCTCGCGTACGGGGTCAACACCGACGCCTACGACCCGGCCGCGCACATGATCGTCTCGAACGCCTCCTGCACCACCAACGCGCTCGCCCCGCTGGCCAAGGTGCTCGACGAACTCGCCGGTATCGAGCACGGGTTCATGACGACGGTGCACGCCTACACGCAGGAGCAGAACCTGCAGGACGGTCCGCACCGCGACGCCCGTCGCGCCCGGGCCGCCGGCGTCAACATCGTGCCGACCACGACCGGCGCCGCCAAGGCCATCGGCCTGGTGCTGCCGAACCTCGACGGCAGGCTGTCGGGCGACTCGATCCGCGTACCGGTGCCGGTGGGTTCGATCGTCGAACTCAACACGACCGTCGCCCGCGACGTGACGCGCGACGACGTGCTGGCGGCGTACCGCGCCGCGGCGGAGGGGCCGCTCGCCGGCATCCTGGAGTACTCGGACGACCCGCTCGTGTCGTCCGACATCACGGGCAATCCCGCCTCGTCGATCTTCGACTCGGCCCTCACCCGCGTCGACGGCCGCCACGTCAAGGTGGTCGCGTGGTACGACAACGAGTGGGGCTTCTCGAACCGTGTGATCGACACGCTCGAACTCCTCGCCACCCGCTGACCGGACGCCCGGGGTGGTACGCCGCCTCCGGTGACCGTGCCGGGCAGCACTTCCTTCGGGCGCTCTGGTCGACCAGTGGGGCCGACCAGAGCGCCCAGTCACAGCAGCGGGTCCGCCCGTCCTCCGGGCGGGCTGCCGGTAGGCCCTCGTCCTCAAGCGGGGACGGGCTCCTTGGCGGGAGCCCCCTCCAGCGCCTCCAGCCGCTTGATCATGCGGCGGACCATCAGCAACGGGATCACGCCGAACACGCCGAACGACATATCGATGACCGACCACCACATCGGGATCCCCCGGATCGGGCCGCAGACGAGCGCGAGCGGAATGATCCCCGCGCAGGCGATCATGCCGAACTCGACGACCCAGATGTTGCGTACAGGGTCGCGGTAGGGCCCGTAGAAGGCGACGGCGATGACGAGGTGGGCGAAGGCCAGCCAGTCGGTGCCGTACAACACGAAGGGGTACCGGGCGTCGGTGGCGTCGAGGCCGTCGCGGACGCGCTCGATCCACTCCATGAGCCCCGGAAGGGCGTCCGCAACAGGTCCCGCCCAGGACGTCAGCGCGTCATGGACGAGGTGCAACTCGGTGACGAGGGGAAAGGCCGTGAGCCCGCTCAGCACCAGACAGACGATGAAGACGACCAGCCACACGCGTATGCGCCGCAGTAGCGCTCTTCGCTCGATCATGTCCGCAGAGTACGCCCGGACTTACCTGCGTCTTTCCGGGCCCCGGTGAGGCTGCGCGCGAGGGTTCGCGAGACGATGTCGAGGTCTGTGACCGCGGCCGAGTCCGGCACCGCTGGCGAAAGGGGCGACAGCTGTGGGGGACGTGCTGAACCTATGGCGTCGGGATCTCGGAACGGTGCCCGAGTCGGTCTGGCGGCGAACCGATCTCCGTGTGCTGATCCTTGCGGACAACGGGCTCACCTCCCTCTCGCCGGAGATCGGAAAGCTGGACCGGCTGAGGACCCTGGACCTGGGCCACAACGCGCTCGCGTCGGTGCCGGACGAACTGGGGGACCTGTCAATGCTCACCGACTGCCTCTACTTGCACGACAACCGCCTGGCCCAGCTTCCGCGGACTCTGGGGCGCCTGGCGCGACTGCGATACCTCAACGTCGGAGAGAACCGCCTGGCGGCCTTGCCGGACAGCATCGACGGGATGGCGAGCCTCATCGAGTTGAGAGCACAGCACAATGGACTGACCACGTTGCCCGGCTCGATCGGCCGGCTCCGCAACCTGCGTGAGCTCTGGCTCCGCGGAAACGCCGTCGAGTGCCTGCCGCCATCGACTGCCGCCCTCCACGAACTGCGTCACCTGGACCTTCGGGAGAACGCCGTCGCCGAGCTGCCCGAGTCTTTGGCGAGCCTCCCGCTACTGCGGCAGATCGATCTGCGGAGCAATCGGCTCCGTCGCCTGCCGGACTGGCTCGCGCGGATGCCATCGCTGGAGAAGCTGGATCTGCGGTGGAACGACCTCGATCCCTCGCTGCCCGTGCTGACCCGACTGGAGCGGCAGGGGTGTGTGGTCCTGACGTGATCGCGCTTCGGCGCACCGCCGCGTTCAAGAGGCCCACCTGTGAGCCCACGGACCACGGAGCCGGGGTATCGCAACGGGGGCCGATCCCCGGCGAAATCCGCTGGTCGCACGTTGGCGGCGTCCCTACGGTGGCCCCATGACCGGACTCCCCGTTCCCGTGCCCGGCGTGAGCGTCTGTGTGCAGCTGAACCGCGGCTGCTGCGGGCCGTTCGCGCGCTTCGACGCGGACTTCGAACCCCCGGGCAGCGAAGGGGAACTGGAGCTGGTCAGCGCCGTGGGCGAGCGGCGGCTGCCCGCCGAATTCCTCCCGGCGATCCGGGAGGGCCTGGCGCAAGGGCTCGGCGGGGTGTCGGCCGCGGTACTGCTCACGGACGGCTACTTCCACGAGACGGACTCCTGGGCGAGCGCCTACCGGATCGGTGCGGAGCAAGCGGGCCGGGCAGCCCTCATCGGCGCGGGACTGCTGCCGCCGGAGGAGGCCGAGGCGCTGCGCTGGGTGCGCTGGCCCGGCCGCCCGAAGCCCCGGCGCCCCAGGCGCGCACGCTGACCGCCGCGCCGTGGCGCCGTCGCGGCCTGGGCAGGACGCCGGCGCGCAGGCCCTGGGTGACGGTCACAGCGCTGGTCAGAGCTTGAGCGGAGCTGGTCGGCATCGCCTCGCCCGTGGCCCGGCCCGGCGGGTGCCGCTGAGGTGAGGGGCGCAGTGATCGGTGTGAGACTGAGTGCGGAAGGGGTGATCCCCGTGCCGGACCCATGGGCGCCCGCCGAGCCCGGCGCCGCAGTCGACGAGCGTCTGCTGGGAGAGCTGATCACCGAGACGCAGAGCGTTCTCCCGGTGGATCTGTCCGCACTGGCGGACCGGTGCGCCGCCGCCCTCGGCCTGAACACAGTGCTGATCTACCTCGTCGACCTGCAGCAATGGCTCCTCGTCCCGCTCGATGAGTCCCTGGAGCCGCTGCCGGTGGACGCCTCGCAGGCCGGCTGGGCGTACCGCACGGTCTCCCCGCGGGTGACGGACAACGGCGACGGCCTGATCGTCTGGGTGCCGCTGATCGACGGTGCGGAGCGGCTGGGGGTGCTGGCGGTGCGGACCGCCACACTGGACGGGCCGCGGATGCGCCGCAGCCGGATCCTGGCCGATCTGCTCGCGATGGTCGTCACCTCCAAGCGCGCCTACAGCGACTGGATCGCCGCTCGCACCCGCACCGCGACCATGCAGCTGCCCGCCGAGATGCTGCGGGCGTTCCTGCCGCCCCGCACCATCGGCAGCACGCAGTGCGTCTCGACCGCGGTGCTGGAGCCGGCGTACGACGTCGGCGGCGACGCCTTCGACCACGCGGTGATCAAGCACGTGCTGCACACCATGATCCTCGACGCCATGGGCCACGATCTGGCCTCCGGTCTGACCACCTCGGTGGCCATGGCCGGCGCCCGCAACGCCCGCCGCAGCGGCGCCGACCTGCCCGACCTCGTCGGCACCGTCGACCGCGCGCTCGCCCAGTGGCTGCCCGACCACTTCTGCACCGGTGTGGTGTGTCGGCTCGACGCCAAGACCGGGCAGTTGCACTGGATCAACTGCGGTCACCCGCCACCACTGCTGATCCGTGACGAGCAGGTGCTCGAAGGAGCGCTGGACAGCCCCCCGCAGCCGCCGATCGGCCTGCACCTCGAACTCGCCCCGGCCGCCCGGCAGCTCCATGAGACCGCACTCGAACCGGGCGACCGCGTCCTGCTCTACACCGACGGGGTGGTCGACGCGCGCGACGAGAACGGCGTCGAGTTCGGCCTCGACCGGTTCACGGACTTCATCATCCGCGCCTCCGCCGTCGGCCAGCGCCCGGCCGAGGTGCTGCGGCTGCTCAGCCACGCCATCCTCGACTACCAGCACAACGACCTACGGGACGACGCCACCATCCTGCTCTTCGAATGGCACCCGCAGGACCTGTGAAGGGCTGCTGCCGGACCTGATGGGTGCCGGCTCTGCTGCGGTCACTGCGCGGGCCGCAGGGCGTCGATGAGTTCGGCGGCCGGGGTGGTGGGCGTGCGGGGGTGAAGGAGCTCGGTGCGGTGCACGATACGGGGCTCGGTGATCGGTACGGCCGCGATGCCGGGGAGGTCTCCGGCTGCGGGCAGGGCCGCGGTGGTGAGCCCGGCTCCGGCGGCCACCAGGACGGACAGTCCGTGGAAGTCGGTTCCGGTGTAGGTGAGTTGGTGACCGAAGCCGTCGGACTGGGCGGCGGCGCGGAGCTGGGCCAGGGGGACGGCGGCGTCGGGTGCGTCGATCCAGCGGGCGGCGGCGAGGTCGGCCAGCCGCAGCGCCGGACGGCCGGCGAGCGGGTGGGTGGCGGGCAGCAGTACCGCGAGAGGGTCTTCGCTGACGGGGAAGGCGGTCAGGGGGCCGGCGTCGGGCAGCGGCAGTGGGTCGCTGGGGGCCACCGCGCCGTCGACCAGCGCCAGGTCCGCCGCGCCGGTCAGCACCGTCTGGACCGCTTCGGTGCTGCCGCACACCCGCACCGAGGCCGCGAGCTGTGGGGCGTCGGTGCGGGCGCGTACCAGCGCGAGCGCGGTGGCGGGCGTCAGCGCGCCCGGCGTGCAGACCACCGCGAGTCGTCCCGGTCGCACCTGCCGCAGGCGTGCGAGGTCGGCCCGCGCCGCCTCCAGGCGCAGCAGCAGTGGGCGGGCGTGCTCCAGCAGTCGCTCGCCCGCTCGGGTCGGCGCTACCGGGCGGCGGGTGAGCAGCGGGGCCTCCACATCGGTCTCAAGGCTCGCGATGTGCTGCGAGACCGCGGACTGGGTGTAGCCGAGGGCCTGGGCGGCGGCGGAGAAGGAGCGGTGGTCGACCACGGCGACGAAAGTGCGCAGCTGCTGCGGATCCATGAGTATCAGTATTGCTGATACTGGATCCAGGAATCATCGTTGGACGTGATGCGGGTGGGCGGCTCAGGATGACCGCATGACACACACCGCCCGCGTCGCCCTGGTCGGCGACCGCTCGCCCCACGTCCGGTCCCACACCCGCGTCCCGGGCCTGCTCGACGCGCTGCGCGAGCGTGACGGCCTGGACCTGGACGCCTACTGGATCCCCACCCAGGACGTCGCCGACCACACGACCCTGACCGGGTTCGACGCGATCTGGGTGCTGCCCGGCAGCCCTTACCGCAGTGAGGCCGGCGCGCTCGCGGCCATCCGCACCGCCCGCGAGGAGCGCATCCCCCTGCTCGGCACCTGCGCCGGCTTCCAGCACGTCCTGCTCGAATACGCCCGCAACGTCGCCGGTCTGGCAACGGCCGGCCACGCGGAGAACGCGCCGGACACGTCGGCGGCCGACGCCGTGGTGGTGCCGCTTGCGTGCTCCCTGGTCGGTCACGAGGGCACGATCGAGCTGACCGCGGGCTCCCGCGCCGAAACGCTCATCGGCGCCGAGCGATCCATCGAGCGCTACCACTGCAATTTCGGCGCCAGCCCCCACCACGTCGAGCTGCTGCGCACCCATGGGCTGTGGTTCACCGGTACCGACACCGACGGTGAGGTGCGGATCGCCGAGCTGCCGGAGCACCCGTTCTTCCTCGCCACCCTCTTCCAGCCAGAACTCGCCGGCGACGGCACCCGCCCGCACCCCCTCATCCGCGGCCTCGCGGCGGCCGCCGTCGCCCGAGCGAAGGCCGCGGGGTGATCGGCGTCCAGCGTCTGCTGGGCGTCTACGTGCGCCTGTGCACGGTGCCCGACGCTCACGGCGCCAGCCCGCTGGCCTCCACCCGCGACACGTGGTTTCCCAGGCTGCCGGACGGCCCACCCCACGCACCCGTCGACAAGGGATACGCCTGCCTTCGGACCCCGGCGCCCGGTGAGGGGTGAGTCGGCGCCAACCGGCCGTACGTATCTGCGCAGAGCCCCTGTCCGGCGGTGCCTGCCGCGCGCGACGGCGGGCCCCGCCGGGCAGGGGCCCAACTGGCCGTATGTGCCGAGGGGTTACGACGTGGCGTTGTCGATGTCGTCCCGGTCTTCCGCGAGACCGCGGGCCTTTCGGTACCTCAGGTCCGCCTGCCGATGCCACAGGCGGGCCACCAGAGCGACGGCGACGGCGCCGGCGAACCCCGCCACGGTCGCAACCCAACCCGACAAGGACACCTTGAGGACCGTTCCCACGCAGACGGCCACAGCGACCGCGCCGGAGAAGAACAGCCGGCCGTTCGGCGGACGCGGTTCCTTCCGCTTCATCGCACCATCACCTCGCAGCATCCCCGCACCCTCACTTCCGCCGAGTCGGTCAGCACTTGTGGGCGCCCTGGACAACGCCGGCCACGGCCCCGCCGAAGCCACCCACGGCGGCACCCGGGGCGCAGCCGGTCTCCAGGTCGGCGACACAGCCGGCAACGCCGCCGAGCTCGGCTGTATCCAGGCTCTTCTTGCCCACGCACTTGGCCCAGTCCCAGAATCCGTAGGCCGTCACGGTGGGGACAACGGCCCCCTCGAGGGTGGTGTCGGGGGTGTCGACGTGCTGGTAGAGGGTGTTGCCCTGGACCTTCCACGTCACCTCGTGCAGGTGCCCGTCCGTGTCCTTGATGGGCTTCGGCGACATGGTGAGGAGCTTCTCGCCCTTGCCGTCCTCGATCGACACGCTGCCGTCCTTGTCGGAGGCGAGGTGGTGGTCGCCCTTCAGGTGGGAGAACGTCCACGCGGTGTCGCGAGCGAAGGTGGTGGTCTTGCCGGACGTGGCCAGGACCTTGTCCAGCGTCTGCCCTGAGGGCTCCGCAGCGGTGGCGCTCGGCGCAGCGGCGACGAGGGCGGCCGCGGCGGCCAAACCCGTTGCTGTCCCAGTATGCTGACGGGCCGTCATACGCATAAAGTCATTGCCTTCCCGTTCATATCCGTCGGAAGAGGGCAGATGCGCCTCTGTCCGATGTGTGCACACCAAGATCAACATCTATGCCCAGCACCACGCAAAGCGCATTTACCGACTTGATGAACCGTTTGCGAAGGGTTTACGAGGTGGTGCGGCGAGCCTCGTCAGGTGCGAGTCGGTCGTCAGGCGCGGCAGCGCAGCATCTCCAGCGGGGGGTTGGCGCGGAAGTCCGCCCAGAAGTCCGCGCCGAACTCACGCACGCCGGCGTCGGACACCTCCAGCGGGACCCAGGTCAGCTCGCTGAACCCGGCCGCCCGCAGGGACTCTTCGTGGGCCTCGCGGCGCGGCAGTGCCGAAACGAAGCTGACCGGGTTGCCGTCGAGCAGCGCCGTGGTCCTCACTCGCGGCCCCGTCCCGGCCTCCTCGCCGGTCAGCTCGCTGCGGAAGCCGTACTTCTCCGGGGACGGCCCGTCGAACCGGAAGTCGGGCGACTGGTTGACCACGAAGAACTCGGCGCCGGGCTTCAGGCTCCGGTGGACGTTGCGGCACATCCGCTCCATGGTGGCGAGGTCCTCCGCGTAGTTGAGCAGGTGGACCCCGACGGCCACGTCGAAGCGCTGCTCGAAGGGCCGCAGTTCGGAGGCATCGCCCACCTCGTAGTGCACACCCAGCGGATCGTGCTCCTCCAACTTCTGTGCCACGGCGATCATTTCGCCGGAGATGTCGATTCCGAGCACCTCGGCGGCGCCGCGCCGCTTGAACTCCCTGCTGTAGAACCCGGTGCCGGAGGCCAGGTCGAGGACCGACTTGCCGCGCACGTCCCCGACCAGGGCCAGGAACGAGGGAACCGCCGCGTACCGCTCCAGGAGCAGGGACTTGAAGCCCTCGTACGCTTCACCGATCTCGTCGTACTGCTGCACGCTCATGGTGCTGTCCTCCCCGTGTTTCGCCATGTCCTTGGCCTCGGCCCCCGATCCCGGGGCACGCCGCGGCCTTTGCTCGGCAGTCTCTACGAAACCAGGAAGGGCGCCGTATTGGCAGAAGCTACGAAGGTGCGGACGGCGTCCCGGCCTCCTGTACAAGGGGGCGGACGGGCACAGGCCCCGTGTCGGCCGCCCCGCATGAGTACGCGTACTCATGCGCGCCTCCTGACTGGCCGTCAAGATGTGGCCATGACGTGCGCATTCCCCGAACCTTCACCCCGGCGTGGTCGGCCCTGGTCGCGCAGGACGCCTCGTGGACGGGACGTGGGTATCGGCATCGCGTTGTTCGTCGTGGAAGCCGCGGTATTTCTGCTGGCCGGGTTCGGGTACGGCATGGAGGTGTGGGCCGCGCAGGGGGAGCAGGCGCGGATCGACGCGGTGCAGCTCGCGCAACTCGCCTGGATGCAGTACTTCTTCGTCGCCGTGGTCGTATGTGCCGGACTCGCGGCGCTGTTCCGCGCGCCGTGGACGGTGCTGTCGCAGCTCCTGGCCGCCGGAGCGGTGGCCGTGCTGTTCGTGCTGGCGCAGCACGACTACGACCGGAGCCACCCGGGTCCCGCGCCGGTCCCGAGTGCGGGCTACACACCCTGCTACAGCGGTAGCGAGAGGTGTGACTGAGTGGCCGGTCGGCGCCTGTCCGGTCGCCCTGTCGGGCGGAAGCGGGCTGCGCCGCAACGACGCAGCCCGGTGGATCGCCTCAGTCCTCGCGGCTGGTGACCTCAAGGAGGTGAAGACCGAACTGGGTCTTCACCGGCCCCTGGATCGTGCCGACCGGGGCGGAGAAGACGACCGTGTCGAACTCCTTGACCATCTGTCCCGGCCCGAACGACCCGAGGTCGCCACCCTGGCGCCCCGAGGGGCACGTGGAGTGCTGCTTGGCGAGATCGGCGAAGTCCGCTCCGGCCTCGATCTGCGCCTTCAGCTCCGACGCCTTGTCCTCGCTGGCGACCAAGATGTGACGTGCGGTGGCCCTAGCCATTTGTTACACCCTTTCGATGAGACATCAACACTGCCAAGGGTTACGCCCGGGGACCGGCAGGTGGTAGCGATCACGGCTCCAACCCGCCACAGGTCCCTGCGGCCTCCCGTAAGCAGCCTTCGGTAAGTCGGTCATGCACCATCTCACAGACGATCACAGCATGACGCACCAGGCAGGCCCTTTCGCCGTCGTCGGCGCAGGGCCGCCGGGGAGTGGGTCTGACCCGTCGGACATGCCCTAGGTCCAGCATCCCCGCTCGGTCAGCACCGTGCGCAGGGTCTCGATGTCGTCGGTCATGATGCCGTCCACGCCGAGATCCAGCAGGGCCGCCATCCGGTCCGCGTCGTTGATCGTCCAGACGTGGACCTGCATGCCCAGTGCGTGCGCGGCGCGCAGGAACAGCGGATCGACCACCGGGATGCCGGACTGCCGCTCGGGGACCTGCACGCAGACCGCGCTGCGCCGCACCGCCGCGCCCAGCAGCCGGTCGAGCGGCAGCGCCCCACGGCCGTAGGAGCGCAGCCGCAGGCCGGCCACGCCGCGGGTGCCGAGGGAGCTGGCCATCCGTGCGCCGGCCAGGCGCTGCGCGCGTGCCACCCGGGCCTCCGAGAACGACCCGACGCACACCCGGTCCCAGGCGTCGGTGCGGCGCAGCAGGTCCAGCAGCGGGACGAGTGCGGCCTCGGCTTTGAGGTCGACGTTCCAGCGCGCTTCGGGGAACTCCTCCAGCAGTTCCTCGAACAGCGGCAGCGGCTCCCGGCCGGCGACCCGGGCCCGGCGCACCGCCCGCCAGGGGAGCCGGCCGATCGCGCCGCGGGTGTCGGTGACGCGGTCGAGCGTCGGGTCGTGGAAGGCGACCAGCTTTCCGTCCGAGGTGGCGTGCACATCGGTCTCCAGATAGCGGTAGCCCAGGTCGACCGCGCGGCGGAAGGCGGCGGCGGTGTTCTCCAGGCCGTCCGCTGACCCGCCCCGGTGGGCGAAGGGGAGCGGCGCGGGGTGGTCGAGGTAGGCGTGGCGAAGGCGTATCGCGGGGGTCACTCCGGCAGTATCGCGCGCTCGGGTGAAGTCCTGGTGCGGGCCACCACCCGCGACGGCGCCTCGGCCAGCTCCTTGATCGCGAAGAGCCGCAGGAAGAGCTGCGCCAGCGGTCCGATGGCCAGCGCGTAGACGACGGTGCCGGCGCCGACGGAGCCGCCGAGCAGGAAGCCGACCGCGAGCACGGTCACCTCGATGCAGGTCCGCACCAGCCGCACCGGGCGGCCGGTCCGCTGGTGCAGCCCGGTCATCAGCCCGTCGCGCGGCCCTGGGCCGAAACGGGCGGAGATGTACAGACCGGTCGCGGCGCCGTTGAGCAGGACGGCGAACGCCAGCAGCGGGATGCGGGCGCCGTACCCGGACAGCTCGGGCACCCATGCCATCGTCGCGTCCATGACGACCCCGAGGATCACCACGTTCGACACCGTGCCCAGGCCGGGGCGCTGGCGCAGCGGGATCCACAGCAGCAGGATCAGGGCGCCCGAGACGATGGTGACCGTGCCGATCGAGAGTCCCGTATGACGGGATATGCCCTGGTTGAGTACGCTCCATGGCTCCAGGCCCAGATCGGCGCGGACCATCAGTCCCATGCTCACGCCGTACAGCGTCAGACCCGTGTAGAGCTGGATCAGCCGACGTGCCAGCAGGCCCCTCCGTGGGCCGGATCCCCTCGTCATGGACACGAAAATTCCCCCTCCTGGCACGATTGGACCGACGCATGACACCATGTGGCATGTCCGAGCTCGGGAAGTAGAGCCAATTCGGGGAAGGTGGACTGATCTTCATGGCTCAGTGGACTTCGGCGGTAGGTGCACCCCAACTCGCCCGGCTGCTCCGGTCGCAGGACCCGCGAGCCGCCGAACTCGCCGTCGGCGGACGCAAGTTGCCCGCCTACCGCGGCCTCGCCGACGGTGTACGCCTGCTCGTGCTCGAAGGCCGGGTGCCGGTCGCCGCCCGGCTGCCCGCCGAGCGCGAGCTGGCCGCGGCCTTCGGTGTCAGCCGCACCACCGTCGCCGCCGCCTACGAAGCGCTGCGTGCCGAAGGGTTCCTGGAGTCCCGGCGCGGCTCCGGCAGTTGGACCGCCGTCCCGGCCGGCAACCCGCTGCCCACCCGCGGCCTGGAACCGCTGCCCCCGGAGGCCGCCGGCTCCATGATCGACCTCGGCTGCGCCGCCCTCCCCGCCCCCGAGCCCTGGCTCACCCGCGCCGTCCAGGGCGCCATGGCCGACCTGCCGCTCTACGCCCACACCCACGGCGACTACCCGGCCGGCCTGCCGGTGCTGCGCCAGGCCCTCGCCGACCGCTACACCGCCCGCGGCATCCCCACGATGCCCGAACAGATCATGGTGACCACGGGCGCGATGGGCGCGGTGGCCGCGATCTGCCGGCTGTGTACCAGCCCCGGCGAGCGGGTGGCCGTCGACTCGCCCTCGTACGCCAACATCCTCCAGCTCATGCGGGACGCCGGCGCCCGGCTGGTCCCGGTCGCCCTCGGGGAGCGGCTGGCCGGCTGGGACATTCCCGCCTGGCGCCAGGTGATGCGGGACGCCGCGCCCCGGATGGCGTATGTCGTCGCCGACTTCCACAACCCCACCGGCACCCTCGCCACCGAGGACCAGCGCCGCCGCCTCGTCGACGCCGCCCGCTCGGCCGGCACGCTGCTCGTCGTCGACGAGACCATGACCGAGCTCCGGCTGGACGAGGACACCGAGGTTCCCCGGCCGGTCTGCGCGTTCGACCCCGCCGGCAGCGCGGTGATCACCGTCGGCTCGGCGAGCAAGGCGTTCTGGGCCGGGATGCGGATCGGCTGGGTGCGCGCCGCCCCCGACATCATCCGCAGCCTGGTCGCCGCCCGCGCCTACTCCGACCTGGGCTCACCGGTCCTCGAACAGCTCGCCATCGCCTCGCTGCTGGAGGGCGGCGGCTGGGAGCAGGCCATCGAAATCCGCCGGGACCAGGCCCGTGAGAACCGCGATGCGATCGTCGCCGCCCTCCAGCGGCACCTCCCCGACTGGGAGTTCAGCGTGCCGCGCGGCGGTCTGACGCTGTGGGCGCGTACCGGCGGGCTCTCCGGGTCCCGGATCGCCGAGGCGGGGGAGCGGCTCGGGGTGCGGGTCCCCTCCGGCCCCCGGTTCGGTGTGGACGGCGCCTTCGAGGGCTTCGTACGGCTGCCGTTCACGGTCAGTGGCGCGGTCGCCGACGAGGCCGCGGCCCGACTGGCCGGTGCGGCGCGGCTGGTCGCGACGGGCGCCCCGGTGGAAGCGGAGCTGCGGCAACACTTCGTCGCCTGACAGTGCGCCGGGAGTGCCGGGTCCGGGCTCTCAGCGCTCCGCGCGCAGGGCCTCCACCGAACCGCTCTTGACCGTACGGGACTCGCCGCCCTTGACGATCGACACCCGCGCGGGCGCACGTACCGGCTCGGCGGCGGGCCCGGCCGGCTCCGCGGCCGGCGCCGGCTCGTCCCCCGCGGACCGGCCGTCCGCCGCGCCCACCGCCGCGGCGGTATCGGCCTCCGCGCCGGCCGCAGCCGCACGCTGCGGCAGCAGCGCCAGAACGGCCTGCCGGTGCGCCTCGTTCGTCGCGTCGTCGAACGGATCGGGCGTGGCCGGCACCTGCAGCCGCAGGACGGGAGCGGTCCCCAGCCGCGCATAGCCGCGTCCCGGCGGCACCTGCACCGTCGGCGTGGTGTGCGGCGGCGCCCCGAGGACCGTCCGTACCTCGTCCACCGTGGCGGGACCGAGCACCACCCGCGCCTTGGTGTGCGCCCGCACCGGATCGCTCAGCAGGTCGGCGCTGTCGAACTGGTCGGCCACGACCACCGTGACATGGGCCGCCCGGCCGTGCCGCAGCGGCACCTGCAGCCACCGCTGAGGGTCGTCCCTGCCCTCCGCGGCCGCGATATGGGTGAGCGCCGTCAGACGGTCGACGATGATCCACAGCGGTCGCCGGGTGTCGTCCGGCGCGGGCCGACCGGCCTGCCGCGCCCGGTTCGCGACGACCAGCCGGCGCTCGGTCTCGTGGGAGGCCCACTCCAGCCTCGTCAGGGCCCCCGACAGGCCGCTCTCCACTCCCAGCACGCCGGGGTGGCCGACCAGGCACCCGAACTCGCCGGTGCCGGTGCCGTCGACGACCAGTACGTCGCCGTGCTGCAGTGCCTGCAGCGCGATCGAGCGCAGCAGCGTCGTGGTGCCGGTCGCCGGCTGCCCCAGGGCGAGCAGATGCGGCTCGGCGGAGCGCGGCCCGGTGCGCCAGACCACCGGCGCGGCGTCGCGCCGCTCCTTGCCGGCGGCGACCGGCAGGGTCCGCTGCACGGAGTCCGGATCGGTGAAGCCGAGCACCGTCTCGCCCGGAGAGGTGACGAAGCGCTGCGCGGCGATATCGGCGGGCAGCGCCGCCAGGACGGTCACGGTGAGCTGATTGGCCAGCTCGTCCCAGGCGAAGTGGTACTCCCGGCCGCGGCCCGCCTTGGCGTACAGCACCTGCTCGATGCGGGCCCGGGACCGGTCCTCACCATCGGTGAAGTACGCCGGGTACTTCAGCCGCAGCCGCTCCAGGCGCCCCGTGTCGTCGAAGGCGTACTCGCCGAAGACCTGCTTCCAGTCGCCGTCGTGCGCGTACAGGGGACTGGGATCGCCCTCGGCGGAGAGGTACGGCACCAGCGCCTCGTACAGCGCCCGCAGCCGCTCCGTCTCCGCCTCGCTGGGACCGGTCTCCACGGTGGTGCGCTCCCGCCCCGCCCAGGCTCCCGCTCCCATGGCCGCGATCAGGGCGAGCAGCGGCCCGTAGGGCACCAGGGCGACCACCAGCACGCACGCGCCGACGAAGCACAGCAGCGGACCGCGGCTCTCCTTGGGCGTCTCGGTCCAGCGTCCCCGGCCGGCCGTCGCCAGCCGGCGCAGCCCCCGGCCGATGGTGATCAGCGGATGGAACACGTCGGAGGCGCCGTCGGCGGCGGTGCGCGCCAGTTCGCGACTGCGGGCGAGCGATGCGCTGTTGGCCATACGGGCGAGCGGTGCGCGGTCGGTCAGGATGCGGGGCAGAGGACGCCGGGCCACATCTTCTCCTGTTGCTCGTGCGGTGGTCGTGGCGGCTCGGCGTGGGCGGCGAGCCGGGGCGTGCGGAACGCGGTGCCGCCCGGACGGGATCTGGTGCGGTCCGTTCGGGCGGGACCGGTGGAGTGGAGCCGGCGGAGGAGATCGGGGAGGCATCTCCCTAGAGCTTGATCCCCCCGAGGAGGCTCGCCAGGCTCGCCCCGCCCGCCTTGATGCTCGGCGCGATGGCGGAGCTCGCGAGATAGAACCCGAAGAGCGCGGAGACGAGCGCGTGGGACAGCTTGAGTCCGTCTTTGCGGAAGAAGAGGAAGACGATGACACCGAGCAGGACGACGCCGGAAATGGACAGAATCATGGGGGGTTCTCTCCTGGGTGGTGGGGACGGTCACCATGAGTTCTTCCAGCCTCACAGCCCGTATCAAGCCCCCAAAAGCTGCGAATGGGTGATTTATCGTTGAAATTCCCTATTTGGGCGCAGCTTCAGGGCGTGTCGCCCCGGCGTGTCCCCGGCGTGTCGCGATCCGTCCCCGCCGACCGGCACAATCGTCGGGTGTCGAAGCCGAAGAACAAGCCGCCCAAGAGGCCGTCGCCCGCGCCGCGCCGCCCGGCGGCCGTCACCCCCGATGTGCCCTGCCCCTGCGGACGGGCCGAGAGCTACCGCGACTGCTGCGGCGCCTTCCACCAGGGACGCGCCACCGCTCCCACCGCGGAGCGGCTGATGCGCTCGCGCTACAGCGCCTTCGCCGTACGTGACACCGGCTATCTGCTGCGCACCTGGCACCCGACGACCCGCCCCGCGGCCCTCGACCTCGAACCGGCGCAGCGCTGGACCGGTCTGGAGATCCTCGGCGCGACCGGCGGCACCGCCTTCCACGCCGAAGGCACCGTGGAGTTCCGCGCGCACTTCAGCCTGCACGGGCACGCCGACAGCCAGTACGAGCACAGCCGGTTCGTCCGCGAGAGCGGCGAGTGGGTCTATCTGGACGCGCTGCCGCCCGCGTAGGCCGCCGCCCGCCGGCCCGGCTCAGCGGCCCCGCAACTGGTCGGTCTCGCGGCGCTCGCGCTTGGTGGGGCGCCCGGCGCCGCGGTCGCGATGCGCGGCCGGCGCCGTCATCTCGCGCGGCGGGGGCGGCGGGCTGTTGTCGACGAAGCACTCGGCGGCGACGGCTGCGCCCACCCGCTTGCGCACCAGCCGCGAGACCACCACGATCCGCTCCCGTCCGGCGTGCCGCAGCCGGACCTCGTCGCCGTTGCGTACGGCGTGCGCCGGCTTGACCCGCTCGCCGTTGACCCGTACGTGCCCCGCGCGACAGGCCGCCGCGGCCAGTGAGCGGGTCTTGGTGAGCCGTACGGACCAGATCCAGCTGTCGATGCGGGTGGTCCCCTCGTCTGAAGCCATACCCAGACTCTAGAGCGATCACGGCCCGCGGTGGCCGAGCGGCGAGCGGTCAGCCGGACTTCCTGGCCGAGGTCTTCTTCGCCGAGGTCTTCTTGGGGGCGGCTTTCTTGGTCGCGGTCTTCTCGGGGGACTTCCTCGTGGTGCTCTTCGCCGCGGTCTTCTGCGCCGTCGTCCTGCGCGACGTGGCCTTCTTGTCCGTGCCGCCGGCCGCGGTCTTCTTCGCCGTGGTCTTCTTCGCCGTCTTCCGCCCCCGTATGGGCGTCACGGACGCCGACTCCTCGGCCTGCGCTCCGCCCCCCTGCGCGGCCCGCACGCTCTTCTCCAGGGCCGCCGTCAGATCGATGACCTGGGCGCCGGACGGCGTCGCGGGGACGACCGGCTCCGCGCCCTCCAGCTTCGCGGCGACCAGTTCCTCGACGGCCTCGCGGTAGTCGTCGTGGAGTTCGGCCGGGTCCAGCGCACCCAGGGAGTCCATCAGGGTCTCGGCCAGCGTCATCTCGTTCTCACGGATCTCGACCTCGTCGGGTGCGATACCGGTGGCGGGCCGGATCTGGTCCGGCCACAGCAGCTGGTGCATCACGATCGCGCCGTCGTGCGCCCGCAGCATCGCCAGCGACTCCCGCCCCCGCATCGCCACCTTGCCGATCGCGACCTTCCGATGGTGCTCCAGCGCCTCCCGCAGCACCGTGTACGGCTTGACCGCGGCCGCCCCGTTGGGACCCAGGTAGTAGGACTTGTCCATCTGGAGCGGATCGATCTCGGAAGGGTCGACGAAGGACAGGATCGACAGCGTCTTCGCGGTCGGCATCGGCAGCTGGGAGAGGTCGTCGTCGGTGATCGGCACGACGGTGTCGTCGCCGGGCGGCTGATAGCCCTTGCCGACCTCCTCGTTCGGGACCTCCTCGCCGTCCAGCTCGCAGATCTTCCGGTACTGGACCGGCGCGCCGTCCTTCTCGTGGATGCGTACGAAGGAGACCGAAGAGGTGCGGTCGGTGGCGCTGTACGTCTTCACGGGGATGGTGACCAGCCCGAACGATATCGACCCATTCCATATAGAACGCATATTTCATCCCTTGTGTGGGATTCTCATCGTATGTCGCCGATCACCATCGTGGAGGGGCGACGCCTCTCGCTGACCAACCTGGACAAGGTCCTCTATCCCGAGACCGGCACCACCAAGGGCGAGGTGCTGCACTACTGCACCACCACCGCCGCCGCCCTGCTCCCGCACCTCCACGACCGGCCGCTGTCCTTCCTGCGCTACCCCGACGGGCCGGACGGCCAGCGCTTCTTCACCAAGAACGTGCCGCCCGGCACCCCCACCTGGGTGCAGACCTGCGAGGTCCCCCATTCGACGTCCGGGCCCACCCGCCAGGTCCTGCTGCAGGACCTGCCGGCGCTGGTCTGGGCCGCGAACCTGGTCGTCGAGCTGCACACGCCGCAGTGGACGAGCCGGGCGCCGGGCATCGCCGACCGCCTCGTCGTCGATCTGGACCCCGGCCCACCGGCCACCATCGTGGAGTGCTGCGCCGCGGCACAGTGGCTGCGCGAGCGGCTGGCCGCCGACGGCCTGGAGGCCTACGCCAAGACGAGCGGCTCCAAGGGCCTGCACCTCGTCGTGCCCATCGAGCCCACCCCCTCCGAGCGGACCACCGCCTACGCCAAGCGGCTCGCCGCCGAGGCCGCGCGGGCCCTGCCGGACCTCGTCGTGGACAAGATGACCAGGTCACTGCGCCCGGGGAAGGTCTTCATCGACTTCTCCCAGAACGCCGCCGCCAAGACCACCGCCGTCGCCTACACCCTGCGCGCCCGTGCCACCCCCACCGTCTCCACGCCCGTCACCTGGGACGAGGTCGCCGACTGCACCGCACCGGAGCAACTCAGTTTCCTCTTCAGCGAGATCGCCCCCCGCTGCGAACGCCACGGCGAGCTGCACGCGTCGCTGCTCGACCCCGACCGGGCCCGTCCGCTGCCCGAAGCGGCATAGATTGACCCTCATGATCGACGGGACATCGGACGACACCCTGCAGCTGCGAGCGCCGGGTGGGCGGATATCCGGCACGGACGGCAACCGGGGCGACGGCGGCGGGGAGCAGGGCACCGGGAAAGGGGTGGCGCGCTCCTCGCTCCTGATGGCCATGGGGACGGTGGTCTCCCGCGCCACGGGGCTGATCCGGACGGTGCTGCAGGCGGCCGCGCTCGGCACCGGCCTGCTCGCCACCACGTACAACACCGCCAACGTCGTCCCGATGAGCATCTACACCCTGCTCATCGGCGGCGCGCTGAACTCCGTGCTGGTGCCGCAGCTGGTACGCGCCAGGGCCGAGCACGCGGACGGCGGCCGCGCCTACGAACAGCGGCTGGTGACCCTCGTCCTGAGCGTGCTCGCGATCGGCACCCTGCTGTCGGTCTGGGCCGCCCCGCAGATCGTCGCCGTCTACACCGCCGACACACCCCGGACCCACGCCGCCTTCGAACTCACCGTGGTCTTCGCCCGCTTCCTCCTCCCGCAGATCTTCTTCTACGGGCTCTTCTTCATCTTCGGCCAAGTGCTCAACGCCCGCGGCAGGTTCGGCGCGATGATGTGGACGCCGGTGCTCAACAACATCGTGCTGATCGCGATGTTCGGCGTCTACCTCGGTCTGCTGGCCGGACCCGACCGGATCGAGGACATCACCCCCGGCCAGATCGACCTGCTGGGCATCGTCACCACGGGCGGTATCGCCCTCCAGGGCCTGGCGCTCCTGCCGTTCGTACGGGCCGCCGGCTTCCGCTTCCGGCCGCGCTTCGACTGGCGCGGCAGCGGCCTGCGCAAGAGCATCGCGGCCGCCCGCTGGACCCTGCTGTTCGTCCTCGCCAACCTGGTCGCGATGACCGTCGTCACGCACTACGCGGGCGCCGTCGACCAGCAACTCCCCACCGCGGGTGCGGGGTACACCGCCTACAACTACGCCCAGGGCATCTGGATGCTGCCGCAGTCGATCGTCACCGTCTCGCTGGTGACCGCGCTGCTGCCGCGGATGAGTCGCGCGGTCACCGAAGGCCGCCTGGACGACCTGCGCGGCGACCTCTCCCGCGCACTGCGGGTCAGCGGCGTCCTCATCGTTCCGGCTGCCTACTTCTTCCTGGCCTTCGGCCCGCAGACCGCCCAACTGCTGTTCGCACACGGCACCGTGGACGCCGCCTCGGCCGCACCCGCCGGACATATGCTCCAGGCCTTCGGTCTCGGTCTGATCCCCTTCTCCGCCCAGTACCTGCTGCTGCGCGGCTTCTACGCCTTCGAGGACACCCGTACGCCGTTCTGGATGGCCTTTTGGACCAGCGCCGTGAACATCGCCCTGGCCACCGCCTGCTACCTGCTGCTGCCCGCCCGTTGGTCGGTCACCGGGATGGCCGCCGCCTACACCGTCGCGTACGGAATCGGACTGCTGGTCACCGCGCGGCTGCTGCGCCGGCGGCTCGCCGGACGGCTCGACGGCCGGCGGCTGTGCCGTACGTACGGCAAGCTGACCGGGGCCGCCGCCGCGGCCGGAGCGGTCGGCTGGTTCGCGGCCCGGTCCTGCTCCGGGATCCCCGTCCCGGAGGGCTGGACCCCCGTCCTGGCCCTGGCCGCCGGGGGCCTGACGATGGCCCTGATCTTCCTGGGCCTGGCCCGCGCCCTGAAGGTCGCCGAGCTGCGCACCCTGCCGGGACTGCGCTGATCGGGGCGGCTGTCCGGGGCCTGTCCGACGGGTCGGGCCCCGGGCTCAGACCGCGTGCGGCCGAGGCCAGGACGCCCGCGCCGCGGCCTCGATCCAGCCGATGACGGTCTGCACCGCGGCGTCGCTCAGCCCGGCCAGCTCCGCCACCGCGGCCTGGTCCCCGGCCGCCGGTGCGACCCCGGCCGCGGTGAGCGCCGCCTGGAGGTCCAGCCGCCGGCGGTCGGGCAGCGCCACCGGCGCCTGCAGCCGCTCCTCGGGGCGCGGGGGAGGGAGCGGCAGGTCATCGGGGTGCGACGGCACCGCGGGCACCAGGTCCTCCGGGCGGGGCGGCGGCAGGAGGAGGTCCAGGGGCAGCGCACGGGTGTCGAGGCGGTCCTCGGCGCGCGGGGGAGCCAGGGCGTAGTCCGGCGTCGCGCCGTACGGCGGGGAAGCGGGGCGGTACGGGGACATCGGGGCCTCCAGCGCGGTCCGTAGGGGTTCGGCAAGGGTTCGGAAGGGGTTCAGGGGGTTCGGCGAAGGGCGCGTCAGTTCCGGGGGAGCGGGGGCGGTTCCGGGAGAGGACCGGGTGGTCCCCGGGGAAGACGCGTCGGTTCTTCTGAGGCCGTCCGGTGCGCCTTCGGTTGCGAGAAGGGCTCGGGTTCACCCGATGGGGGCATGGACGGGAGCTCGCTCGACGGGGTTTTGGAACGTGCGATCCAAAATGCTGTATCGTCCTCGCAGCGGGCGGAACGGGGCTGTCGTGGCGCGCTGTGCCGCCCCCCCCGCACGCGGGGTCGCCCGGATTTCCGGGGGCCTTCGCCCGCTCTCGCAGGGGATCGATCGGATGGGAAAGGGAGGTCGGGCCGTGCCGCGCGCCGTGTATGTGCTGGCCGTCGGGATCTTCGCCATGGTGACCAGTGAGTTCGTGGTGGCCGGGCTGATGCCGCAGATGGCGGACGGGCTGGGGGTGGGCGTGCCACAGATCGGCTATCTCATCACCGCCTTCGCGGTGGCCATGGCGGCCGGTGGGCCGTTCCTCACCGTCGCCATGGTGAGGCTGCGTCAGAAGACCGCGCTGATGGTGCTGTTCGGGATATTCCTGGCGGGCAATGTGCTCGCCGCCCTCGCGCCGGACTACGGGGTGATGCTGGTGGCGCGGATCGTCACCGGGGTCGCCTCGCAGGCGTTCTTCGGCGTCGCGATGTCGATCTGTGTCCAGCTGACCCGGCCGGAGGTCCGCGGCCGCGCCATCGCGGTGCTGATGAACGGGCTGATGCTCGGCACGCTGCTGGGGCTGCCGCTGTCGACGGTGGTCGGGGAACGCTTCGGCTGGCGGGTGGCGTTCTGGGTCATTTCCGGGATCGCGGTGTCGGCCGCGCTCGCCACACTCGCCGGAGTTCCCCGGCTGGGGCGCGCCGAGGGCGGTGGGAACGTCCGGGAAGAGCTGGCGGTCTTCCGAAATCCCCGGCTGTGGCTGGTGTTCTCCACCAGCACGCTCATCATCGGTGCGACATTCTCCGCGTTCAGCTATGCCAACCCCATTCTGACCGAGGTCACGGGATTCAGTACCGGAACCGTGCCCTTGCTGCTCGTCGGATACGGCGCCGCCACCGTCCTCGGCAATACCGTCGTGGGGCGACTGGCGGACCGGTTCACGGTCGGTGTCCAACTCGTCGGGCTGGCACTGAATTTCCTCTTCCTGGCCGGGTTCGCGCTGCTTGCTCATCTCGCCGTACCGGCGGTGGTGCTGTTGACGGGAATCGGTCTGGTCGGTGTCACGATGAATCCGGCGATGGCCACTCGTGTGCAACGCACCGGAAACGCCCGGCCGTTGGTGAATACCGTGCACTCGTCCTTCATCACCCTCGGCGTCATCGTGGGTTCCTCGGTCGGCGGTCTGGCGATCGACTCCTTCGGGCTGCGTGCCCCGTTGTGGCTCGGTGCCGCGTTGGCCGCCGTCGGGATCGCCACGCTGCTGCCCGACCTGCGGCGCCGTCCCGGCGCGGGGTCGTCGGCCCCGGCGGGAGCCCCCGCGCCGCGGGCCCAGGTGCCCGTGGTCGAGCCGAAGGAGGCCTGCGCGGCGCGGTCCTGACGGCGGACCGATGAATTCCGCCGCCCTTTCGGGGGGAATTCGGCGATTGCCACGGGGCGGACACACAACTCTCCCCTGGTGTTCACACTGTGGTGATTACTGCGATGGAAAGCTGCCAAGTGGCCGTATTCCCAACGGCCGGTGCCGGTCGTGCCCCACACATTTCACGGCCTGGTACCACAATTCGGGGAGAGGACACCCTTCGTGGACAAGACCCACATAATTCGCCGTGGCCGCTTGCTGGCCATCGCCGCGACCACCGTCATGGTGGCGGTGGCTGTGCAGATCCCGGCCGGTGCGACGGCCACCCCGGCCGCACCGCGCGGTTCCGTCACCGCCTATGACGACACGTACTACGAAGACGCCGTGGGCAAGACCGGCCAGGAGCTCAAGGGCGCGCTGCACCGGATCATCAGCGAGACCCAGACCGGAAAGCTGACCTATTCCCAGGTCTGGGACGCCCTGAAGGACACCGACGAGGACCCGGCCAACAGCGCGAACGTCATTCAGCTGTACACCGGAAAGTCCCAGAGCAAGAACGCCAACGGCGCCGAACCGGACGACTGGAACCGCGAGCACGTCTGGGCGAAGTCGCACGGCGACTTCGGCACCGCCACCGGCCCCGGAACCGACATCCACCATCTGCGGCCGGCGGACGTGTCCGTCAACAGCACCCGCGGGAACAAGGACTTCGACAACGGCGGTACGGAGGTCGGCGAGGCGCCGGGCAACTACACCGACGACGACTCCTTCGAGCCCCGCGACGCGGACAAGGGCGATGTCGCCCGCATGATCCTCTACATGGCCGTCCGCTACGACGGTGACGACGGCTTCCCGGACCTGGAGCCCAACGACAAGGTCGACAACGGCAGCCAGCCGTACCTCGGCCGGCTCTCGGTCCTGAAGGAGTGGAGCCGGCAGGACCCGCCGTCCGACTTCGAGAAGCGCCGCAACCAGGTGATCTTCGACAAGTACCAGCACAACCGGAACCCGTTCGTCGACCACCCCGAGTGGGTCAACGAGATCTGGTAACCGCAACCGGGCCGGGTTCGGCCGTGGGGGGGGCCGGGGGGGCCGCGGCGCCCCCGCGGCCCGTGGGCGGGGCGCGGGAGGGTGTAGACCAAACACACGCGCCCCGGGCGGGGGTTTTAGTT